>JAYVOQ010000117.1:0-17639 GCA_043757845.1 Hyphomicrobiales bacterium | reverse complement strand
GGTTCATCTCGCCCAGGCCTTTATAACGTTGCAGTGAGATGCCCTTGCGGCCGGTGAGGAAGACAGCATCAAGAAGCGACAGTGGCCCATGAATGGCGGTCTCAAAATCTTTGCGCTTCAGTTTCGATGAACGCGCATAAATTTCCTGCAAATGCGCCGTCTTGCGGTCAAGGCGCAACGCTTCTTGCGACGAAATCAGTTTGCCGTCCACATGCCAACTTTCTTTCACACCACGCAATGTGCGTTCAAATATCAAGCCACCGTCTGAGGCCACGCTGCCCACCCAGCCGCGATCTGTTTCATCAGCAATGGCATTGAGGCGGCGTGCAATATAGGCCGCAGCTTGCACACCATTTTCAGGTGTTGAAATCACTTCGGGATTAAGTGCGCCTGCAATAGCGGCTTGCTCGATGATCGAAACCGGATAACGCGAATGAAGGCCTGCTATCATGCTGCGCACGGCCACAGCCTCTTCCACCACAGCACGCAAATCAATGCCGCCGCGTTCGCTGCCATCCGCCAATGAAAGCGTGGTGCCTTCAAGGCCCACGTCAATCAAATTGGATTCCAGCGCGTCATTGTCTTTTAGATATTGTTCAGACTGGCCGCGCTTAATTTTATAAAGCGGCGGCTGGGCAATATAGAGATGACCGCGCTCCACAATTTCACGCATCTGGCGATAGAAGAAGGTGAGCAACAAAGTACGAATATGCGCGCCGTCCACATCTGCGTCGGTCATGATAATAATTTTATGATAGCGCAGCTTGTCAGCATTGAACTCTTCGCGGCCAATGCCTGTGCCTAAAGCTGTGATCAAAGTGCCGATCTCGGCTGAGCCTAACATCTTGTCGAAACGCGCCCGTTCCACGTTCAAAATTTTACCGCGCAGGGGCAATACGGCTTGGTTCGCCCGGTTACGTGCTTGCTTGGCAGAGCCACCAGCCGAGTCGCCTTCTACAATGAACAGTTCACACAAAGCCGCATCGCGCTCTTGGCAATCAGCTAATTTGCCGGGCAGAGATGAAATATCGAGAGCACCTTTGCGCCGCGTCAGCTCACGTGCTTTGCGAGCCGCTTCACGTGCGGCCGCAGCTTCCGCCACCTTGCCCACGATGGCCTTGGCTTCCGACGGATGCTCTTCAAACCATGCACCCAACTGCTCATTCACAATGCCTTCCACTACGGGGCGCACTTCGGACGAAACCAGTTTATCTTTGGTCTGTGATGAAAATTTCGGATCAGGCACTTTTACTGAAAGCACACAGGTGAGGCCTTCACGCGCGTCGTCACCGGTAATCGCCACTTTCTCGCGCTTGGCAATGCCGCTGCTTTCGGCGTAGTTATTAATGATGCGGGTTAAAGCACCCCGAAAACCCGCCAAATGCGTGCCGCCATCGCGCTGTGGAATGTTGTTGGTGAAGCAGAATACGCTTTCATGATAGCTGTCATTCCACCACAAGGCGCAATCCACAATCAGCCCATCGCGTTCGCCAGTCACAAAAATAGGCTCTTTGATCAAGCCCTGTTTGGTGCGGTCAAGATAACGCACAAAGGCCGTAATGCCGCCTTCGTAGAAGAGCTCCAAAACATGCGGCTCAATCCCGCGCTTATCGGTGAGGGTGATGCGTACGCCGGAATTGAGGAAGGCCAGCTCACGCAAGCGATGTTCCAGCGTGGCGAAATCAAATTTGGTTTGAGTGAAAGTTTCAGTTGAAGGCAGGAAAGTCACTTCGGTGCCGCGCTTGCCGTCGGAAGAACCTGTCACAACCAGCGGCGCATCTGGCACCCCGTGGGTGAAGGAGATGAAATGTGATTTACCCTCGCGGCGAATGGTGAGCTTCAGCGAAACCGACAATGCGTTCACCACCGAAACACCCACACCATGCAAACCGCCGGAAACTTTATAGGAGTTCTGGTCAAACTTGCCGCCCGCATGTAATTCTGTCATCACAATTTCGGCAGCCGATCGCTTCGGCACATTGTCATCATCTTGCTTGATGCCCGTAGGAATGCCGCGCCCGTTATCGGTGACGGTGACGGAACCATCAGCATTCAGTGTGCAAGTGACCAAAGTGGCATGACCACCCAGCGCTTCGTCGATGGCATTGTCGACAACTTCATAAACCATGTGATGCAGGCCAGAACCATCGTCCGTGTCGCCGATATACATGCCGGGGCGTTTGCGCACAGCATCAAGGCCTTTCAGAATCTTGATCGATTCCTCGCCATAAGCTTCCGATGCATTTTCAATATCTGACATGTACTGTCCCGTCTTTCACTTCATACTTGCATGCGAAAGCTCCTGCCTCCGCAAATAAATTTTCGTCTGTGCCCGTCATCCAGGCTTGGCATCCAAGCGCTGTGAGCGAGGCAAATAACCCGCGTCTGCGTGCCTCGTCCAAATGCGCCGCCACCTCATCCAGAAGAAGGATGGGAGAGGCCCCTAAAACCTCTTTCGCCGCCTGTGCCTGTGCCAAAACCAGACCGATCAACAATGCCTTTTGTTCTCCCGTAGAGCACAGTTCGGCAGGTGTTGATTTGGGCCCATGCTGCACGGAAATATCCGCGCGGTGCGGGCCTCTCATGGTGCGTTGCTGCGACCGATCAAGACCTCTCGAATCGGACAAAATCTTAGCGTATTTGTCCTCGGCTTGCACGGCGGGAAATGCAGCCACCATCTCTTCAATTTCGCCGTGAAGCTGCAACACGCCCCAAGGGAAAGGCCCGTGCGATAGGTGGCTGGCAAAATGCCGTGCCAGCAGATCAGCAGCCTGATTGCGGGCCACAGCAATGGCAATGGCCTGCTCAGACATCTGTGTTTCCAGTAAGGCTAGCCAAACCTCATCGGCGCGATTTTGCTGCAGCAGGGCGTTGCGCTCACGCATCAGCTTTTCAAAGGCTGAAACATGAGAAGAATGGCTGTCATTGAAGGTGGCCACCATGCGGTCAAAGAACCTGCGGCGATCTGATCCGGGCCCCATAAAAAGCCGGTCTTGAGCGGGTGTCAGCCAAAGCATTTTAAGATAATGCGCCAAGGCACCGGAGGATTTTTCTAAATGTCCATCCACTGCAACCTTGCGCGACGTGGCAGCTCCGCCGTCGAAACTTGTGCCCAACTTTATCTCACCCAAGGGCGTTTGAACTTCTGAGGCCACACCCCAATCCCCCTTGCCTTCCAGTCTGGCCAGAAGGTGAAAATCTTGCCCGCGCAATCCCCGGCCCGGAACCAGAAGTGACACAGCTTCAAGGATATTGGTCTTGCCCGCACCATTGGGGCCAAAGAGGCAAATAAGCGGCTTTGCCGGCTGCAAACGCAAAGCGCTATGGTTGCGAAACTCAGTCAGCGTGAGGCGGGTGATGTTCATGTTGCCACGCGCGGCCCCTCATCCGGCCTTCGGCCACCTTCTCCCCTCGGGGGAGAAGGGCGGCGTTGAGCATTGTATTTCGCCCCTCGCCCCGTTTGCGGGGAGAGGGGCAGGCGCTTCAGCGCCAGGGTGAGGGATCTCTCTCAAACCCGCATAGGCATCAGCACGAACAGCGACTGTTCGTCTTTCGGGTCGCGCACCACGGTGGGTGAGCCTGCGTCATTAAATTCAAAGCGCATGGTCTCCGCCTTCACCTGCGAGGCAACGTCTAAGAGATAGCGCGAGTTGAAACCAATCTCCATCGGCTCACGATCATAGGAAACATGAATTTCCTCTTCAGCAGAGCCAGAGTCTGGGTTGTTCACCACCATGGTCAGTTTGCCTTCGCCCAACGCCAGCTTGACCGCGCGGCTTTTTTCAAAAGAGAGGGTGGAAACGCGGTCCACGGCTTCGGCGAATTGTTTGGTGTCTGCTTCCAGAATCTTGTCATTACCGCGCGGGATCACCCGCTCATAGTCAGGGAAGGTGCCGTCGATCAGTTTCGAAGTCAGCACCAGCTTGCCCGCTTTAAAGCGAATTTTCTGTGACGATATCGAAACCTCAACCTCGCCGTCATCACCTTCCAACAGCTTGACCAATTCTAAAACTGTTTTGCGCGGCACGATTATTCCGGGCATGTCTTGCGCACCAGCGGGCAGCACCATTTGGCTTTGCGCCAAACGATGACCATCCGTGGCCACAGCCCGCAAGTGATTGCCCTGTTTCACTTCATGAAAATAAATTCCATTGAGATAATAGCGCGTTTCTTCAGTTGAAATTGCAAACCGCGTTCGCTCAATCAGGAAGCGCAGTTCGGCAGATGCAAGCGTAAATGTATTACCGAATTCACCGCTGGAAAGATCTGGAAAATCTTCTGGCGGCAAAGCCTGCAAAGCAAAGCGTGATCGACCGGCAACAATGGCAACACGGCCTTTGTCTCCGGCTTGATTAAGTTCCAACTGCGCCCCATCGGGCAGTTTGCGCACAATGTCGTAAAGCATATGGGCGGGCACAGTGGCCGCACCCTCTTGGGCCACTTCAGCAATAACTGACTCCACAATCTCAAGATCAAGATCAGTGGCTGTGAGTTTGATCTCGTTGCCTTTGGCCTGAACCATAACGTTAGACAGAATGGGAATAGTGTTGCGCCGCTCCACCACACTTTGAACGTGATTGAGCGCCTTCAGAAAGGCCGATTTTTCAAGTATAACGCGCATTGTCTTATCTGTCCCTTTGAACAAAGGACAATGGCGAAACTACGCGTCAAATTCAAGCTTATTGCTGCTCAACCAACCTTATCAACAGGGCAAGCTCCCTCGCCAGTTTTTCATCGCCCTTCATCTGCTCGTCAATTTTGCGAACTGCATGAAGTACTGTGGAATGATCGCGGCCTCCAAAGCGGCGACCAATCTCAGGAAGTGAACGCGCCGTGAGTTTTTTGGCCAGATACATGCCAATTTGCCGCGGCACCACCACTTCGCGCGCCCGGCGCGGCGAAAGCAGATCATTGCGGCCCACATTATAGTGGCGGCTGATCACTTTCAGAATATCTTCAATCTTGATCCGGCTGGTATCAGCAGAACCCGCTGCATCACGCAAAACCATCGAGGCTAGATCGACTGTGATCAGGGATTTATTGAATTGCTGATAAGCCACCAGTTTGTTCAAAGCACCTTCCAACTCACGCCCACCACCCGTAATCCGTTCTGCCACAAGTCCTAAAATTTCTGGGGCAATCGTGGCGGAGGGGTCGTTACGCAGCATAATCATGTGGCGCAGCTCAACAATTTTGCGGCGCTGCTCAACATCGGGCGTTTCAATATCGATAACAAGGCCGCCCATCAGGCGCGAACGCATGCGCTGGTCAATGGTGTCTAACTGGGCCGGAGGCACGTCTGCGGCGATCACCACTTGCCGCTTGGTATCCACTAACGAATTAAAGGCATGACAGAATTCCTGCTGCATGGCCTTGCCCTGCAAGAATTGGAAATCATCAATCAACAAAACATCCACATTGCTGAATTGATCTTTGAAGGCCAGCGTATCACGATTGCGGATGGCGTGGATAAAGCCATACATAAAGCGCTCTGCGGTTAACATCAGCACTTTGCGGCCCGGTTGGTGCTGCCGAACGCGCTGGGCCAAACCATTCAACAAGTGGGTTTTGCCCAAGCCAGCGGCAGAGTGGATATAGAGTGGGTTAAAGGTCAACGCTTGGCCCGTCGTCGCACTTGCAACGCGCATCACAGCGGCATGGGCCAATTGATTGGATGCGCCCACCACGAAATTATCAAAGTTTTGAGTTTCATCCTGAGCCGCACCGCGTTCTGGCATTAAAAGCGATTGGATTTGTGCGGCTGTGGCGCTGTTACGTTCCGGCGATGGCGAACGCGGCACATCACCAGACGCCAATTTGGCGGCCTCGCCCTGTTGGCGCACCCGAACATTCAGGGCTTGCAAAACGCCAAGTTCACCCTCAGCCACTTTGCGCAGTTTGTTGATATAATGGTTCTCAATCCAGCTTTTGAGAAACCGGGTGGGAACCGAAACCGTCAACTGCCCATTCGAAAGGTCTTCACAGTCCATGCGCGCAAACCAGCTATTATAAAGATCATCGCCCAGCTCCGCCTTCAATCTGGCCGCCACTTTGCTCCATTGATTGCGCAAAATTTCTTTATTGTCAGCGCCCAGCTTGTTGTCGCCTCGCAATTGTTCAACCGTCATTTGTCTCATTTTACCTTGTGCCCATAAGTTCGCAATCACAAGCCAAAGGCCTGTGTTGAATGTGTTTCGTCAATTTCAGAAATGGGGTGCTTAGCCCCTTAAACGCACGAACTCACAAAACTAGTCGCTCAAATCCATTACCGATCCCCTATCAAGCCGAAAGCTTAACCCTGCATCATCTGGCGTAGTGGTCTTAGTGCCTCTTCGACCCGCCTTGAAGAAAACGCTAGTCAAACCAGTCGTGGCCCCGCAACTGGATTTATGCGACCTTCCGTACACGGAGTATGAAAAAGTCTTGAATTAGGCTCTACGGGGACTCAGGATAGGCTTATAAATAATTGAATCTAAACAATAAAAAGTTATAGTGCTATTTATGACAACAAGCCTCATAAAAGCACCATTGATGCTTTTCCACGATCGAAATCTTAACAATACATTAACAACCGCACCTATAATTTTTACCCCTACGTGCAAGTAATTGAATTCAGTTGGTTTTACGTGTCACTAACCCTCCGTGTTCGGACAAACAAAAACGCCGCGATGACTTTTCGCGGCGTTGGTGACAGATATGACCGAGGAAAACTCAGCCGTCTTGTATAACGGTTATGAATCGGGCCTCAGCCCTTCATGGCGCGAACGCGCAGCGTCAAACGCGAAACTTTGCGCGAAGCGGCGTTCTTATGCATCACACCTTTATTGGCGCCACGCATCACTTGTGTGGTGGCCAATTTCAATGCGCTTTCTGCGTCAACTTTTTGGCCGCCAACAATGGCTTCTTCAACTTTGCGCACCGAGGTGCGCACTTTGCTGATGCGGTCTTTATTGATAACAGCTTTGCGGGCAGAGCTGCGGGCGGCTTTTTTGGCAGATGAAGTATTGGCCATGTATGATCCTGGTTAAACTTGAAAACTGTTGGTGTCTGAAATCTGGGCCGAGATTGGTTCCTAAACGATAAGTCTAAGTATCACTTCACAGCTTTAGAATGGCGGGCTTATAGTAAGCCAAATTCAAACCGTCAACCGCCGATTCTGAGGTAAGCGTGTAGGAGTAAACTTGTGTCTCAATATAGTGAAAATCGCCCTTGGGGTTCCTTTCATGTGCTGGATGAGGGCCATGGCTTCAAAGTAAAGCGCATCGTCGTCAAAGAAGGTGGCCGTCTGTCGTTGCAAAGCCACAAACACCGCGCCGAACATTGGACTGTGGTGGATGGCACAGCCACTGTAACTGTGGATACCAAGGTTTTGGCCATGACACGCGGGCAGGCCGTGGATGTTCCACTGGGGGCCAAACATCGCTTAGAAAACCTACACAACGGCGACGTGACACTTATAGAAGTGCAGTTCGGCGATTATCTTGGCGAAGATGACATTATCCGTTACGACGATGCTTATGCCCGCACTTGAGGATGCTAAAAAGAAAGCGACCAGCGCAGCTATAATCAAAGAAGTGGCGGGGGCCGAACGCCGTATTGGCGTGGATATAGGCGGCACCAAAATTGATGCCTTGGTTTTTAACCGCGATGACAAGATCATTTTCGAAAAGCGCATCGACACGCCAAAAGACTATGACCCGATGATCACAGCCATTGCAAACCTGGTGCAAGAAGCGGGCGCAGGTTCAGTGGGCATCGGCGCCCCAGGCTCCAGTCACCCTGAAACCGGCATATGGCGTAATTCTAATTTTGTGGCTTCTAACGGCAAACCGATGGCGAAAGATTTAGAAGCCGCCATCGGCCGCCCCATTCGCATTGAGAATGATGCCAACTGTTTTGCTTTGTCGGAAGCCAAAGATGGCGCAGGTGCTGGCTTTGGCGTCGTGGCCTTCTTTACCATTGGCACAGGCCTCGGCGGCGGCTTGGTGATTGATGGCAAAATTATCCGTGGCGCACATTCTGAAGCAGCTGAGTTTGGCCATACCGGATTACCCTGGATGACCGAAGAAGATTGGCCGCCGGTAAAATGCTTTTGTGGCAAGCAGGGCTGCGCTGAAATGTATGTTTCGGGCACGGGCTTGGTGCTGGATTATGCGCGCTCCACAGGCTTTGAACTTTCGGGCCCAGAGATCATCTCTCGCGCCAAGTTGGGTGCTGTGGTTGCATCCGCTGCCTTAAAGCGTCTGCAAGACCGCTTCGCCCGCATTTGTGCCAATTTATTAAATGTTGTCGACCCCGACATCTTCGTAATGGGCGGCGGATTATCAGCCTTGCCGGAGTTGGTCGAAGAACTGCCGCCCCTCATTGCACGCTATACCTTCAGTGGCGAGGCCATCCCACGCGTGGCAAGAGCCAAACACGGCGGCAACAGCGGCGTGCGCGGTGCGGCGCGGTTGTGGGATTGATGAAGATGAAAAAGGCGAAACTTTTGATACCCGTGTCTCCGGGCGAGATGTTGCAGGAGGAGTTTTTGGCTCCCTTGGGCATGACCAAATATCGGCTAGCCAAGAGCATTGGGGTTCCGGCCCAGCGCATTGGCGATATTGTTTCAGGCAAGCGGGGCATTAGCGCCGATACGGATTTGCGCCTGTGTCGCTTCTTTGGTCTCTCAGACGGTTGGTGGCTGCGCCTCCAAGCTAGCTACGACACAACGCTTGCGAAACGCAAGTTAACGGCCGAACTGGCCAAGATTGTGCCTTTTGAGCAGGCAGCTTAAACTTTCTCCCACTTCTTGCTCTTCTCTGACTTAAAGAAGGCATCAATAATCTTCATATTCTTGATCGCGTCATCAACGCCCCAAGCCAGCTTTTTCTTGGCGCGGATGCTGCGGCCGAAGGCTTCGGCTTGCAGTTGGTATTGATCGCTCACTGGAAAAGCGTGCCATTCACCCACGCCAGTTTCATCGTTTTGCACAAATATCCTGTTCGGCTTATCGGGTGGGGCATTGAAGGGGATTTCAATTTCAATGCGCCCCTTGGTACCCATAATCTGCACGCGTTGGAAGTTTGATAATTGGGTTGAGATCGTAAAGCCCAAATGTCGACCTTTACCAAAGTCCGCAAGCCCGCCCATCAAACGGTCAGTCTTGAACTTCGGGTCGCGGTCAATGGTGCCAATCACCTTCTTTGGCTCGCCATCAAAAATAAAGCGCGCAATAGTGATGGGATAACAGCCGATGTCCAATAGGCCTCCGCCACCAATGCCCGCCATGTTGCGCACATTCTTGGGATCATTGTTAAAGTAAGTGAACAGCACTTGAATGGCCCGAACCTCGCCAATCTCACCCGCCTTCACCCGGGCCTTGGCATCAATCCATTGCAGCGCGTGGCGCACCATAAAGGCTTCTGCGATCTGAATTTTGCGCGGAGCCTTCTTCAGCTTCTTGGCCTCCTTCGCCGTGATGGCAATGGGCTTTTCGCAAAGCACGTGCTTGCCGACCTTGGCGGCAGCCAGGGTCAACGGAACGTGCAGGTGATTGGGCAGCGGATTATAAACGCATTCAATTTCAGGGTCTGCCAACATTTCTTCATAAGAACCATAGGCCTTGGCAATGCCCAGCTTGGTCGCCCATTCTTGAGCCGTTTTGAGGTTGCGCGACGAGATGGCGACGATTTCAATATCTGGGCTTTTCAACATGCCGGGCAAAACTTTTTCAACCCCGATATTGGCAGTTGAGATGATACCCCACTTCACTTTTGTCATTGCGGCCTCCATTAAAGATGAACGGCTTCCTTAAAGTGTCGCGGAAGAAAAGAACAGTGCCGCAATCGGAAAGATTGTGATGAAGCGGTAACTTGCGGGAGGGCGGAAAAAGGGCAATAGTTCACTTCTGTCATCAGGGAGAAACATAATGACAAATTCAATTTCTAAAGCACTAGCCGCCTTGGCCTTGACGGCCAGCCTGTTTGGCTTGTCCGCCACTGCACAAGCGGGCGACGCCGCCTCATGCCAAACGGTGAAGATGTCTGACATTGGTTGGACGGACGTAACCGCCATCACCGCCCTCACGGGCGCAATGTTGGATGCCATGGGCTATAAGGGCGACATCAAGCAACTGGCCGTGCCAGTCACCTTCGCTTCTATGAAAAACAAAGATATTGACGTGTTCCTAGGCAACTGGATGCCTTCCATGGAAGAAGACATTAAGGCCTACCGCGATGATAAATCTGTTGAAATCATCGGGCCAAACTTGCCAACGGGAGCTTTCTATACTCTGGCCGTGCCTGAATATACTTATGCCAAGGGCCTGCATGATTTTGCCGATATCGCCAAGTTCAAAGACGGCCTTCATGCCAAGTTCTATGGCATTGAACCCGGCAACGATGGCAACCGCCACATTCTGGATATGATCAAGGACGCCAAGTTTAAGCTTGATGGCTTTGAACTGGTGGAAAGCTCCGAAGCTGGCATGTTGTCGCAAGTGGCCAAAGCCACCCAGAATAAGGAAGATATTGTTTGGTTGGGCTGGGCCCCACATCCAATGAATGCCAACTTTAAAATGAAATACCTCACGGGCGGCGATGATCTCTTCGGGCCCAACATGGGTGCTGCCGTGGTCAACTCCACCGTGCGCCAAGGCTATCTCGCGGAATGCCCCAATGTGGGCAAACTGGTGAAGCAGTTGAAGTTTGATGTGGGCATGGAAAACGAAGTCATGGGCCAAATCCTTGACAAAAGCGTTGATGCCAAAGTTGCTGCCGTGGCTTACATGAAGGCCCATCCAGAAGCGATGAAGGGTTGGTTTGACGGTGTGACAACATTCGACGGCAAAGGCCCAGCGCTTGATGCCGTGAAAAAAGGTCTTGGCCTCTAAGGCCAAATAGTGACAGAGTTGAAGGCGGGCTAAACGGCCCGCCTTTTTTCTTTAAACTCACCCGTTTGAAGGGGAGACGCAAATAGCAGGGGCGCGAGATACATGGATCAGATTTTCAATCTCTCCTTCATTCCCAAAATACCCTTGGGGCTTTACGGCAAACTCATATTTAATTGGTTCACCTTCAATTTTGATTTCATCTTCCGCGGCCTTGCTTGGGCCATGGGTGTGGTTCTTGATGGGCTGGTGGGCACTTTGCTAGCCGTACCGCCAGTTTTATTGGCGCTGATTTTTGCTGGCGTTGCTTATGCTTTGCAAAGATCGTGGAAACTGTCGCTAGGCACTTTTTTGGGCTTCCTGCTGATGATTAATCAAGGCCTGTGGAAAGACACCATTCAGACTCTGGTTCTGGTTTGCGCCTCAACTGTTGTATCGATGTCCATCGGCATTCCGCTTGGAATCTGGGCTGCACATAATCCCAAAGTGTGGCGCGTACTCAACCCCATCCTCGATCTCATGCAAACCATGCCGACTTATGTTTATCTCATTCCGGCTTTGATCCTTTTTGGTCTTGGTATGCCTTCTGGCATGTTGGTGACGATCATCTTCTCCGCACCAGCACCTTTGCGTATGACCTATTTGGGCCTCACCTCAATCCATCGTTCATTGATTGAAGCGGGTCAGAGCTTTGGTGCCACCAAGAGTCAATTACTATGGAAGGTGGAGTTGCCAGCCGCTTTGCCCACCATCATGGCGGGGGTCACACAATGCATCATGCTTTCGCTTTCCATGGTGGTGATTGCAGGTTTGATCGGCGCAGCGGGTCTTGGCAGCCAAGTGGTCCGCGGCCTCAATCAGATGAACATTCCACTCGGTGTTGAAGCCGGCACATGCATCGTGATTCTTGCCATTATTCTTGACCGTGTCTCACGTCTTTCCAAGGGAACCGCTAAATGAGCACGGTCGTTGCGTTCAAAAACGTCGACATTCTTTTTGGCGATCATATTCCTGAGGCGCAAGCCATGTTGGATGCCGGTGCCACCCGAAATGAAATCTTGGCCAAGACGGGCACTGTGCTGGGCTGTGCAGATGCATCGCTGAATGTACAGGAAGGCGAAATTAGCGTGCTCATGGGCCTTTCGGGCTCCGGCAAATCGACTTTGCTGCGCGGTGTAAATGGCTTGAACCATGTGACACGCGGTGCCATCGAAGTGTTTGACGGCAAGAAAATGATTGATGTGGTTTCTTGTGATGAAGCCACACTGCGCGGCATCCGCCAGAAAAACGTGGCCATGGTATTCCAGCAATTCGGCCTGTTGCCTTGGCGCACCGTGGCAGAAAATGTGGGTTTCGGTTTGGAACTGTCGGGGATGGATGAGGCCACGCGCAAGACCAAGGTGGATACCCAGTTGAAACTTGTGGGCCTTGATCAATGGGCGGGAAAATACGCGCATGAACTTTCCGGCGGTATGCAGCAGCGCGTGGGGCTGGCGAGGGCTTTTGCTACTGAGGCACCAATTCTTTTGATGGATGAACCCTTCTCAGCGCTTGATCCTTTGATCCGCACCAAGCTGCAAGATGAGTTGCTGCAACTTCAAAAGACCTTGAAAAAAACCATTGTGTTCGTCAGCCACGATCTTGAGGAAGCTTTAAAAATCGGCAACACCATCACCATCATGGAAGGCGGCCGTATTGTCCAATCAGGCAGGCCGGAAGACATCGTGTTGCGCCCCGCCAATGCCTATGTGCGTGACTTTATCGCCAATGTGAATCCGCTTTCCGTTCTCACTGCGTGGAATGTGATGCGCGGTGTTCACGAACTGGAAAAAGACAAAGGCGGCTGGATCTGGCTTGATAGGCGCAAGACCACGCGCTTCAAACTCAGCAGGGACAACCGCGTGACTGTTGTCGAACGCGACGGCGCGGTGGCAGAGTGGGTATCTTGTGTAGACGCCGAAAAAATCTTCGCCGCCAAAGACAAGCCCGTCTTCTGGGCCACGCCCGGAACCAGTCTCAAAACCGTAATGCTCGCTATGCATAAATCTGAGACCGCGCCCGTGGCGCTATTCAACGACGACAGCACTTTCGCAGGGGCAATAGGCGTGCGCGACGTGCTGCGGGCGGTGTTGAAAAGGGATTCATAATTCTCCCTCCCCTACTTCTAGGGGAGGGTTGGGTGGGGTTGGTGCAGCGAGTCATTTTGCGAAATCATGGCTCCCGGACGGACCCCACCCCGGCCCTCCCCGCAGGCGAGGAGGGAGAAGATAAGAAATTCTCTCCGGCCACCAACGGCCCGACGCCTAACAAACTCGTAATCGTTTGACCTATGTCTGAGAAGGTTTCACGAAGCCCGATCGATCCTGGCTGTTGCGATGGGCAGAACCACAACACGGGAATGCGTTCGCGCGTATGATCGGTGCCCTTGAAGCTGGGATCATTGCCATGATCAGCAGTGATGAAGAGATGATCATTGGGCCCAACCAGATGCACGGCCTTGGCCATCCAGTGATCGAACTGCTCCAGCAATCCGGCATAACCGCCCACATCGCGGCGATGGCCAAAATCTGTGTCAAAGTTGACGAAATTCACCATCAGAAATCCGCCGTCGTTGAGCTTCGGCATTTCAGACTCGGTGGTGGCCGTCAACTTGTCCATGCCGGAAACCTTGATCTCACGCCCCGTACCCCGATGCGCATAGATGTCGCCAATCTTGCCGATGCAGCACACATCGCGGCCGGCTTTGGTGAGAACATCAAGCAGCGTGTCATGTGGCGGCAGAACTGAATAGTCCTTGCGGTTTTCGGTGCGCTCAAATGTTTTAGCAGTCTCGCCAAGGAAAGGCCGTGCAATCACCCGGCCGATATTGAGCACATAAGAAAGTTCGCGCGCAATGGCACACACTTCATAAAGCCGCTTCAAGCCGAAATGCGTTTCATGTGCTGCAATCTGAATCACACTATCAGCGCTGGTATAGATGATCGGCTTACCTGTGCGTAAATGCTCTTCGCCGAAATCTTCAATCACTTGAGTGCCCGAAGCATGGCCCATGCACAGCAGGCCGGGAAGTTTCGCCTGAGCCATTAACGCTTCCATAAAATCATGCGGAAAAGCTGGAACTGTATTGGGGAAATAGCCCCAGTCTTTCGCCAGCGGCACACCCGCAATTTCCCAATGGCCTGTGATGGTGTCTTTGCCTTTGGAAACTTCCGTGGCCGCACCGTAACGCGCGAAGACTTTCGCATTGGGGAAAGGATCCACGCCGCCTGCGATTTTTGCAGCAGAGCCAAGGCCGAGTGAGGCGAGTGTTGGAATATTCAGCGCGTACTTTTCAGCCACATGGCCGAAGGTGTTGGAACCTTCATCCCCAAAGGCCGCAGCATCCGGCGCATGGCCCAAGCCGAAACCATCCATGATGAAAAGAAACGCGCGGCTCATGCTGATATAGTCTCAAGAACCGGCGGCAATTCTATGGCCGTGCCGCCAACGGTGTAAGCCGCTTTCACAATCTTTGCCGCCCGTGCGAACGACGCTTCGTCTTGCGCATGAATGATGCACAGCGGCGTGTTCATTTCAGCGTGGAAATTCTTGCCCAGTAATTGATCAAGGCCCACGGCATGATCAATCTTGTCATCGCCCCGCCTGCGCCCACCGCCCAGTTCGATAACAGCAAGACCAAGATCGCGCGTTGCGATGGAAGACACCAAACCTTCGTCGTCTGAATACACTGGGCGGATTATGGACGCATTGCGCAAATGCCTCTGAGCAGATTCCATGAAATCTTTCGGGCCGCCCAGCGCCGAAATCATCTCGCCAAAAATCTCTGCCGCACGACCTGACGAGAGGGATGTTTCTAATTTTTTTCGTGCGTCACCTGCATCGCCCGCAATCTTCGCACTCAGCAATAGTTCCATACCCAGCCGCACCGTAACTTCATGCACGCGTGAGTCCGTGAGTTCATTCTTGAGAAAGCGCACTGCATAGAGGACTTCCAATCCGTTGCCCGCAACCCTGGCCAAAGGCTCATCCATATCGGTGATCAGCGCTGTGGTCTTCAATCCTGCGCCATTGGCGACACTCACCAATGATTTCGCTAGCGTCACCGCATCCGCGTAGCTGGCCATGAAGGCACCAGAGCCGCATTTCACATCCATCACCAAGTGCTGCAACCCCGCCGCCAATTTCTTCGACAAGATTGAAGCCGTGATCAGCGGCACGCTTTCAACCGTGGCCGTCACATCGCGGATTCCATAGAGGCGCTTGTCGGCAGGGGCCAAATCTGCCGTCTGCCCGATGATGGCGCAGCCTACTGTGCGGGTGACTTTACGAAACAGGTCATTGTCCGGCGTGGTGTTATAGCCGGGAATGGAATCCAACTTGTCCAAAGTGCCGCCCGTGTGGCCAAGGCCGCGACCAGAAATCATCGGCACAAAACAACCGCAAGCTGCCAACATTGGTGCCAACATCAACGAAACATTGTCGCCAATGCCGCCAGTGGAATGCTTGTCCACCACCGGCCCCGGCAAATCCCATTTCAGCACTGTGCCTGAATCGCGCATCGCCAATGTCAGGCCCACGGCTTCTTCAGCACTCATGCCCTTGAAAAACACCGCCATCGCGAAAGCCGCCACTTGGCCTTCAGACACTGTTCCATTCGTCAGTCCACTGATGAATTCTTGCACTTCCACTGTGGTGAGTGCACGGCCATCGCGTTTGGCACGGATGACTTCTTGCGGCAGCACTATTTCATATCCCTGAAGAAGCGCGCGAGCAGCCGCTTCATATCACCCGCCGCCTTCATGCCTTCGCGTTTGGTTTCTTCATGTGAAGGAGATGCACCTTTAATGCCAGCGGCCAGATTGGTGATCGTTGAAATTGCCGCCACCTTCATGCCCAAGCGCCGCGCCAAAATGGTTTCCGGCGCTGTGGACATGCCCACCGCCGTGCCGCCAATGATTTGCATCATTTTAATTTCCGCAGGCGTTTCAAATGAGGGGCCAGAATACCAGCAGTAAACCCCTTGCTTCACAGCAATCTTTTCTTTCTTGGCCGCTGCAAGGAAGGCTTTGCGCAAGACAGCATCATAAGCATTGGTCATAGACACAAAATTCTCATCACCATGCTGCCCGATGAGTGGGTTCATGCCAGCGCAATTAATATGATCCGTGAGCAACATCAGAGAGCCGGGTTTCATTGATGCTTTCAACGAGCCCGCCGCATTGGTCAGAATGAGAATCTCAATTCCCGCTTCTTTGAGTTGTTCAAGCGCTGGCCGCATCACCGCCGCATTGCCGCTCTCGTAAGCATGGGCACGGCCTGCCAACACCGCCACTTCAACACCGCCGATTTTTCCCAACACCAACTTGCCCGCATGGCCAGAGATTGTGGGAATGGGAAAGCCAGAAAGCTCTGCGTAAGGAATATCGGTGGTTCCCTCCACTGCTTCGACGATGGAGCCAAGTGCTGAGCCAAGGATAATTGCGTGTGTGGGCCTGTGCGTGCCGAGGTGCAATTTCAAACTGCTCATTTCAAATTCTCCGGCCCAAAGCTGGCAGGCAACAATTCATCCAACGTGAAGGTCTTCAACAACACACCAGTTTCAGTGCAGCAATGGATTTTCACACCACCTGCCGCAAACTCGCGAATCTTCTGGCGGCAACCACCGCAAGGCGTGCACAGCGTATCACCATTGCCTAGCACAACCACTTCGGCAATGCGCGTGCCGCCCGCCATGACGAGATGTGCGATGGCCGAACATTCCGCGCACCAGCCTTGCGGATAAGCCGCGTTTTCCATATTGGCCCCAGCGTGAATGCGCCCCTGTTCATCGCGCATCGCTGCACCAACGTAAAATTTGGAATAAGGCGCATGAGACTTTTTACGCGCCGCCATAGCAGCTTCAATCAGATCACGCATGTCAACGATCCTTCGAATAAGGAATGCCCGAGGCCTTCGGTGGAATAGACTTTCCGATAAATCCCGCCAGCAAAACAATAGTCATGACATAGGGCAGTGAGTTGAACACCTGCACCGGAATTTCAAAGCCAAAGACATGCACACCTTGCATGAAATTTGCGATGGCTTGCAAAAAACCAAACAACAAACAGGCCCATAAGGCAGGCCAAGCCCGCCAGTTGGCGAAGATCAAAGCGGTCAGTGCCAGAAATCCGCGCCCGCCAGACATGTCGCGCACGAAACTAGTTTGCAACGCGGTTGAAAGATAAGCCCCAGCAACGCCGCATAAAACACCTGCGATAATTACGGCTTCATAACGCAGCCGCGCCACGGAAATGCCAGCGGTATCTACCGCTTGTGGATTTTCACCCACCGCACGCAGGCGCAGGCCAAAGCGCGTTTTGGCCAAAACCCACGCCGTCAACGGCACCATCAGAAATGCTGCATAGGTGAGAATGGAATGTTCAAAGAGGATTTTGGCAAATGGGCCAAAGCCCGAAATGCTCTCCAAACTTTCCTTGCCGGGAAATGTGATCGGCGAAAACCGCGAGGCATCATCCAGCTGTGGTGTGCGCCCGCCTTGTTTGAACCATGAATGGCCCAGCACCACCGCCAAGCCCGCCGCCAACATATTGATGGCCACGCCTGAGACCACTTGGTTGCCGCGTTGATTGATGGCGGCATAACCATGCACCAATGAAAAAGCGATGGAAACGAGAATGGCAAAGATCAGCCCCATCCAAGGTGAATGAAAATAGGAAGCGGCCGATGCGGCGGCAAAAGCGCCTGCCAACATTTTGCCCTCAAGCCCAAT
>JAYVOQ010000116.1:0-53838 GCA_043757845.1 Hyphomicrobiales bacterium | reverse complement strand
AAATTGCGCCGTGCTTTAGGGATGAAGACCCGCGTGCAGACCGCTTGCCAGGTGAGTTCTATCAACTCGATCTTGAAATGAGCTTCGTCACGCAGGATGACCTTTTCGCGACTATGGAGCCAGTCATCCTTGAACTGTTCAACAGCTTCAAAGGCAACAAAACGGTGCGTGCCGATGTGCCGCGCATTCCGCATGAGGTGGCCATCCGCAAATATGGCTCAGACAAGCCAGACTTGCGCAACCCTATTGAGATGCAGGCGGTGACCGAACATTTCGCCGGCTCTGGCTTCAAAGTGTTCGCGGGCATGATCGCCAATGACCCGAAAGTTGAAGTGTGGGCTATTCCGGCCAACAAGGGCGGATCACGCGCCTTATGCGACCGCATGAATTCTTGGGCGCAGGGCCAAGGCCAGCCCGGCTTGGGATATATGTTCTGGCGCGAAGAAGTCATTGATGCTCGTGATCCGGCTCTCAAGGAATTGAGTGAGAAACAGTCATCTGATAAGTATCCAGAAATTGACACGTCGTCGTTGTCGATAATCCGTAAGGCCGCCCTCGGGGTAGGCCCCATTGCCAAAAATATTGGGCCGGAACGCACAGAAGCCATCCGCCAACAATTGGGCCTCAACATCGGCGATGCCTGTTTCTTCGTCGCTGGCCGCCCTGAAAAATTCTACCGCTTTGCTGGCGATGCCCGCACACTCGTGGGTAAGGAGCTATCCCTCACCAACGAAAACGAATTCGCCTTTGCATGGATTGTGGACTTCCCCTTCTTTGAATGGAGCGACGAAGAAAAGCGCGTTGACTTTGCACATAACCCCTTCTCCATGCCGCAAGGTGGGATGGAAGCGCTGAACAACCAAGACCCGCTCACCATCAAGGCCTTCCAATATGACATGGTGTGCAACGGCTATGAGATCGCCTCTGGCTCTATCCGTAACCATTCACCCGAAACCATGGTGAAAGCCTTTGAGTTAACTGGCAAAAGCAAAGCCGAAGTTGAAGAACAATTCGGCGGCCTGTACCGCGCTTTCCAATTCGGCGCACCGCCGCATGGTGGCATGGCCTTTGGTGTGGACCGCTTGGTGATGCTGATTTGCGGTGTGACCAACCTGCGCGAGATCACTTTGTTCCCGATGAACCAGCAGGCGCAAGACTTGCTGATGGGTGCACCGAGCGACCCCACGCCCAAACAGTTGCGAGAGCTTCACCTGAGGTTGAATCTTACTGATGGGAAAGTTGAGACCAATCGACCTTTGACGCTGCGCATGACCGATCCAAGCTGAAGGTGGTTGCGAAGCCGTTCGCGGCTGAAGTAATTTGCGCGCGCAGCAACACAAGAGGCCCCTTGATGCGCGAATTTCTATTCGCCACCCTTGGCGCGACACTAATCCTTTCATCGCCTGCAAAGGCTGAGAGCGAGGGGCGCTGCAATGATTTCATGATGTGCCTGTTTGGCGCGCGGCATAGGAATCAGCCCTTGGCGGATCCAGCCGCCCCGCAACTGCGCGGCATCAAGGATCAATATGGCCATGCAATCAATCTCTCAGGCGCATCGCGCCGTGAAATGGTGGATTGGAACGAAGACAAATATCCCCAAGGCTCCATCATCATTCGCGCTGATGAGCGGGCACTCTATTATGTATCGGGCGAGGGCGAGGCCGTGAAATATGCCATTGGCGGTGCTGTGTCATCGGGCTGCATCCGCATGATGAATGCCGATGTGATTGACCTCTATCAACGCACAAAAGTGGGCGCCAAGGTTTGGGTTTATCAGTAAGCGGTTTCGCTTGCGTCGTTGGGAAGCGGTGCGCAGCGCCGCCCGCAAAATTAAAAACCCCGGGGCTAAGGGCCACCGGGGTTTGATTCAGTTTTAAAACTGAAAGAAGAAAGTTACTTCTTCTTTGCCTTCTTTGCGACTTTCTTAGCAGCCTTCTTGGCAGTCTTTTTCGCAGCTTTTTTAGCAGCCATAGTAAATCTCCATAGGATATGATTTTTGTTATGCCCCACAACGCGGGCCCGACTGACTTTGTACGCGCATCAACAAAAATATTTTTTTATTTTTGCCCGTAACTGGACTGTCTTGTGAACCTCATTGTGTGATTCGGCAATATGCCGACAACATGTTGTGCATAGGCTGCGGTTGGTTAATAAGTTGGAAATAAATCTATACCGAAAAATATAATCCGTATACAGATTAAAATGAAAAGCATTAATTTTATTGTGATTTACAGGCAAATTTGATTAATCAGTATACGGATGAATGAAATTTTGCCCTCAGTTTTGCGACTCTGGCACTCATACCACTTCCTTTCCCCAAAACTTTTTGCACAGATTCTTTCAAGATGAAGCACCGAAGAGGTGGCGAGAGAGGTCTTTCCATTCCTGATTCAGCGACTCAGGGGAACGGAACTTCCATTTGGAAGCCGCTTCTTCATCGTCTTTGCACGTTGAACGGCGGTCGCAGATTAGAAAAAGAAAAGGCCGAGATCACTCCCGGCCTCTCAATCTTGCAAATCATGAAGGTGTTTATGAACACCCATTCGTTGATCCGCAGGTATCGCACTTCAAGCACGTACCATTGCGCACCATAGTGAAGTTGCCACACTCGCCACAACTATCGCCTTCATAGCCTTTCAACCGGGCTTCGGCGCGTTGATCCATGGCCTTTATCGGTCTGGAAGATTCATACACCATCAAAGCAGGCGCTTCGGCCAAACCAACCGCCGCAGCACTCACACTTTCAGCCGCACGCATTTGCAAAGCATGGGCTGGCGACGAGGCCATGGCCTGCTGCGGCATCACCACAACATTGGCCAGATTTTGCCGCCGCACAAAGCCGTTCGACACAAAGCGTTGCGCCGGAGCCGATGGCTTTTGCTGTTCCATACCTTCGTTTTTGGCATGCGCATCAAAGTGCAAGTCTGATGGTTCAACATGCGCAAGATCATGACGGCTGAGGTAAGACACAGCCAATTCACGGAACACATAATCCAAGATTGACGTGGCGTTTTTGATCGAGTCATTGCCTTGCACAATGCCTGCGGGCTCAAACTTCGTGAAAGTAAACGCATCAACATATTCTTCTAGGGGCACGCCATATTGCAGGCCCAATGACACCGAAATAGCAAAGTTGTTGATGAAGGCGCGAAGAGCAGAGCCTTCCTTATTCATATCAAGGAAGATTTCGCCCAAACGACCATCTTCATATTCACCCGTGCGCAGAAACACCGTATGGCCGCCAATTTTTGCCTTTTGCGTATAGCCTTTGCGGCGACCCGGCAGCTTTTCCTGGTTGCCAGCCACGCGCTCAATAATACGCTCCACAATTTTTTCCACCACGGTTTCAACCCGCGCTGGCATAGATTTTGCGGTTAAAGCTTCAACCACATCCTCGCCCTCATCATCATTGTCAGCCAATAGCTGCGACGACAAAGGTTGTGAAAGTTTCGATCCGTCGCGGTAAAGCGCATTGGCCTTGATCGCCAATTTCCAACTCAGCATATAAGCGGCTGAGCATTCCTCAACTGTGGCCTCATTTGGCATGTTGATAGTTTTGGAAATGGCCCCCGAGATGAATGGCTGAGAAGCCGCCATCATGCGAATGTGGCTTTCAACTGAGAGATAGCGCTTGCCGATTCGGCCACAAGCATTGGCGCAATCAAACACTGGCAGATGCTCATCCTTCAAACCAGGCGCACTTTCCAATGTCATCGCTCCACACACATGGATATTGGCTTTATCAATATCTGCACGGCTGAAGCCCAGATGGACCAACATATCGAAGGAAAAATCATTCAGCTGGGCATCAGTCAATTTCAACACGTTCTTGCAGAAGTCTTCACCAATGGCCCATTTGTTAAATACGAATTTGATATCGAAAGCTGAAGCTAAACCGCCTTCAATCTTTTCGATCTGCTCATCGCCAAAACCCTTGGCCTTAAGCTGTGCATGGTTAAGCGCTGGCGAATCCGACAGTGTGCCATGGCCCACGGCGTAATTGATGATCCCTTCAATCTGCTCAGCATTATAACCGAGAGTACGAAGCGCCTCAGGTACAGCTTGGTTGATGATCTTGAAATAACCACCGCCAGCCAGCTTCTTGAACTTCACGAGGGCGAAATCAGGCTCAATGCCCGTGGTATCACAATCCATTACCAAGCCGATCGTGCCCGTGGGGGCAACAACGGTGGCTTGGGCATTGCGGTAACCATGGGCTTCGCCCAATTCAACAGCCTTGTCCCACGCTTTGCGGGCAGCAAGCGCTAAAGCCTTGTCTGAAAGCTCTGCCTCATCCAGCGGCACAGGTGCCACGTGTAAGTTTTCATAACCCACAGCAGCACCATAAGCTGCGCGACGATGATTGCGCATCACGCGCAACATATGTTCGCGGTTCTTGGCAAAGCCCAAGAATGGCCCGTGTTCAGATGCCATTTCAGCCGAGGTGGCATAGGAAATGCCGGTCATGATCGCCGAAATGGCAGCACAAATGGCACGGCCTTCGTGGCTGTCATAAGGAATGCCAGCCGTCATCAAAAGCCCGCCGATATTGGCAAAGCCCAAGCCCAGTGTGCGATATTCATAAGACAGCCTAGCAATTTCCTTAGACGGGAACTGAGCCATCAAGACAGAGATTTCCAAAACCACAGTCCACAACCGCGTGGCATGTTCATAAGCGGCGATGTTGAATTTGCCGGTGGCATGGTCACGGAATTGCAACAAGTTCAGCGATGCGAGGTTGCAGGCCGTGTCGTCCAAGAACATATATTCCGAACACGGGTTAGAGGCGCGAATTTCGCCAGAGCCGATGCAGGTGTGCCAATCATTGATAGTGGTGTGGAATTGAATACCAGGATCAGCGGAGGCCCATGCGGCATGGCCAATCTTGTCCCACAATTCACGCGCTTTCAATGTTTTGAAAATCTTGCCATTGGTGCGGCCCACAAGGTTCCAATCGCCATCAGTTTCAACCGAGCGCAGGAAATCATCTGTGACACGAACCGAGTTGTTAGAGTTCTGGCCAGATACCGTGCGGTAAGCCTCACCATCCCAATCTGAGTCATAGGAGTCGAATTCAATTTCACTATAGCCTTGCTTGGCAAATTGAATGACCCGCTTGATGTAGTTATCAGAAACTTGGTTGCGCCGAGCATCTTTAACAGCGCGCTTAAGGGCAGGGTTCTTTTCAATCTCATAGCAATCCCCACCTGGGCCTTCGCAATTCACGCAAGCCTTCATAATGGCGGTAAGGTGCTTCTTGACGATCTTGGAACCCGTAACAAGGGCCGCAACTTTCTGCTCTTCCTTCACCTTCCACTCGACGTAGTTTTCAATATCTGGATGATCCACATCAACCACCACCATCTTGGCCGCACGGCGCGTTGTGCCGCCAGACTTGATGGCACCGGCAGCCCGGTCACCAATCTTGAGGAAGCTCATCAAGCCCGAAGACTTGCCGCCGCCAGAAAGTTTTTCGCCTTCGCCGCGCAGCATAGAAAAGTTAGAGCCTGTGCCAGAGCCATATTTGAACAGGCGCGCTTCACGCACCCACAAATCCATAATGCCACCTTCATTCACCAAATCGTCAGAAACCGATTGGATGAAGCAGGCATGGGGCTGCGGATGCTCGTAAGCCGTTTTAGATTTCGTCAGCTTGCCGGTTTCAAAATCAACATAATGGTGGCCTTGCGCTGGCCCATCAATGCCATAAGCCCAATGCAAGCCTGTGTTAAACCACTGTGGCGAATTTGGCGCACACTTTTGCGTGGCCAACATGAAGCACATTTCGTCATAAAACGCGCGGGCATCTTCTTCGGTTGAAAAATATTTGCCCTTCCAGCCCCAATAAGTCCACGTGCCTGCAAGACGGTTGAACACTTGCTTGGCTGAGCGTTCGCCTGTGATGCGCTCTTTGGCGCTAAGGCCAGTCAATGCTTCTTCATCAGCAACCGTGCGCCACAACCACGAGGGAACCGATTCTTCTTCAAAACGCTTCAAAGCCTTGGGCACACCAGCTTTGCGGAAATACTTTTGTGCCAAAATGTCTGTGGCCACCTGGCTCCACGACGAGGGCACCTCAATATCAGCCAAACGGAAAACAATAGAGCCGTCCGGGTTCTTGATTTCGCTCACAGCGTTGCGGAAATCAATCCCGTGATAAGCATCTTGGCCCGCTTTAGTATAATGACGTTCAATCCGCATAATGCCCGTATCCCTTAAATCCAATGCCGTGCACGCGTGAATACGTGCACGGTACTCCTATTCCCCGTGTTCGACAAACCCTGTGATGGCGAAGGTTCTCGCCCCCAACGCATGCTGACCGATGTTGAGTCCAGACCAAGACCCCGCGAGAAAAACGCCCTCGCATAACCGCTGCACGACCTTAAAATTAAAGTAACTCAACGCGCTTAAAACGTCAATAGCTAGTGTGTTAACGCGGGGTTAATACCACCTATTGTGTCCCCAGCTTTTTGGCGGCTGTTGATAACTGCATACTGATACGATTCTGGGTGCAAGCTCAAGAACTCTCAGCAAATAAATCCAACGCCAAATTCTCTCTGTTGATGAAATCACGTTTGGCCTTGACTCATGTCAAGCGGGAAGATCGCAATTTAAAAAAAGATATTTGACGTGGTTTTGTAAGATTGGGCTTTTGCAGGCTTTTGGGGCTTGGGACTGACCGGAGAAGCACGAACGACAATGGTTCGCCTATTTTAACACAAAGTGAGGGCCGAAAGGCCCTTCACACCAAACCAGAAACATCTTTCAATTTCATGGACTTGCCGCTTTCAGTAGAGCGAAGAATTGCCGCCATGGCACGCATCGAAGCAACTCCGTCAATGATCGAAGCCCCATTCATCGGTGCACCCTTCAACACCACGTCTGCAAACCCTTCAAGCTGGCGGCGATAAAAATGGCCATCAGCCCCTAGCATGCGGGTGGAAGCACCAGTGCTTTCCCGAAAAATGTCCACTTCGCTAGATTTATAGTACCACGGGTTGAAAGTCTTGGCCGCGACGCTGCCATTTTGGCCATAAATCTGAAAGCCTTCGAGCCAATCACCGCGCACAGCAATCGTAAGATCCAAATGGCCCAACACGCCATTTTCAAATTCCACATCCACGAAAAAGCACTGCGCGCCAAAGCGTTCAAGCACGCGTGCGTGCACGGCCTTGATCGGCCCGGCCAACCAGCGTGCCAGATCCACCAAATGGCTGCCATGGGCCAACATATTATAGCGCCGACGATCAACTTTAGGATCACCCGAAGGTTTCAGGGCAGCAGCACCAAGGCGCGGCAGGGGCTGCACGGCATCGGTCATCGTATAGCGATGCGTGGAATCGCAATACCACGCTTTGAGCGCCAGCATCTCGCCCATTTCGTGGTGCACGAATTCATGCGCAGCTTGAATGCCCGGATCAAAACGTAACATGTGGCCCACTTGCAGCCGCAACTTTGTGCGCTTCACATCTTGCGCCAGTTCTTCCACTTCGTCGATAGCGAGGCCTATAGGCTTCTCACACAGCACATGTTTACCAGCAGCCAAAGCCATACGAGCGGCTGGAACATGGAAGGCATCAGATGTGGCGATGATGATGGCTTCCACAGCAGGGTCAGCCAGCATCTTTTCATAATCACTATAGATCTGTGTCGCATCATAAAACGTGCCGAACCGATGTGCCAAACCCTCATCGCGATCACAAACAGCCGCCAGCGCTACATTACGGCCCTTCTGCACACTTTCTAAATGAGCAAACTGCGCAATGGGCCCGCAGCCCAAAATGCCAATTCCCAGCAAACGCTGTTCTTTAACTAGAGCCAATTTTCGCTTTCAACAGCTTCAACTTCTTGGGGGGCTGCGCACTGGCTACGGGGCCTAACCACCAGAGCAGTGGCAAGGCCAGCACGCTGACACAACCCAACAAAACCCAACTTTCATTAATAGCACCCGTAATGCCAACCTGCCCAATCGCTTCGGTGATGCTCATCATGCCCATAGCATCATCCGGTGCAGGCACATCAGAAAGCGGCATGCCCAAAGCGACCGCCGCTTTTTCTGGTGCAGTCTTGATCCATTCGTTCACTTGATCCGAATACACCGGAGAACGTTGCCAGATCATCGTATCAACCACCGCAATTCCCAATGCGCCACCAATGTTGCGTGCTAGATTAAAAAGGCCTGACGCATCGCCAACCTTATCAAGCGGCATTAAAGCCAGCGCAAAGCGAATGGGTGGCAACACGATAAATGCCGAAGCCACACCACGCACCAGTTGCGGCCAGAAGAAGGTCTGACTGTCAGAAAGCAGTGTGAGATTGGCGTTCATAAATAACCCCACACCAAAGGCCACAAAGCCCAATGCAGATAAAATGCGCGCATCGGAATAGCGGTCAATTTGCACGCTCAGGGGTGCTGTGAAAAGTTGCGATAAGCCCATCACCAAAGTGGTGAGGCCAATTGCCAACGGGCCATAGCCGCGCACCGATGCCAGAAAAAATGGAATTAAGAAGATATTGGCATAAAGCACAAAACCAGTCAGAAATGACAACATACAACCAAAACCCAGCGAACGATCTTCCAGCAAATGGAACATAACGGCTGGGTTAGGCCGCTTCCACAGCCACCAGAGCGCGGCTGTCGAAAGTGCAAACCACGCTAGAACATGCGGTGCCAGCCAGCCATCTTGCGGCGCGTATTTCATGCCGATCAAAAGCGAAGACAAGCCAACACCTAAAAGCACTAAAGAGAGATAATCGATGCCGCGTAACTCATCCGTCTTGATCGCTTGGGCGGGCAAAGCAAAATAGCCCATGGTGATCGCCAAAATTCCCGGTGGCACATTGATCAAGAATAACGCATGCCAGGAATAATGTTCGGTCAGCCAGCCCCCAATCAGCGGCCCAAGCGTTGGAGCCAACACAGCCAGAAAGCCTGCAAGGGTAGTGGCGAGTGATTGCTCCATACTGGGGGGAAACAGCAAGAAAATGGCCGTAAATACAATCGGGATCAACACGCCACCAGCAAACCCTTGCGCAATACGCCCCATTAAAAGTTCCACATAGCCGCTCGAATAAGCGCAGAAGATTGATGCCAGCGTGAAAAACACCAGAGAGGCCACCAACAGCCAACGCAACGTAAACACGCGCATGAGCAATCCGGTGAGTGGGATGGCGATCACTTCTGCAATCAGATAAGCAGTTTGCACCCAGCTGATTTGGTCATCACCGATCTGGAAGGCCGTGGAAATCACTTTCAGGGAGGTAACCACCACCTGAATATCCAAGATCGCCATGCCCATGCCAATGCACAAAGCAATAAAGCCAATCCAGCGCGGAATGCCGGGCAGGTTGATGCGTTGGTCGGGTGGGGCGTGGCTTGGAATCATTTGACCACGACAATAATCAGTTTTCGTTCAATGTGCTCCCGAAACAATTATCTACCTTTCACGTTCAGAGGCGTATTCTATCTTACAAATTCTCCGCCCGCGATCACATAATAGTCGCCAGCATCTGCTGTGAAGATATGTCCGCCTAGCTTAAGGCCAGACGGGCCATCAAAGCTGCCAAGACAGATGGACGTTTTGATCTCTCCATTCTGCTTCCAAAATAAGGTTGATCCACATTCTTTGCAAAAGCCACGTTTGGCATTGTCACTCGAAGCGAACCATTTAAGACCATCTTGCCGCGTGAATTTCAAATCAGCATCAGCACAATGGGTTGAGGCCCAGTAATTCCCAGTCTGTTTTCGGCATTGACTGCAATGACAAGCCGTTACATCAGACAGCGGCCCGTGAACCTCAAACGCCACTGCACCACATAAGCAAGAACCAGTCTTCATTGTTTGAACTCCGCAGCAAGGGCGGCGATATGCTTTGGGCCAATGCCACAACAGCCACCAAAAATCGTTGCCCCCAGCTTTTGCCAGTCATGGGCCTTACCTACAAGATCATCAGGCGCAATCACATCTTCAAACACCCAGTTTGGCGCTTTGTAATAACCACATTCTGGATAAGCCCCCAACGGGCCTTGCCAGCTTTCACGCAAAATTTTCAAAGCCTCATCGGTATCATTGGGCGAAGTGTGCATGATGCACATCACATCTGGTTTCAGCGCCGCAAGTTTTGGCGCAAAGTCAGCAAGCTTTTGGTCATTGCGGCCAAAGCCCACCAACTCTCCATTCACCCGCTCAACGGAGATGCAAATCCAAATAGGTAAACCAGTTTCCTTGGCCACTTCGCAAGCCCACAATGAATAATCAGCATCACGCATCATCTCCATCATGATGAGATCAACACCAAGTGTCTTGAAATTTTGGGCTTTTCGACGGAACAGGGTTTTGGCTTCTTCCTCTATCCAGTTCTTGGATAAATCGGTGCGATCTGAACCTTCTATCACGGGCCGCATAGTGGAGAATGATCCAGCCACTGAAGCGCCCGTTTTGGCAGCAGCCTTTTTGGCATAGGAAACAGCCAGCGCATCCAACTCTTCAACTTCACTATCCCTGCCATAAGCGTTGAAGGAAAGCATGGAGGTGGCGAAGGTATTGGCCGCAATAACTTCAGCGCCAGATTTAATATAGTCTGCATGAACCTCAACAATGATGTCACCAAAATTGCGATTGGCATCAGCGCACCAAGTGGCCGTGGTCATCTTGGCCCCACGCCGTTCAATATCAGTGCCCGTGCCGCCATCGATGATGATGGGCAGGCCATGTTTCAGTTTGGCGGCGATCTGTTCATAGCTCATGGGCGGCCTTGAATGCTTTCATATGAAATTGGATTTGGAGTTTTTCATAGCGGTAAGTCACACCCACGGGGCAAGCAAGCCGCGCCATGCAACCACCTTCCATGCAACCATTCTTTGAATGTAGATGTTTCACACAATCCCCAACATCGTATTCGCGACCATCAAACGCCGAAACTGGGCAGGCCGACAAACAAGGTTTATCGGCGCAACTCTCACAAGGATGAGAGCCAGCACTTTGCTGCGGGAAATCAAACGCAACAGGAAACAGCAGGGCCGCACGGTAAGCGTGCCAAAGCCCATAAGTGTTATGAATGTTTAAGCCCAGCGGCGATTGATGCAACGCCCCCGCCGCTCGCGCCCATTGTTGGAAGGGCAGGTAAGGCTTGTCGAATGGATAAACCGCCTCGGCACCAAGATCTTGCGCCAAAGCATCAACCACGCGCCGTGTCCACTCATCCAGCGGAGCGGTTTCAATTGAAACCGCGCTACCGCCGTCATCTCGCATAAAGTGCCGAAACATTTGCGGCCCGGCATTGCCGATCATAATGACAAATTTCGTAGTCCCCATATCCACAGGCGCAAACCAGCCAAACGGCGTGAAGCCTTCATGCCTAATGCGATTGAGAATGGGGTGTTCCATACTGCGCAATGATCAACCTAAATAGTAAAATGCCAAAACCGTTCAATTCGCCCGCATATACTCCCGCGGTAATTTAATATCATGTTTGGCGCGGATTATCTCATCAACATCGCGTGGGATATATTCAGGATAATGAGTAGTGAGGATTTCCGTTTTTCTGGCAATCGCCTTCTGCAAAATATCGGGCTTGCCAGCTTCATTCCATTCCTTCGGGCTCATGCGGTTGGCCAATTTCGGATAGACATATTCTGTCATCATCATTGACAAGGTTTGCTCACTACCAAGATAATGTCCCGGCCCGCTGAGGCACGTTTCTGAAATCACCTCGAACGAAAGTGTATCCTCATTCACTTCTATGCCGCGCACATTGCGGTTGATGGAGCCAAGCATATCATTGTCGATCAGCAGGCTTTCCAAACAAAAGCCCAGTAACGAGGCGTGCATGCCGGCCGACTCATACATCAAGTTAATGCCCGTCATGGCAGAAATGCCCGCCGTTAGACCTTTTTCATAACCCGCTTGAATGTCAGGCATCTTGGCATCGCACATGCCGGAAGCGGAGCCTACCGTCAGCCCAAAATAATGCCCCATCTGCGCGCAAGCCGAGGTGATCAAGGCCTGCTCACCAGAACCACCGCTCATGGCGCCAGTGCGCAAATCAGAAACAAAGGGCCAAGGCCCCCAAATGGCAATAGCGCCCGGCACAACGCAGTTGATGTAAACCAAGCCCGCCAAACATTCAGCAACGGCCTGCACAACTGTTCCCGCCAATGCAGCGGGCGAGGTGGCTCCCGCCTGCGCTGCAGATAGTAATAACACTGGCATTCCACCTCGCGCCGCTGTTTCCAAACAGGCACAAGCATCTTCGGCAAAATTCAGCGGTGGAACAACAAAGCAATTAGACTGCGAGACAAAAGGCCGCTCGCGCCATTTCTTTTCGCCGCCCGCCACATAATGTAAAATCTGCAGGCTTTCATCCACATGGGCCGCCTCCACCATGGATGTGCCCACGTGTTTGTTGGTTCCTGCGATTGAGGCATAGAGCGTGTTTATGTCGAGGTCATGCCCCGTCAACATGTCACGCGCGGTCAGGCAACGCTGAAAAAAGTGGATATTCTCACACGTGTCCACAATGCGCGCGGCATCATAAAGATCAGCCAAATAAGACTCGCGGTAAGAATTCGTTTCAATCTCAACCACGTGAACCGCAGCACCCGCTGTGCCAAAATAAACTTTATTGCCCCAAGGTTGCATATCCAGTTGCGGATCACGCGCGTGCAACACAAAGTTTTTGGCACAAGACGCCAGTATGTCTTCAACCAACGCAGGCGGAATGCATAGCCTGCCATTTTCGCGCATGAAGCATCCGCGCGCCGTCATTGCTGAAATGCATGAAGGAATGGCCCGCGCCAAACCAACTTCATGCAAAAGCTTCAACGCCGTTTCATGAATACGTTTCATCTCGGCATCTTTTAAGGGCTTATATTGACCGCCCTCCATACCAGGGCGCACCGCAGCCTGAGCCATGGGAATGGCGGTGGAGCGTAAGACTTTGCGCGCTTCACGCCCTCCGCGCCTGCGCGATTGTTCTTGAGCGAGACTCATGCTGGCATTCCTCAATTCTTATTTCGGCAGCAAATTGCGCCAAGCCCATTGACTTGCCAAGGGGCAGGGCTTCACCAATGTTTATTAAATTTCACCACCACCCTGCCAACCCAACTGGAAAAAACCTATGCTACAGTCAAAACAATTCCTGATTTGAGGTGAAAGAAATTGCCACGCCGTGATTTGCCGCCCCTGCGCGCGTTGACAGCCTTCGAGGCTGCCGCAAGACTCGGCTCGTTTCGTATGGCGGCTGGAGAACTGGGGATCACACGTTCTGCCATCAGCCACCAAATCAAATTGTTGGAACAGCGCCTTGAAGTGCAGCTCTTTCGACGTGATGCACGGCGTGCTGAACTCACCACCGCAGGCCACAGTTATTACCCGCCGATGCGCGATGCCTTCGATCAGATCGAGGCTCAAACCCGCGCATTGCGTCCCGCCAATACGGACATGGAACTGACCATCCAGGTTTATGTAACCGTGGCGCTGAAATGGCTTATCCCGCGGCTGCATGATTTTGAACGGCGCTACCCCGATGTCAAAGTTCGCCTTTCCACATCATATTTTGATTGGGATTTTAATGAACGTGATGTGGATGTGGGCATTGTGCTGGCCCGCAACAAATTGCCCAACCATTATTACAAGCCGCTATTTAAGTCTTATCTTGTACCCGTGTGTTCGCCAAAACTAAAATTATCGAAGCTCGCGGATTTGAAAACCAGTAAGTTGATTGATGTCTATACCGCCGAAGAGGATTGGCAGCTTTGGCTGGAAGCTGCCGGCGTGAAGGGCGTTAAGCCCGCCAATCGGCTTTCAGTTGATAGTTACATTCTGGCCCAAGAAGCAGCCATCGAGGGCAGGGGTGTGGCCATGACCATTGGCCCCTATGCCGCGGAAGAAATTAAATTAGGTCGTCTAATGCAGCCCTTTCCCTTGCGCGTGCCACATCGCCATGGCTGGTATTTCGCTTGTGCCACCGCCAATAAAACCAAAAATAAAGTGCGCCGCTTTGAAGAGTGGCTGGTGAAACAAGTTGCCGCTGACCCGGCTTTGGAGGCAATCAAAGAATGAGCCAAGGAACAAGCAACGAAACAGAACCACGCCGCAGGCGCGGCGGTGCCCGTGGCAATCCGCAAGCTGGCCATGGCGGCGGCTTGCAACAACTTCCACCACGCCAACTGAAGCGCCGCTTTGCGCCCACCAAAATCATTTCAGATGATGAGATTGAATCAATTCATCTGGCATCCCTGATAGTCTTAGGCGAAATCGGCATGGATTTCTTGCACGATGATGCCCGCGCCATGTGGAAAAAGGCTGGTGCCAAGATCGATGGTGAGCGCGTGCGCTTTGACCCCGCCATGATCGAAGAGCTGGTTTCTTATGCCCCTGAAAATTTCACTTTACATGCGCGCAATCCCAACCATTCTCTTGCCATAGGCGGCGACAATATGGTGTTTGGCACCGTTGGTTCACCGCCCAACTGCCACGATATGGAAGGCGGCCGCCGCGTGGGCAACCGTGCAGACTATCAAAAGTTTCTCATGCTGGCTCAGCATTTCAACGTTATCGATTTTTCAGCTGGTTATCCGGTTGAGCCTGTGGATCTTCACGCCTCTATCCGTCATCTGGATGCACTCTACGACATGGCCACCATCATGGATAAACCCATGACGGCTTATGTGTTGGGCGATGCCCGCACCATCGATGCCTTAGAGATTGGCCGCATTGCGCGTGGGATTTCACAAGAGCAGTATGAACGTGAACCCAGCATCACCACGGTTGTGAACACCAATTCGCCCCTCAAGTTAGATTATAACATGCTGCAAGGCATGATGCGATTTTGCGCGCAAGGCCAATCTGTATGTGTCACACCTTTTACATTGGCTGGGGCCATGGCTCCGGTCACAGTGGCGGGCGCATTGGTGCAGCAGAACGCCGAAGCCTTGGCGGGCTTGGCCTTCTGCCAATTAGTGAAAAAAGGTGCGCCCGTCATTTATGGCGGCTTCACCTCAAATGTGGATATGAAATCAGGTGCACCGGCTTTTGGCACGCCGGAATATATGAAAGCCGTGGTGGCAGGCGGTCAATTGGCGCGGCGTTATAAAATTCCTTACCGCACCTCCAACACCTGTGCCGCCAATATGGTGGATGCTCAAGCCGCCTATGAAAGCGTATTCTCGCTCTGGGCGTTGACGCAAGGTGGCGGCAATTTCATCATGCATGGCGCAGGCTGGTTGGAAGGCGGCTTGGTGGCCTCGTTTGAAAAATTTGTGTTGGATATAGACTTGATTCAAATGGTGAGCGAATTCTTGCAACCGCTTGAAATCAATGAAGATGCGCTGGGTGTGGAAGCCATCCGTGAAGTTGGCCCCGGCGGGCATTTCTTTGGCGCGCAACACACTTTGAGCCGTTATTCCAACGCCTTTTACCAGCCACTCATCTCCGATTGGCGCAACAATCAGCAATGGGTGGCTGCGGGCAGTCCGCAAGCCTGGCAAAAGGCAAACCAAGTGTACAAACAGGCGCTGGTCGAATATCAAAAGCCGCCCATCGATGACGCCATGCATGAAGAGTTGAAAGCCTTTGTGGAGCGCCGCAAACGTGAAGGCGGCGCACCGACGGATTTTTGAGGGATAAACAACAATGAATGGCGTTCTTGTCATCGGCGGAGCCAATGCAGACATCAAGACCAAAACCTTGGCAAAACACGTTGCTGGCACTTCCAATCCAGCCGAAATCCACATTAAACCCGGCGGCGTGGCCCGTAACATTGCCCATAACCTAGCAAGACTGGGCATAGAAACAGATTTGATCACCGTGTTAGGCAATGATGCCAACGGCGCAATGATCACCAAGGCCACCGAGAAAGCCGATGTGAGCATGGCCCACAGTATTTTCGTGAGTGCGCCCACAGGCACATATGTGGCCGTATTGGACGAAAATGGGGAATTGGTAACCGCAGCTTCAGACATGAAGTGCCTTTCTTTAATTTCAAAGGCATTTATAGAAAAGAATAAGAACTTAGTCAAGGAAAAAAAGTACATTTTAGCCGATTGCAACTTGGATGTTGAAGCCCTCTCAGAAATCGCCAGCCAAGCCGCAGGTAAGCTGGTGATTGAACCCGTCTCCGTTTCAAAATGCCAAAAGCTGAAATTACTTTTGCAAAACCATAAGATTTTTCTGGCAACGCCAAACCTCGATCAATTGGAAGCCCTCGCTGCCACGCGTGACATTGCCGCGGGTATTGCAAAGATGCATGAGTACGGTTTGCAAAACCTCGTCGTCCATGCAGGCGCGCAAGGTGCTTACGCCTCTGACGGAAAAACGATCACCCATATTCCTTCGCAGGCACAAGAAATTGTCGATGTTACTGGCGCAGGTGACGCAGCCACCGCTGGCCTTATCTATGGGCTCATGCAAAACGTAGCCCTCGCCGATGCCGCAAGTATAGGCCAACAGATGGCGGCGAAGGTGATTGCATCACCATTCTCAACTTTGGAATAGAACATGAAAGTTAAACTCAGCCCCGCCGTTAAATCCGCCATTGCTAAGGGCAAAGCCGTTGTTGCCCTTGAAAGCACCATCATCGCCCACGGAATGCCTTATCCGCAGAATTTCGAAATGGCGCAAAAGGTGGAAAGTATTATTCGTGAAAATTCAGCTGTCCCCGCTACTGTCGCAATCATCAATGGTGAACTCTGTGCAGGGCTTTCAGAAAAAGAACTGAAGCATTTCGCCGAGCAGGGGTCATCTATCATCAAGGTCTCTACCCGAGACATGCCTTTTGTTGTGTCGCAGAAACTCAATGGCGCAACCACCGTGGCCTCCACCATGCGCATCGCAGATATGGCAGGCATCAAAGTGTTCGCAACGGGCGGCATGGGGGGGGCACACCGTGGTGCGGAAGCCACTTTTGATATTTCAGCCGATCTGACCGAATTCTCTAAGAGCAGTGTCGCTGTTATAACAGCTGGAGCAAAGGCCATTCTTGATCTTGGGCTCACACTTGAGATATTGGAAACACTGGGCGTACCAGTCGTGGGCTATGGCACCGATAACTTCCCCGCTTTCTATTCACAATATTCAAATTTCAAAGTTCCCATGCGCCTTGACACGCCAAAAGAAATTGCGGCGATGATGAAAGCAAAATGGAAAATGAATTTGAGAGGCGGAATTGTGGTGGCCAATCCCATTCCAGTTGAAGCAGAAATTCCTGCTGATGAAATTGAACCCATCATACTATTGGCGCTGAAGCGAGCACAATCACAAGGCATCAAGGGCAAAGACACGACGCCGTTTCTATTGAAGGCTATCGCCGACGCCACACAAGGAAAATCTCTCATGGCCAATATCGCACTTGTTGAGAACAACGCCAAGCTGGCCGCCCAAATCGCCAACGCCTACAGCCAAAAGCGATAGACATAAATCGCCGTCATCAACACGCCAGCGCAGGCGATGACTTTGCGCACGAATGTGACGGGCAAGATTTTTAACAGCCGTGTTCCGATATAGGCGCCCACGACTGTTCCTGACATGAGCGTTAAAGTTTCCGGCCATGAAATCAATCCCTGCCAGAGGAATACGAAACAACCAGCGAAATTGGCCGTAAATCCCAGTACATTCTTGAATGCATTGGTGGTACGCAAGCCCCATGCGGTGGTTGCCCCCAAGATGGCCATGAAGACAACGCCAACACCGGCACCGAAATAGCCGGCATAGGCGGCCGCGATAAAAACCATAACGGCCCGAAGTCGCGGATGCTCATCGCCATCGATCACCTTCGAAAGCCCCGAACGGATTTGGGACGAAAAAATAAAAATCAAAGTGGCAAGTCCAATCAACGCAGGAACCAAAATGGTAAAGAATCGCGCGGGAGTGAGTAAAAGTAGAAATGCTCCCAACACGCCGCCAACGAATGCACATCCCATGACCGCCCAAAACCCATTATCACGGGCTGGTAGTTGCTCACGATCCATAAAAGCCGCCAGTGAATTGGCGGGCAAGAGTGAAAACCCGTTCGAAGCATTGGCCGTAATTGCAGGAAGACCCGTACTTAAGATTGCTGGAAAAGTGAAGAGCGAAGCACCGCCTGCCATAGAATTGGCGATTCCCCCAAAAACGCCAGCAATAACCAGCAATACACCTTGCCAAAAATACATATTTGTCATTCCCCAAACTTTGCATGGAAATTGCCGCAATTCTCACCTAGCTAATGGCCTAGACGGCGAAAGATTCAAGCTTCAGTTTCATGACATATCTGCAACCCTATTTTGATTACTTTGTCCATGTCGTCTTGGAATACTTTGCGCTGCATCCGAATTGGGCGATTGCGCTGGTGTTTGTTATTTCTTTGGGCGAAGCACTGTTGGTTATCGGGCTCGTGGTTCCGTCCACAGCAGTCTTGATAGGTGCGGGCACATTGATCGGTGCAGGCAAGTTGCCTTTTTGGCCTATCATGATCGCATCGATTTTAGGATGTATTGCTGGCGATCAAATCTCTTATTGGGCTGGCCGCATTTATGGGGATCGTCTGCGAACGCTATGGCCGCTGAAAAATTATCCGCACTTGTTAGCTAAGGGCGAAGAATATGTGCGACTGCACGGTGGTAAGTCTATCGCCATTGGTCGCTTCGTTCCCGGCATCAAAGCTGTGGTTCCCGGCATTGCCGGAATGTTCGGCATGAGCCAGTCTTATTTCCTCACCGTCAATTTCTTTTCCGGAATTGTCTGGGCTGCCCTGCATGTTTTGCCCGGCGTGGTATTGGGCCACGCATTTTTATTGGCGGGTGAATTAAGCGGCCGCTTGCTAATTGTGTTGTTTGTTCTCTTGATTATACTGGCCGTCGGCGGTTGGCTGGTCAGAGTAATCGTTGCCAGCATGACGCCTTATCGTAAAGCCATCCAAGGTCGCATTTCAGCGTGGGCGTCCAAAAGCGAAAAAGTGCCGATCAGACGGTTTGGCAAGGTCATTGCCCCGGAAAATCCAAATTCAGTATTATTCGTTCTATTAATCTTGGTGGGTTTTATTTCCGTAATTGCTTTGTTTGACCTTGTTTCCGGTTTGTTGATCCGCCAAGCAGTGAGCCAATTTGATCATTCGCTGTTTAACTTCTTTAGTGAACTTCGTTCCGTGCCGGGCGATGAGATTTTCATTCGCCTGACCATGTTGGGTGATCAATATGTAATTTATGCCGTGGCAGCCGTTCTCATAATCTGGTCCGCACTCAGACGCAACTGGCGCGCCACTGTTGCAATTTTTTTGACTGTTGCAGTTGCACATTTAGTAATCATCGCATTTTCTTTTGGCTTCGCGGCACCAGGCACTGGTGCTCAAAATATGGATTTTAAATTCCCAGCACCTCACGCGCTTATGGCCGGCACCGTGTTCGGGATGGTGGCGCTGATCACCTCGCGTGGCCTATCTCGCTGGACGCAAGCGATCATTGCCGCCAGTTGCGCGATGTTGGTGATGGCCATTTCATTCTCGCGGCTTTATTTGGGGGTAAATTGGTTCAGCGATGTTATTGGGGGCGTATTAATTGCACTTATTCTTGTGGCCATTTTTTCGGTTGCAATTTCCACAATAAAGCTGCGTCGGTTTCACCCGCTTTGGTTGTTGGCCACGGCGTGTCTTGCATTGATTATAGCAACGGGCATCGACGTCGAAAAAACTTTTGATAAAAGATTTGAGCGCTATCAACCCGTCAACAAGACGACAGTTTTCTCAACACTGGATTATGTCTCCACCGGTTGGAGCAAAGTGCCAGGCCAGCGCATCGATCTTGTCGGCAAGCCCCGTGATGTGTTCCAATTGCAATGGATTGGCTCACTCGACACATTACAAGCTGTTCTTCGAAGTCAAAACTTTGTCACATGGAACCGCTGGAGCCTGCGTGATGCCTTGCCTTACCTCAGCCCTACTAGCCCTTTGGCCGAAATGGCGCCTAACCCAGTTGTGCATGAGGGCTTACGTGCCAAAACTACGGCAACGGCCCCTGACGTAAAACATGCGGACTACCGCTTAGCGTTGCGCGCTTTCCAGTCTAATTCAGTGGTTGTGGATGGTGATACAAAATCCCGCGTTTATCTGATCAACATCACCCATGAATTTGCTAAGCGTGACTTTGGCTTTTTCGCGGTGCCAACTGATCAACCGGTCGATGCAGACGAGTTAAAGGAAGTGCTGGCGCGTCTAGCTGCCGACCCGAACGTCGACAAACTAGCCGAGCGTCAAATTGACAACAAACTTGTCGTCATCTTACGGCCCAAATCCTGATTGAACTTGCATTGTCCTTCCGCCATATTGTGGCTTGATTGAAAGAGTCTCATTCATGCAATTTTTGAAACAACTTTTTACGTGGTGGAATGGCCAAACTTGGAATACGCGTTTTTATACGTGGCGTAAGGGCACATTCGTTGGTCAAGATGAAAATGGCAATAAATACTATAAGGCAAAGTCGGCGGTGCCCGATTCAATCCCAGAGCGCCGCTGGGTGATTTACAAGGGTTATTCTGAAGGTTCTAAAGTGGGCGCAGGCTGGCATGGCTGGTTGCATCACCGCGTAGATGTTGTACCAACCGATGAAACATATAGCCCGCGCGAATGGCAAAAACCCCATGAAGAGAATTTAACGGGTTCGGCTGGCGCTTATCATCCGCCCGGTTCAATTGCTGTGGGTGGCCGACCACTGCCGCGCGCCAAAGATTATCAAGCCTGGAAGCCCGAATGAAATCCAACACTTTGGAAACTTTGGTTGGCGCGCTGGTTATAGGTGCATCCGCTATGTTCTTCCTTTTTGCCTACCGCGTGGCGGGCCTCGGCAGACCCACTGGCGGCTATCATGTGACGGCACAATTTAACAATATCGCAGGCGTTGCAGTGGGCACGGATGTGCGGGTTGCCGGTGTAAAGGTGGGAACGGTGGTTGGCCAATCACTCGACGTAAAGTCTTACCAAGCACGCATTGACATGTTACTTCAACCACAGCTGCAACTGGCTGATGACACCTCTGCTAAAATTACATCAGAAGGATTGCTGGGTGCAAATTTTGTGGCCCTAGAGCCCGGGGGATCAGAAACCAAGCTCACCAACGGTGGAGAGATATCTTATACGCAGGGTGCGGTGGATTTATGGTCACTGATCAGCCAAGCGATGTTTTCAAAAGGTGGCAAGTCTAATGATGCACCGCCAGCCCCTGCCGAAGCGCCAACGCCGCCTAAGCAATGAAAATTGTTTTAGCGTTTAGTGTTGCATGTTTACTTGGGTCTGTGATGGCCAATGCCGAACCCATCGCAAATCCAATTGCCATATTTTCCGGCCTTGACAAAATTCTGGGCCAAACAATAACCTTTGAAGCGAAGATTGGCGAAGAGAAAAAATTCGGTGGTTTGTTAGTCAAAGCAGATGTGTGCCACTCGCGTCCCATCACTGAAGATCCAAAAACCGTGGCCTTTGTTGAGGTTGTTGAACAAGGTACTGACGGCAGTAAAAAGCGCATTTTTTCAGGTTGGATGTTTGCCGAAAGCCCCGGTCTGAACGCCGTGGAACACCCGCTTTATGATGTCTGGCTTGTAGGCTGCAAAGATCCTAACGCGCCGCCGCCACCCGTTGAGGCGGCACCTGATCTAGCCACGCTGCAAGATCAAATCGAAAATGGTGATCAGCCTCCACCTGACTGACTTAACCGCTTTCGGTCAGGGCAGGGAATGAGGAGAAGAAAGCCTCAAAACTTGCTCGACATTTGTATCATTCTTGAATGCGAAGAAATCCGCATCTGCTTCCGTCGCTACATCAAGGATCGGGCGGTATTCCTTCTTCGGCAGTTTGTGGCAGCCAAACTGCTTCAGATGATCGTTCACAAACTGAGCATCAAGCAGTTTGAATCCGCCAAAGTTCAAACGCGCCACCAAATGAACTAAGGCCACCTTAGAAGCATCAGTGGCCCGGGCAAACATACTTTCTCCGAAAAATGCAGCACCAAGCCGCACACCATAAAGCCCACCCACCAACTCGCCATCACGCCAACTTTCAACGGAATGGCAACAGCCCATTTTATGAAGCTGGCCATAGAGCCGTAAAATTCGAGCATTGATCCAAGTATCTTTGCGGTCGCCGGTTTTCTGGGCGCAAAGCTTCATCACTTGTTCAAAGGCCGTATCGATGCGAATTTCAAAGCCTGCGTGACGCACAGATTTTTTGAGAGAACGCGAAATGTGAAACTCATGCAGGGGTAACACACCGCGCTCATCAGGTTCAATCCAATAAAGTGATGGATCATCAGCACTTTCGGCCATTGGAAACACACCAACTGAATAGGCTTTCAGTAAAACCTGGGGCGTTATCATGCTCATTCGCGCTAAACCTTTTGGCGGGCCAGATATTTCTCTAGCCAGTGAATATCATAATGCCCGTCAATAATATCTGGCTCTGCCAAGAGTTTTTGGAACAGTGGAATAGTGGTTTCAACGCCGTCCACCACAAATTCCGAAAGTGACCGACGCAATCGCATCATACATTCAGCGCGTGACTTGCCAAACACGATGAGTTTGCCAATAAGCGAATCATAATATGGCGGAATGCGGTAGCCAGAATAGAGCGCACTATCCACCCGCACACCCAGACCACCCGGAAAGTGCACGTCATTCACTTTGCCGGGCGACGGCACAAAGGTCATGGGGTTCTCTGCATTGATCCGACATTCGATAGCATGGCCAGCAAACTGAATGTCGCTTTGTTTGTAGGCAAGGGCCGCCCCCGCTGCCACGCGAATTTGCTCTTGCACCAAGTCAAGACCTGTGATGGCTTCGGTGATCGGATGTTCCACTTGCAGACGAGTATTCATTTCAATGAAATAGAACTCATCATTTTCATAGAGAAACTCAATCGTGCCAACGCCTTCATAGCTCATCTGGGCCATAGCGTTAGCAACGCGCCCGCCTATCTCATCGCGTTGCTTGGCGTTAAGGGCAGGCGAATGCGCTTCTTCCCAAATTTTCTGGTGGCGGCGTTGTAGCGAACAATCACGTTCACCCAAGTGAATGGCGCGCCCTTGTCCATCACCCAAAACCTGAATTTCAATATGGCGCGGCTTTTGCAGATATTTTTCAATGTACACTTCGCCGTTGCCGAACGCGGCCTTGGCCTCACTTTGCGCCGTGGAAACCGCAAGCTCAAGTTCGGGCTCTGAATGTGCCACTTTCATGCCGCGCCCACCGCCGCCAGCAGTAGCTTTGATGATTACCGGATAACCAATATCCTTGGCCACTTTGCGGGCAGTCGCAATATCATGCACTCCACCCTCAGAACCAGGCACAACGGGAATGCCCAGTGCCTTGGCCGTGCGCTTGGCTTCAATCTTATCACCCATCGTTCGGATGTTTTCCACAGAGGGGCCAATGAATTTGATGTTGTGCGATTTCAAAATTTCAGCAAATTTTGCATTCTCTGACAGAAACCCATAACCGGGGTGAACCGCCTCCGCACCTGTGATTTCGCAAGCTGCTACAATGGCGGGAATATTGAGATAAGAATCTTTGGCTGGTGGCGGACCAATGCACACACTTTCATCCGCCAACTTCACATGCATGGCATCCGCGTCAGCGGTAGAATGAACCGCAACTGTTTGAATGCCAAGCTCACGCGCCGCGCGTAAAACACGAAGGGCAATCTCGCCACGATTGGCAATGAGGATTTTATCGAACATCGTCTATTCGATCACCATCAACACTTCGCCATATTCAACTGGCTGGGCATTTTCGATATTGATCTTCACCAGCTTTCCAGATTTGGGCGCAGCAATTTGATTCATGGTTTTCATGGCTTCGATGATGAGAACGGTTTGGCCTTCTTTCACCATAGCACCCAAAGCCGCAAACGCAGGCAGTTCCGGCGATGGTGAAAGATAGGCCGTTCCAACCATCGGAGATTTGAGCGGCGTGCCCGTAACTTCAGCCTCAGCTGCCAGAGGCGCAGCAGAAACATGCGCTGGGCTTGCATATTGGATGTGTGGCGCAGAATGGACAACTGAAGCCGCCTGCATAAATTTTGACACGCGCACACGCGCACCTTTATGATCCAGTTCAATCTCGGTCAGACCTGTTTCATCCAAAATGGCCGCAAGCTTGCGAACAAGGCTCAACTCGGCCGATTCTTGTGATACCGAAGCAGCGGGCTTTTTCTTTATGGGCATTATGCCTTTCCCTTTATATTCAAGATGGCAGCCAGACCTTCCAGCGCCAATTCATAAGATTGTGAGCCAAACCCACAAATCACACCCCGAACCACAGGCGATATATAACTGTGATGGCGGAAAGCTTCACGGCTGTAAACATTGGAAAGGTGAACTTCAATGGCGGGCAGGGCCACGGCTTTGATAGCGTCATGCAGCGCGACGGAAGTATGTGTATAGGCACCGGCATTGATAATAATGCCTTGCGCTTTTTCGCGTGCCTCATGAATGTGATTCACCATTTCGCCTTCCATATTGGTTTGGCGAAAGACGATGGTTATCCCCAAAGTTTTGGCTTTGGCGTGACACAGTGTTTCCACGATTGCCAAAGTGTCGTGACCATAAATTTCAGGTTCACGTAGGCCTAACAAATTCAGATTAGGCCCATTTAAGATATAAACAGTGATCATAATATGCTTATAGACAGGCTCAAGTGATTTGAAAACCGCCTTAGCAGTCCTTGCACACACCTTTGGCGCGTTCTTCGGCCACCATGCTTTCCATGCGCGCTAGTTCCATGTAGCCGGGGAACACGTTCTTGTTGACCAAAAAACCCGGTGTGCCGGTGAATTTGAGGGCCGAGGCCAACTTCACGGTAGAGGCAAGGTTGGCATCCACATCGGCTGCAACCATGTCTTCTTTCAGTTTTTTCATATCCAGCCCGCTGGCCTTGGCCACTTGCGCGACAACTTCAGGTGTCACTTGGCCTTGGAAGGAAAACAGCGCCTGATGCAATTCCCAATATTTGCCCTGTTTGGCAGCGGCCATGGCCGCGCGCGCACCCGCTTCCGAGCCTTCGCCAAAAATTGGCCACTCCTTCATGACCACGCGGATGTTTTTGTCTTTTTTTACTAGCTCTTGAACATTCTTGATGCTCTTGTGGCACCAGCTGCAATTATAATCCATAAACTCAACAATCGTCACATCACCTGTGGGGTTGCCAATAACCCCATCGCTAGCATTATGAAAAATGTTCTGCGAGGAAGTGGACAGAGTGGTCGCCTGAGCATTGGTAGCGTCTTTTTCTTCTTTCACTCTTAATTTTTCAACCATCTCATTGATAATTTCAGGATGCTCCATGAGATAAGAATGGATGGTCTCTTCGATCTCTTTTTTCTGGTCATCGCTGAAAGAGCCGGCCATGGCGCCAAAGGCCAATGACATGCCAAAAACCAAGGCAGTGGTGAAGGAAATACAACGGCGCATTAGTTACTCCTGAATAGTTTTCATCTTGCCGCAACCGAAGGCTTTTGCACAATCACTTTTTTGCAGCAAAACTTTCAATATCCGACGCACGCAACCATTCAGGGCTGCCCTGCTTCAGATATTTCTTAGCTAAAACAGCTTTTTCCTGAGCGCTTTTCATATCACCCGTAACATAAGCAAATTCGGCGGTGGCAAGTTGTGCATGGGCTATATCTTTTTTCATGCCATAAGCCTGTGCCATATATTTAAATAGCCCAGGCTCTTCACCCTCTGAAATCTGGGCCTGCTTCAGCACTGCAATCGCTTCATCGGCATGAGCCGCATTTTCTGAGCCTAAGAGAATTTGCGCATGAAGAATTTGCAAAAGCCCATTGTTTGGCAAGATAGCGCGGGCTTTTTTTATGAAGGGTAATCCCTCATCGGCGCGGCCATTTTCAAGATAGGCTTGCGCTTTAAGTTCCCAAAAATAAGGATCTTGCGGCGCTTCAGCCGTTAAAGTGTCAATGACCGGCAAGGCCGCTTTTAAATCGCCGCGCCGAAAGAACGCGATCGCATGGGCATAGCGTGCTGGCAATGATGTGTCTGCTGCGGGATAATGTGAGAAGACTTCCAAAGGTGTGAGAAATCCAATCAACTTTGCTTGTGCCAATTTATGGCGCAGCACCAAGACAGGATCGTCAAGCTTATTATAGTCTGGCGAGGCCTGCGCCTGCGCCTCTAAGGTGCGGAGCCTATCAAATGGCAGCGGGTGGGAATAGGCGTAAGGATCCGCGCCATGTAAGCTGGCCAGTGATTCATTGGCCAGAACGCGAAACAGATCCAACATACCCTTAGCACTTTGATGAGTGGCAGCCAGATAACGCATCGCACTTTCATCGGCGGTGGCTTCCATGGCGCGTTGATAGACCAGAAAACCGCGCTGGGCTGTATTTTGTGAGCCCAGAATAATACCGGTGCCAGCCTGTGCGGCTGTGCTGCTGCCCGCCGCGGCACCACCTACAATAGCAGCAACACCTAGCAAAGTGCCGACAATGGCTTCGGTTGAAGCTTCGGCCATTGCACTTTTCATTTTCGCAAGATGCCCGCCAGCAATATGACCAGATTCATGCGCCAGTACACCGATCACGGTGTTGGGTGTGGGGGCCTTTGTAATCAAGCCACTGTTAACAAAAATACGCTGGCCTCCAGCAACAAAGGCGTTGATGCCGGAAGCCCCGATCACCACGACGCGGGCCGCATTTGCATTGATGCCGGCCGCTTTAAAAATCGGCCCTGCGTAAATGCGCAGCAAGCCTTCAATCTCAGCATCACGAATTACGATTGGCCCAGCATCGCGTGCTCGCTTGTCACTTTGATCGGGCACCGCAAATGAAGATTGGGCGGTGAGGCAAAGCCCCACCGCCAAAGCTGATAAACGTCTCGTCAATTTAAACGCCATTGAATATAACAACATGGAAGCGCTTTGCCTTTGGATTGCGGCAGCTTCTTGTTCTAGCGTTTGCTCCACCAACCGCCCTTTCGAGCGGCGGGTTCGGCAGCAACTGTTGGTGCAGGTGGCTGCCACTTGCGTGGCTCTGGATCAGGAATTGATTCTGGAATGTGAATCACTACGGGCTGAGGCGGGGCCACAAACTCAGTTTGTAGGCGCTCACGGCGCGGGCGATCCTCACGTGCGGGCCGATCCTCACGAGGTGGCCGTTCGGCACGCTCGCCGCCACTGGAACCATTGCGCTCGGGCCTGTCCCCGCGTTCATTCCGGTCACGACCACCTCGGCCAAAACGGCCACGGCGGCGACCATTGCGCTCTTCGCTTGGGCGTCCATTGCTGGAATCTTCGGTGGTTTCGGCGCTAGGTTCTGCTGCAATCGCTTCACGAGAGTCGTTGGAGACTTCAATATCCGCATTTTCGCTGCCGCTGCTATCCTCGTTTGACGGATCAGATTCTGAAGATAGCTGAGTTCCGTTCTGTCGATCTTCCCCACGGCCACCACGTTTGCCGCGTCTTCGGCGACGTCGGATATTTTCTTGATTTGGTTGTTGGTCTGATTGATTTTCCGGCTTTGAATTTGATGAAGTTTCGTCATTGCTTTCTTGAAGGGCCTCATCGGCCATCTCCTCTGCAACCCCATCTTCTTCAACCTCTGGTTCAGTAGCAAAACCCGATTCCATTTGCACCGGTGCGGCAACAACCCGGCGTTGTATGCGTTCACGCTCTGGCGCACGTTCAATAACGGCTTGGGTGCCTTTCACATCCTCAACACTTGGGCTGAGGAAAATGGAAATGCCATGCTGTTGCTCAATTTCCAAAAGGCTATCGCGCTTTTCGTTCAGCAAATAAAACGCTACTTCACGTGCACATTTGACCGTGAGATTTTCAGCCCGACCCTTTTGCAGGAACTCTTCGATCTGACGAAGCACGCCAAGCCCGCAAGATGGAATTGAACGCACAATGCCGCGCCCTTCACAGTGCGCACAGGTTTTGAATGAACCCTCCAACAGACCTGGGCGCAAACGTTGCCGTGACATTTCGAGCAAACCGAAATGCGAGATACGGCCCACTTGAATACGTGCCCGATCATTCTTCAACGCATCTTTCATGCGCCGCTCAACCGCACGATTGTTGCGGTTTTCTTCCATATCAATAAAATCGACAACCACAAGACCTGCAAGATCACGCAAACGCAATTGACGTGCAATTTCATCACATGCTTCAAGATTTGTTTTGCTGGCTGTGTCTTCGATATTATGTTCGCGCGTGGCTTTGCCGGAGTTGATGTCGATTGCCACCAGGGCTTCGGTTTGGTTGATCACGAGATAGCCGCCTGAGGGCAAATTCACCGTGGGCGAAAACAGCGCATCGAGATGGCTTTCAACTTGATAGCGCTGCAACAAAGGTTTTGGATCTTTATAAGCCTTCACGTTTTTGGCGTGTGAAGGCATCAGCATTTTCATAAAGTCTTTGGCTTCTTTATAAGCTGCATCACCATCAACAATAATCTCATCCACGTCTTTGGTGTATAGATCGCGGATGGAACGTTTGATCAGATTGCCTTCTTCATAAACCAAACATGGTGCGGAAGATTTCAAAGTAAGCTCACGCACACTTTCCCACAGGCGCATCAAGTAGTCGAAGTCACGCTTGATCTCGGGCCGTGTGCGCTGCGCTCCAGCGGTGCGCACAATGACGCCCATGCCTTTTGGCACCTCAACATCTTTGGCCACTTCTTTCAGACGTCGACGATCATTTGCATCCGTTATCTTACGTGAAATACCACCTCCACGAGCAGTATTGGGCATTAAAACGCAATAACGGCCAGCCAATGAAAGATAAGTGGTGAGGGCAGCACCCTTATTGCCGCGTTCTTCTTTAACAACTTGAACAAGCAAAATTTGCCTGCGTTTAACGACTTCTTGAATTTTATAAACCCGACGGCGTGGGCGGTTGCTGCGCTGACGGCGTTGCGGCACTTCTTCCATGGCATCATCTTCGCCAATGGTTTCAACCTTTTGGGCCTCAGCATCCTGCTCCACTTCAACCACTTCGCCCGAAGCCGCTGCTTCTGGGGCGGGATGATCGTCATGTTCTTCGACATGAGCATCTGTTTCATCGACAGGCCCTGAGGCTGTGAACTCGAGCGGCTCAGCTTGTAAAGCTGCTTCAGCTTGGTTTTCTGTAATAATTTCAGCTATTTCGTCTTCGGCATCGGCCTCTTCATCCTCAGCCTCTTGCTCAGCAATGAGTGCCATGCGGTCAGCAATTGGGATTTGGTAATAGTCCGGATGAATTTCGGCAAAAGCCAAAAAGCCATGGCGATTGCCGCCATATTCCACGAATGCCGCCTGTAAAGACGGCTCTACACGGGTTACTTTGGCAAGATAAATGTTGCCTTTCAGTGGTTTACGAGAAGCACTTTCGAAATCGAATTCTTCAAGTTTAGTTCCTCGAGCGACAACAACGCGGGTTTCTTCCGGTTGGCTTGCATCGATGAGCATTTTTGAGCCCATAATAATCATTCCTTGGGCTGCTATCGAGTTGATATATCATGCTCTTTCCCTTCGAGACTGGAAAAGCTGAAAACCACACAAAACAGGCAGCGAAAATGGACGTAAGCCTCGGGGCATTTGAATATCGACGCCAACGCCAGCCCTCGGTGAACCGAGAGCTTGGAACGTAATTGGCGCGGCAGCCTGGCACACGTCGAAGTTGACCTTTGCTCCAATTGGAGCGGTTAAAAATACTGGCACAGCCAGGTATTGGCCTAAATAGGCCGGTTAAAACGCAACCAAAGCTAGCAATACATCTCTCGAAGGCAAGCTTGGCGCGAAACTGACGCCTGTAAAAACACAAGCAAATGTTGAGTCTTTGATAGGACAGATTTTACTTAGTGTTTCTGCACACCTAATGCAAGGCGCGGTTTTGTATGCCTTCGAACCATCTTCAAGTGCAACTAACGCTTAACCATGTTTGGTTAGTTTGAAATCCTTTAAAAGGTTCAATTGCGTTGCGCTTTCCCCTTCAATTTTCATGTCTTTTGGTGACTTTTACTGTCTTTTTTGCTGCGGCCCTGCCAGCTGCTGCGCAGACCGATACAAACCCTCAAACGGGTTCGATCGCGCCGGTTGCAACCGATGCTGAACCCGCAAAACCAAAATTCACCATTGCCATTGATCCGGGTCATGGCGGCGCTGATCCGGGGGCCTCTGGCTCTGATCGTGTGCGTGAAAAGGATGTGGTGTTAGCTTTTGGTTTGGCGTTAAAAAAGAAATTGGAAATAACCGGCCATTACGCCGTGGTGATGACGCGTGATGATGACACGTTCATTCCGCTGCAAAACCGAGTGAGAATGGCACGCGAGATCAAGGCTGATTTGTTCATTGCTATCCACGCCGACAAATTGGATGACCCGTCTGTGCGCGGCACAACGATTTATACACTTTCAGACCAAGCTTCTGACGCTGAAGCTGAGGCCTTGGCGCAAAAGGAAAATCGCGCCGACATTATTTCGGGCATGGATCTGGGCCACCAAAAACCTGAGGTGGCCAACATGCTGATCAACTTGGCACAGCGCGAATCCAAATCGCAGTCGATCATGTTTGCCAAACTAGCCGTGAACGAAATTCGCCCAGTGACTGAACTGACGGGTAAGCCCATGCGGTCCGCAGCCTTTGTTGTGCTGAAAGCGCCAGATGTGCCCTCGGTGTTGGTGGAGCTGGGCTATCTTTCCAACGCGGCTGACAAAGGCATGTTGCTGTCACCTAAATGGCGAAGCGCTATGGCAGACGCATTGACGCGCGCCGTAGAACAACATTTCGCGCCAGTGGCCACGGCGGCTAAGCAATGATGCGCCCACACAAGAAATTGCAATTATTTGCTTAACCAACCAAATCGGCAAGAACTGAGTTCGATTTCCGTTACAACAACAGAAGTGCACTTGGTTTTAATGATATAGTTAAATTGGCTTTTATACTGGAAAATATTGCAGTTAAGCGCCTATATAGTAAGGAGCAGCAATGATCGATTGCAGACTTCAACAACTTAACCCCAGTGCGAAGTAGTCGAATTTTGAAAATGCTATTTGACCGCGACAAGTTTAAGAATCTTGTCCACTACGTCATCTGGAAGGCTGGTGGCAACGATGGTTTTGGCGCTACAAAACTTTATAAGGTTTTGTGGTTCGCTGAGGCGCGTGCCTATGTATTACGAAGGCAACCTATCACCGGGGCTACTTACATAAGAGAAGAGCATGGTCCCGTCCCCAAACTTGGGCGGCAGATTAGAGCCGAGCTTGAGAGTGAAGGGAGAATTTCTGAAATTAAGTCTAATAGAGGCGGTTATGATCAATGGACATTCAAGTCTTTAGTTGCCCCACCAAAATTCTTATCGGAACCGGATAGGACGGACGTTGATTACTGGATTAAACACGTTGATGAAAATCATAGTGCAGCCTCAATCAGTGAGGAATCTCATGACTATGGTTGGGAAATAGCAAAGCAAGGTGAGGAAATTCCGTTAATCGCAATTCTTGCCCAGAGAATAAGAACCCCCACTAAGGCTGAAATCGAAAAAGCCAAATCCAAGGCTAAGGATTTGGGTTACATTTAGTGCAAGAGCTAAGTGAAGAGGAAAGCGTTGTCGATGCTTTGGCTCTGGCCTGCCAAAAATGGTCTAGAGCCGATGAAGCGTGGTCCCTAGTTACTTGGATAATTTCACAGGCGCCAAAAGATGGTGAACCATTAAATGAAAGTGGCTCACTTCGATTGCTCATCTGGCATGGCGCACGATCTACCGACATGCCAGATATTAAAGTAATATATGTACTCGAAAATCCTACAATCCGCGTAATCGATGCTGAATTTATCGAATCCTCAAATATCCAATCAGGGCGAGCCTGAGTCGCAATCTGACAAATTCAAAGCCATGGCCAAAGAGGTTGAGGCGTTGAGGACGAGATTGCTTTTGGATTACGGTGCCAGTGCAATTAACTCCTCTTAATAGAATAGCAGACCTTCTTCCCTCCCTCAACGTCGTCTTCGTAAGCTTGCAAAATTTTTTTGTGACGTGGCTGAAAACTTTGATGGGGCAGTGAAGTGTTGTGAGATATAGCAGGTCGGCATGTTCAAGATCATCAATCACCTGTCAGTTGCCGCCGCACGCGATTGTGTGTTAGCGTGTATAAATGAATCAGCTGCTTGAACGTGCCATTGCTGAGGCTTTGGCTCTGCCAGATCAACGCCAAAATGAGGTTGGCGAAATGGTGCTGGCGCTTGTCGAACAGGAGAGTTCGCATTTACAACTTAGCCCCGCCCACCAAGCCGAAGTGCGCCGCCGCATGGCAGAGAGCAACAGCTTGGTACCGGAACAAGAGATGCAGGATTTCTTTCGTAAACTCACGGTATGATTGTTCGCTTTTCAAGCAAGGCGCAGGCCGATATCCAATCCATCTATGACTTTATCGCTCGTGATAATCCTGCAAGCGCAGGCCGGGTTGTCACCGCCATCGAACAAGCAACGCGGCGGTTTGCAAATTTTCCGTTGTCTGGCCGCAAAGGCGCTGTTGAAACAACCCGTGAATTGGTCATTCCGCGTTTGCCTTATATCGTGGTTTACCGGCTGGCCGATGACCATGTTGAGATTGTTGCGGTGTTTCATGCGGCGCAAGATTTTCCGAGAGGGTGAGACTTCACCGCATTGGCGGGGGGCTACATCACCCAATTCACTTATGCCCCGATATCGAACCTCGTCACCAGTCTCACCTATGGCAATGGTCTGGTAACCACGGCGACCTATGATCAGGATTACAGGCTCTCCACCTTGAAACTGGCCAATGGGGCGACAAATGTCTCGAGCCTCACTTATGGCTATACCGACGGCATCAACCTCACTGAGATTACGGATGGGGTAACGCCTGCCAATAGTCTCACCCTCACTTACTCTGCCGCTAACCGCTTTTCCACGCCGGAGGTTTAGCGCGATTTTGACTTTTCCATAAAACCTCAAAATGTTTTAGCCACAATTCATAGCCAAAATTGATATTCAATTCCGTTTTGACCCAGATTGAATCGTGCTAGTTCAGCTGGCTTTGGCGATTTGGGTTACAATAAAAGGGTGGCATGGTTCGGTTTTTAGGGTGGTTGTTTGGTGGTCTTTTTATGATAACGCTCGGCCTCTCAGCTGCGGCGCTATATGTGATATGGGACGTTTCTAAAGACCTGCCGGATTATAAACAGCTCGCCTCATGGGAACCTCCTGTGATGACGCGTATGCACGCCGCCGACGGTTCATTGTTGGCTGAATATGCAACGGAACGCCGCCTGTTTGTGCCGATCAATCTGATTCCCAAACGCGTGGTGAATGCTTACGTTTCAGCTGAAGACAAAAATTTTTACACGCATGGGGGGCTTGATTGGCGCGGCATTGCCAAAGCCGGCTTTCGCTATATGCAAGTGAAGTTGACGGGCCACGGGCAGGTGATCGGCGCTTCCACCATCACCCAACAAGTGGCCAAGAACTTTCTGCTGGGCGATGAAAGATCCATCACCCGCAAATTGCGTGAGGCCCTCATTGTACAACGCATTGAGGCCAGCTTCAGCAAAGACCAGATCATGGAGCTTTATCTGAACTACATCAATTTGGGTTTCCACTCTTATGGCGTTGCGGCGGCCGCGCTGAACTATTTTGGAAAGCCGCTGGTTGAACTGACGAATGAAGAGGCGGCCTATCTTGCCGCCTTGCCGAAGGGGCCGAACAACTACAATCCGTTTACCAACTATGACAAGGCCATTACGCGGCGCAACTATGTGTTGGAACAGATGCAGTTGAATGGCTACATTTCAGCCGATGAATTAAAAGACGCAACGGCCAAGCCCCTAAAAGTGAACCCGCGGCCTTTTGGTGCGCAACTCTTCTCTGCCGAATCTTTTGCTGAAGAAGCAAGGCGCGAGCTTGTGGCCAAATATGGCAAAGACCAACTGGATACGGGCGGTTATTCGGTGCGCACCACGCTTGATCCGAAGTTGCAGATTTTTGCACGCCAAGCTGTGGCCCGTGGCCTGATCGGCTTTGACCGCAAACGTGGCTGGCGCGGGGCCCATGACCATGTGAGCGATGTGACTGGCGATTGGGCCAATGTGCTTGAAAAATATCACGTGCCACCAGACCAAGCACCGTGGCGCGTATCTGTGGTTTTGCAGGTGACGGACCTAGGTGCAACTGTTGGATTGCAACCAGGCAATTTAAAAGATGGAAGCCGTGGCAAAGAGCGCGATGAAGGCACTATTCCTTTGGCGTTGATGCAATGGGCGCGCAACTATGTGGATGGTGAGAAACTGGGGCCAGAGGTTAAAAAGGCCGGTGAACTTTTGAAAGTGGGCGACATTGTTTATGTAGCCCCATCAGGAAATAAAGACGAATTTCATCTGGTTCAGATTCCAGAAGTGCAGGGTGCGATGGTGGCGATGGATCCGCACACTGGCCGCGTTCTGGCCATGGTGGGCGGCTTCTCTTATGGCCAAAGCCAATTCAACCGCGCTGTACAGGCCGAACGTCAACCTGGTTCTTCGTTCAAGCCCGTGGTTTATGCTGCGGCCTTAGACAATGGTTATTCGCCAGCTTCAGTGGTGCTTGATGCGCCCATTGAAATCAAATTACAAAACGGTGAAGTGTGGAAACCTAAAAATTACGAAAAGGATTTTTTCGGCCCATCCACTTTGCGCCGCGGCATTGAACAATCCCGTAATACCATGACCGTGCGTTTGGCTGATGCCATGGGCATTACCAAAGTGGCAGACTTGGCGCAGCGCCTGGGGATTTATGATCGTATGCCGCATGAGTTAGCTTTTGCATTGGGTGCAGGTGAAACCACATTGCTGAAAATGACAACGGCTTATGCCGACATTGCCAATGGCGGCAAGAAGGTGGAGGCATCGCTGATTGACCGCATTCAAGATCGCTTCGGCCATACGGTCTTTGTCAATGACAAGCGTGACTGTTCAGCCTGCAAAGCGGATGTTTATAGAGCCGGCATGGCCGAGCCAGATTTGATCGATAACCGCGAACAGGTGATGAACCCCTATACCGCCTATCAAATCACCTCCATGATGGAAGGTGTGGTTGAGCGCGGCACAGGCAAGAAAGTACAAATTGTAGGCAAGCCCGTAGCGGGAAAAACCGGCACATCCAATGATGAAAAAGACGCGTGGTTCATTGGTTTTACGCCGGATATGGTGGTGGGTGTCTATATTGGCTTCGATACGCCAAAGCCGATGGGCAAACGCCGCACGGGCGGTGAATTGGCAGCACCCGTTGTGGCCGATTTTATGCGTCTTGCCTTACGCGACAAAGCCGCGATTCCTTTCCGCGTTCCGCGTGGCATTGAATTGATCCCCATTGAGGTGAAAAGTGGCAAGCGTGCGGTTTATGGAACTGACGGTGTGATATTGGAAGCCTTCAAGCCCGGTGATGAACCACCTGCGAATGCAACGGTGATTGGCCAGGGGGTTGCGACCAAGGCACCAGCAGGGGCCGGCGTTGTGTTGGTTCCACAAGCCGGAGCAGGCCAAGCGCCCGCGCAGCAAGACCAAGGCGGGTTGACGAGTGGCGGCAATGGCCTCTATTGAGCCCCACTAAATTGCTTTGAAAGAACATCATGCGCGCCGAAACCATTAAAGACATTTCCGAGATCGAGCAGTCATTAAGCCTGCTCAGGAGGCATCTTTGACTGGGATCACTCGGTTCGCGAACTTGCGGAATTAAACGCAAAAGCTGAAGACTCGTCACTGTGGAATGATCCACAAAAAGCCCAAGACGTGATGCGTAAGCGCCAAGATCTTGATAACCGCATCAGTGGTATATTGAAAATTCAGCAGGCGCTGAAGGACAATGCCGAGTTTATTGAAATGGGTGAAGCTGAAGGTGATGCTGCCATTGTTATGGAAGCCGAAAAATCAATCAATGCCTTGAAGAAAGACATAACGCGTGTTGAACAAGACGCTTTGCTTTCTGGCGAGGCTGACGCCAATGACAGTTATATTCAAATCAACGCCGGCGCAGGCGGAACCGAAAGCCAAGACTGGGCTTCCATGCTGATGCGCATGTATGTGCGCTGGGCCAATCAATCCAAATTCAAAGTTGAGGTTCTGGATCAACATGATGGCGAAGAAGCCGGCATTAAAAGCGCCACTTTGCAAATTAAAGGCCATAATGCTTATGGCAAATTGAAAACCGAAAGTGGCGTTCATCGTCTGGTGCGCATATCACCTTATGATTCGAATGCCCGCAGGCACACGTCATTCGCTTCCGCCTGGGCCTATCCCGTGATCGACGACAATATCAACATTGAGATTATTGAAAGCGATTTGAAGATTGATACTTACCGTGCTTCCGGTGCCGGTGGCCAACATGTGAACACGACCGACTCGGCGGTTCGCATTACCCATATGCCGACGGGTATTATTGTGGCCTGCCAAGCCGAACGCAGCCAACACAAAAACAAAGCCACTGCCTTAAAAATGTTGAAAGCCCGCCTTTACGAATTGGAACTGCAAAAAAAGCAAGAAAAAGTTGACGCTGCCAATGCCAAGAAAACTGAAAACAGCTGGGGCCACCAAATTCGCTCTTACGTATTGCAGCCCTATCAACTGGTAAAAGATTTGCGCACCGGACATTCCACCTCAAACACGGCTGCGGTTTTGGATGGTGATATTGAAGAATTCATCCAAGCCTCGCTGGCCCACCGCATTCACGGTGGCAGTGAAGAGGCAATCGAAGATATCGAATAGAGAGTGCGAACTATTTAGCGTGCTTCAACAGTGTGATGTCGGGCAGCGGTGTAGTGTCATGGTAAGCTTCCCCACCGGAGTTTGAGGGCAGGTAGCCATTACCAAATTTTGCTGCGTAACTGTTTGACGATGCACTCATATCTGTCAGATTGTTTTGGGTGATGGATCCCATCACAAAGGCGCCGTGCTCAATACTCAGGCCTTCATGCACCACATTGCCCTCCACATGGGCCCCTTTTTGAATGGTCACATGAGTGGCTGTAATGGGCCCCAAAACCCGGCCACGCACCACAACATATTGTGCGGAAACGCCGCCATTCACTTGGCCGTCAGTGTCAATCAAACACGTATAAGCCCGCACCGAACCGCGCAATTCGCCCTCAATATGAATTTCACCCGCCGTTGAAATGTTGCCTTCCACGGTTGTATCACGCGCGATATAGGATGGTTCAGCTGGTTGCTCTGCTACAACAGGCTCTAATGCCGCCGCTTCTTGACGTGGGGCAGGCTTGTTGCGTCTGAAAATCATGAAACACCTTTACTGATCATTGCGAAGACTAGGCGCTTTTAGGCAGCTTGTCATGGTACAATTATGAGCAAAAGGAGTTTCCTGTGCCACTGTTTTGCCAAAGTTTGTTGGCCTTAACACTTGGTTTGAACGCATATATATAGGAACAATTGGTTTTAAAGATTCTTATGTGGTGAACGGCAAAGCAATGCAGCGGCGACAAAGTTGGCCCGATTGAAAATCAAAGCGCTGAAATATGTGCTCTTGGCGCTGGTGGCGGCACTTGCACTTGTCGTGTTTGCCGCTGGCTTAGTTTATCTACGCCTGACCCAAGGCCCGATGTCTGTTGAATTCCTGCGCGACCGCATTGAGCAATCTGTTGCTACGCAAATGCCTGATTTGCATTTAAAATTGGGTGATGCGTTCTTGGCGATTGATCCTAAAACCCACACACCGCATGTGAGCTTTAAAAATATCGTTGTCTCAGACGCTAAAAATAATTTGATTGCGAATGCTCCCCAAGCCACACTTAGTCTTGATCCATGGTCTTTGTTGCAGGGCAAAGTGAGCGCGCGCAATTTAGAACTTATTGGCCCGGCCATTTCAGTGCGCCGCAACGTTGATGGCTCTGTGGTGCTGGGCTTTAATGCGGTGGTGCCGGGCGGTGATTCAAACGCGGCCACACCGCCCGCCGAACCGGCCAAGCCTGCGCTGGCTGCTGACGCTCAGGCTGAAGAAACAACGGGTGCCAGCTTGCTGAGCTTGCTTGACAGCAATGATGATAGCAACGCCATCTCAGCTTTGCGTGAAATTCGCATCAGCGACGCGCACTTAAGCTTTTACGATGATGGCAACGCGGCCACGTGGTTTGCCCCATCCATTGATTTGACTTATGAAAAAAAGCCCTATGGCTTTGTTATTTTGGCACGCGGTGACGTGGCCACCAATGCAAAACCTTGGCACGGCGAAGTGTCGACCACCTATCAGCGCGCTGAGCAAAAGTTTGAAATCAGCGCCACCCTTGACAATGTGATCCCCGCCACCGCCGCGCGGAAAATTTTTGCCCTGTCAAAATTCGCAACTGTGACAACACCGCTTTCTGGCCATGTGGAAATGGCCTTGGCAAACACCGGCAAATTGCTTTCGGCAAGCGGCGAATTTCAAGCCGCGCAAGGTGCAATAACCCTGCCTGACTATTTTGCCCAACCCATTGCGGTTGACCAAGGGGTTTTTCGTGTGGCTTATGCACCTGAAAGCGACAGCTTCGTTCTGGACAACTCAACCCTCAAGCTGGCAGGGCGCAATGTGGCCTTGAGTGGCAGCATTCAACCGCAACGCTCACCCGGTGGCCAACTGAACGCTTTAGCCATCAAACTGACCACCGTGAGTGCGGCAGATGATCAAAGCATGAAAGGCGACAAGCAGGGAGCGCCCTTGATTGACCGCGTTGAGTTTAGCGGCAAAGCCGGGGTTGATAATGCCCAGTTGGATATTGATGACTTTGTGGTTCTATCGGGCAGCAGAGGCCTTCGTATGCGCGGCAACATAACGGGCGGGGAAACCTCACCAGCAATCCACTTGGCGGGCCGATTGCGTGATATTGATTTAGAATTATTAAAAACCCTATGGCCACCCATCGTGGCACCGCGTTCACGCGAATGGATATTTGAAAATGTGAAATCGGGATCAATTCCCGAAGGCACATTTCAGATTAACTTCGCCGAAAACCAACTGGCCGAAGCGCGCGCAAAACACCTTAATCCGGCGGGATCGATTGACTTCGGGTTTTCGTTGAAAGAATTCACCTCGCACTATTACAAATCTTTGCCCGACATCATGGGAGCCTCTGGGCAAGGCCATGTGAAGGACAACAGCTTCAATTTGGATATTGACGCGGCCACCGCCAAATTAGAAAATGGCGATGTGGTTAAATTACGCTCGGGAAATTTCGATGCCGAAGATTTGCAAACCGAGGAAGTGCAGGCCAAATTTACCTTGGATTTAGATGCGCCCCTTTCTGCGATGATTGCTTTAGCCAGCAGCCCCGATGTTAAAATGATAAATGCCCAACAAGTGGCCAGCCTTCCCAAAGCCAGTGGCAATGGCAATGTTAAAATTCAACTGCAAATGCCAATGATCAAAGATCCGCCCAAAGAACGCGTGATTGTGAAAACCGAAGTGGCACTTAAAGATGCAACCGTGACAGACTTGGCTCCAGGTGTTGACTTGACCAACGGCGATTTAGCGATAGCCTTCTCACAAGAGAAGATTGATATTTCTGGCCCGATCAAACTGAATGGCCAACCCGCCAAGATTTCATGGTCAAAACCGCGCGATGGGGGCGAAGCATTGGCCCAAATTACCACAGTGTTAGACGAAAAGTCGCGCAGCAAATTGGGCATGAAATTCGATGAGTATATTTCAGGGCCCATTTCCATTGATGCGAGGCTGAGCAAAGACCAAGCCAACAACACAGTTTTTGATATTAAGGCCGATCTATCCCAGACTGCAATGCGTGTAGCCACAATCAGTTGGGTGCGCGCCCCCATTGCTGGCACAGTTGCAAGTTTCAAACTGATCAACACCGATCAAGGCCGCAGCATTCATGATTTCAAATTGGACGGCGAAGGTTTGCACCTTAAAGGGGCCTTAGAGCTTTACAAAGACGGCAAGCTGAAAGCTGTGAACATGTCGGAAATAAAGTTAGACGAAGACAACGTGTTCAGTGTGCGCGCCATTCCCGGCGAAAACACGACGGATTTTACCATCAGCGGCACAAACTTAGATGCCAGACCTTATATTAAAGCCATGCTGGCCCCGCCAAAGCCTACCGGATTGCCCAGCAAAAGTAGCACCCAAGACTTCACCATGCGGGCGCATTTTGACAAAGTTGTAGCTAATCGAGGGGAAGTTCTCAAAGACGTATCAGCAACCTTGCGCGCCCGTGGTGGACGCATTGCGGAAGCCAATATAACTGGTAATTTTGTTAACGGACAACCCATCACGGCAACGGTTGTTCCCCTGCCGGAAGGGCGACAACTGAAAGTGCGCAGTCCAGACGCAGGTTCCGCGTTGCGGGCTGCTAACTTCTATTCCAAAGTGGCTGGCGGCCTTCTGGATTTTTCCGCACTTGTGGGCAATGAAGAGGGCTCGCCGTTGCGCGATGGCAATCTGACCATTCGGGGCTTCGAGGTGCGCGATGAAGCCACTTTGGGTGAACTTGACCAACGCGGTAAACCCACTAAATCAGGCCCGAGGTCTGAGGCTGTGAGTTTTGAATTATTATATTTGCCGTTTTCGGCGGATGATAAGTTCGTGCGTTTCAAACAGGGCACCATCAGAGGGCCCACCGTTTGTGCCACCGCTGAAGGCGTTATCCGCAAAGCGGATAATGCGCTGGATATTTCAGGAACTGTGGTGCCTGCCTGTGGGCTTTCGCGGGCATTAAATTATGTTCCCGTGATCGGCGATATCTTAAGTGGCGGCAACAACAACGAAGGCATATTCGGTTTAACTTACGCCATGGGGGGCACCTTTGCTGACCCCAAAATTCAGCTGAACCCCCTATCCGTTTTGGCCCCCGGCATATTCCGGCGGTTGTTTGATTTCAGCCCCAAAGGAGTGGGGCAATAGCTTAGCCTTGTTTCAACAAAACGTGCTTCTTTTTGCCAAGCGATAATTTAATTGCGCTTTCAGCATTCATGGCGCTTTGCGACAAAAGCAATTTGTCATCTGTCACGCCCGCATCATTCACCTTCACCGCACCGCCCGCAATGTTGCGCTTTGCGTCACCATTGGATGAACATAGGCCAGCCAAGACCAGCGCCTGCAAAACGCCAATCGGAAATTCAACAGTAATGGTTGGAAGCCCTTCTGCGGCACCTCCTTCTTCAAAGGTCTTGCGGGCGGTTTCGTTGGCCGATGCCGAAGCCGCTGCGCCGTGAACCAGCGTCGTTGCCTCATTAGCCAGAATTTTCTTGGCCTCATTTATTTCTGAACCACCCAGACTTTCCAGCTTAGCAATTTCGCTGAGAGGCAAAGTTGTAAACAGTTTGAGGAAGCGGCCCACATCGGCATCTTCGGTGTTGCGCCAGAACTGCCAATAATCATAGGGGCTGCGCATGTCGGCGTTAAGCCAGACAGCGCCTGCCGCCGTTTTGCCCATTTTGGCACCCGAGGCCAGCGTGATCAGCGGAGAGGTGAGGGCATAAAGCTGATGCGTGCCCATGCGCCGCCCCAAGTCTATGCCGTTGACGATATTGCCCCATTGGTCAGAGCCACCCATTTGAAGGTTGCAGCCCTCACGCTTGGCCAGTTCAACAAAATCATAAGCTTGCAGAACCATGTAATTGAATTCAATGAAGGAAAGCTCGTGCTCGCGGTCCAAGCGCAGTTTCACCGAATCCATCGATAACATGCGGTTCACGCTGAAATGCTTGCCCACATCGCGCAGCATGTCGATCCAATTCAGTTTGGTCAGCCATTCCGCATTATCCAGCATGATGGCATCTTTGGACGCAGTGCCAAATTTCAGAAATTTAGCGAAAACCTGTTTGATACCGTTCTTATTGTCTTCGATATCATCCAGCGTTAAAATTCGACGGCTTTCATCGCGGCCAGATGGATCACCAACACGCGTGGTGCCGCCACCCATCAAAGTAATAGATTTATTGCCGGATTGCTGCAGCCAGTGCAGCAGCATGATCTGCACGAGTGAGCCCACATGCAAAGACTTTGCGGTGCAGTCAAAGCCAATATAACCCACCGCTTTACCTGCCGCAGCAAGCCCGTCTAATCCGGCAAAATCAGAACATTGATGGATATAGCCACGTTCTGAAAGCGTGTTAAGAAAGTCTGATTTATATTGGCCCATGATGAGGGGCCTCATATCATAGGTGTGTGACTTGTCAAAAATCCTTCGCGCAATTGGTTTAATGTCTGGCACGTCGCTGGATGGAATTGATGTGGCCTTGCTGGAAACCGATGGCGAGGCGGTGGTGCAGCGCGGGCCTTCGGCCACCTTTGCTTACACAGAAAACCAACAGCACAAGCTGTGCCAAGCGTTGCACGATGCGTTAGAGATAAAGCAGCGCACTGACAGACCGGGCAGCTTGGCCAGCGTGGAAACCGAATTGACCGCGTGGCACGCCAACGCCGTTGAATCATTTTGTGCACAACATGGCCTAACTGATTCAAAAATTGACGTTATTGGCTTTCATGGGCAGACGGTTTTACACAAACCAGAAACACGGCTGACCGTTCAACTGGGCGATGGCGTGGGCTTGGCTAAGGCAACTGCCGTTCCAGTTGTCTATGATTTACGTGCCGCAGACGTGGCCGCAGGTGGGCAAGGCGCACCTTTAGTGCCTATCTATCACGCCGCTTTGGCCACAACACGGCCCACAGCCTTTGTGAATATCGGCGGTGTGGGCAACGTTACTTTCGTCGGGCTGAACGGGGCACTGGTGGCTTTCGACACCGGCCCCGGCAATGCACTGATCAATGATTGGATGATGAAACATAAGGGCTTGGCTTATGATGACGCAGGCTCTGTTTGCCTGTCTGGAACCGTGTCGCAGCCACATCTGCAAGCCGCACTGAACAATACTTATTTCCAACACGAACCACCGAAATCACTGGATCGTAACCACTTCGCTGGTTTGAACTTCGATGACCTCTCATTTGAGGACGGTGCGGCGACACTTGCGGCCTTCGCCGCTCATTCAATTGCAGCCAGTGCCCAGTGGGCCAGCGACCCACCCAAGCAATGGGTAATCTGCGGCGGTGGGCGGCACAATGCGGCCATTATGCAAAGCCTTGGCGCACTTCTGCCACACGTAACATCCGCTGATGCCATTGGCTTGAACGGAGACGCCATGGAAGCCGAAGCATGGGCCTATCTGGCGGTGCGCAGCCTGAAAGGTTTGCCGCTTACATATCCGGGAACAACGGGTGTAAAGGCAGCGCTGACGGGCGGCATAATCGCCAAACCTTGAATGAAGAGGATTTCAAAATGACCATGCGCATCGTGTTCACCGGCGGCTCAGGCAAGGCAGGGCGTTATGCATTGACCCATCTCAAAGACAATGGTTATAGCCTCTTCAACGTCGATATGAAGGATGCGAAAATAGATGGCGTTTATACGCTCACGGCAGACCTCACAGAAAGCGGCCAGACCTTCAATGCTCTCACCACCCATTTTGGTTATGGCGGCTATGAGCAAGGCAAGCCGCCATCACCGCCTGACGCAGTGGTGCACTTTGCTGCCATCCCGCGCATCTTAGCCGAGCCCGATAACAAGACTTATTCTTCCAATGTGATGAGCACTTACAATGTGATCGAATCCGCCTGCAAATTGGGCGTGAAGAAAATCATTATTGCATCAAGTGAAACAACTTATGGCGTGTGTTTTGCTGAAGGTGACAAAGATTACAAGAAATTCCCGCTTGAAGAGGATTATGAAATTGATCCAATGGATAGCTACGGCCTGTCAAAACAGGTCAACGAGCACACCGCGCGTGCCTTTGCCGCCCGTTACGGCATTGATATTTATGCCTTGCGCATCGCCAATGTGATTGAGCCAAATGAATACGCGCGTTTCCCCAGCTTCATTGCAGACCCGCCGTCGCGCAAGCGCAATGCCTGGAGCTATATTGACGCACGCGATCTCGGCGAGATCGTGCGTTTGTGCCTGCAAAAACACGGCTTGGGCTTTCAAGTTTTCAATGCGGTGAATGACACCATCACCGCCAACTTGCCGACGGAAGAGTTTCTAAAAAAATACGCGCCCAAAACCCCAATCACCCGCAAGATGGGCGAGCATGAGGCACCACTTTCAAATCGCAAGGCGCGCGAAGTTTTGGGTTTCAAGGAAGCGCACAATTGGCGCAGCTATGTCAAGTGATCGTCAAGCTGTCTTTGCTTGAAACCATCGCAGCACCCGCCCATCAATAATCACCAGGGCAAGGCCGATGATCAATGCGCCTGCGATTTCGTTGATGGTGAGCTCTTCACCCAGAAACATGGCACCCAAGATTATGGCAGATACGGGAACCAACATGGTCACCAAGGTGACGAAAGATGGGCCAGCACGGTTGATGATATAAAAAAATAGCAGATAGGCGGTAGCGGTGGCAACAGCGGCGCTGGCAACAAGAGCCCCAAGCACATGCCATGATGCACTTAAGTAAAGTGCGGGCGTTGAAAAGCTAAACGCAAGCACTGCCATGACGAGGCCTGATGTGACCAATTGGCAAGTTGCAGTTGTCAGCGGTGGAATACCAATCAACCGCTTCTTGGACCAGACCGCCGAAAGTCCATAGCAGGCCGAAGCAAATGCAACGGCCAGAATGCCAAGTGTCTGCTCACCAAGGTCTCCAAAGCTGCCGCCTTTTAGCACAACGACGCCGCACAGGCCCAAGGCCAACGCGACGGCTTTGCGCGGGGTCAATCCCTCAACCGCGAAAAGTGCCATGAAACCGGCGGCGAACATGGGTGTTGTGGCATTGACGACGGAAGCAAGCCCACTGCCGATGTAATGCTGCCCCCAAGCAATTGCGGTAAAAGGAAGTACATTGTTCAAAAGCGACATGCCTCCTGCCGCAATCCACGTCTTAGAGTCATGTGGCAACCGGCCGAGGATCAGTAAATGGAGCGGAACGAGGATGAGGCCAGCAAGGCCAACCCGAGCAAACACGATCAACAGTGCTGGCAGTTCCTTTGCTGCGACGCCAGTGAAGAAAAACGAAGCGCCCCAGATCAGCCCAAGAACCGCCAATAAAGCCCAAGATTGCGCGTCTATTTTTTGGTCAACCATGTTTCACCCATTGAATTGCATGGCCTGTGTAGGTGAGTTCACGAAGGCGAGCCACCCGCTTTGCGCGCGGGCTGCTATGCTTCCAACGTCAAACGTTTATCCACATAGTCAGCACAAATTTTCGTCAACTCTTCAACGCGGTCTTGGAAGAAGTGGTTGGCATCCGGCATCACCTTATGTTCAATGGTTATACCCTTTTGCGTCTTCAACTTTGAAACCAAAGTATGTACGGCTTCAGGTGATGTGACAGTGTCTTTGCCGCCATTCACAAACAGGCCAGAGGCGGGGCAGGGGGCCAAGAACGAGAAATCATAATGCTTGGCTAGTGGGGCAATGGAGATGAAGCCCGAAATCTCTGGCCTGCGCATCAACAGCTGCATCGAAATCCAAGCGCCGAAGGAAACCCCTGCGATCCAGCATATGCGGGCTTCACGGTTGAAGCTTTGCAGCCAATCCAACGCGGAAGCGGCATCGGCCAATTCGCCAGCGCCATTGTCAAACATGCCTTGGCTGCGCCCGACACCACGAAAGTTAAAGCGCAACACTGAAAAACCGCGCGATTGAAAAAGCTGATACAGCGAATGCACAATCTGATTGTTCATCGTGCCGCCAAAAGTGGGGTGAGGATGCAAGATGATAGCAATCGGAGCCCCGGCTCCTTTGGCCTGATTGTAGCGCGCTTCGATGCGGCCGGCAGGCCCGTTAAAAATCACTTCTGGCATGGTGGGTTTCGCTGATCCTATTTGCAATCCAGTGGTGCAAAATCAAATAGTTGACTAACGCACTCGGATATCTTATTTGAAATGAGAATTGTTCCAATTCCCTCGCCCTTGTGGGGAGTTGGGGCGCTTTAGCACGATGCAGGGGGCAAAAAGCAAGTCTTTCGTGAGGCTTGGAGAGCAAACGCCATGAAAATGAGCACTAAAGGCCGCTATGCCGTGATGGCCATGATCGATATTGGTGAAAACAGTGCTGGAAAGCCTGTGTCTTTGGCTGATATTGCGGAACGCCAAGACATTAGCCAAGAATATCTGGAACAGCTTTTCGGCAAACTGCGCCGTGCTGGCCTTGTAACTTCGGCGCGTGGGCCAGGCGGTGGCTATGTTTTGGCCCGCGCCTCTGATGAAATTGCCATGGCGGACGTTATTCAAGCGGTGGATGAAGAATTGAAAGTGACGCGCTGTTCAGGCGACGCCGTGCTTGGCTGCGTGAAGGGCGAGCGTTGCAGTGCGCATGACCTGTGGAGCAGCATGGGCCGCCAGATGATGCACTTTTTAGAAAGTGTGACGCTGGAAGACGTGGTGGCCAAACGCAACCTTGCCTTGGCCGCCTCCATCAAGCAAGCCAAAGACCGCCATGTGAGGCCGCTCGCTTGAGAACTTACCTTGACCATAACGCCACTAGCCCGCTGCGCCCATCGGCGAAGGCGGCGATGCTTGCGGCCATGGATGTGGGCGGCAATGCCTCTTCAGTTCATGCCGAGGGCCGGGGCGCACGCAAACTGATGGATGATGCGCGTGAGAAGCTGGCCTTCTGGTTGGGTTGCCTGCCGCAGATGATTACTTTTACCAGCGGTGGCACTGAAGCCAATAATATGGCGTTGCGTGGTGTTGATGTGCAGCGCGTTTTGATTTCAGCAGTTGAGCACCCCTCAGTGCTGGCCGCGGCCAAAGCCAGCAGCAAAACTGTTGAGATCATTCGCGTCGATAAATTTGGTCGCGTTGATATGGCAGCGCTGGAAAAAATGCTGGTGGGCAGCAAGGCGCTTGTTTCTGTGATGATCGCCAATAACGAAACCGGAGTGATCCAACCCATTCAAGACATTGCAAAACTGGTTCACGCCGCAGGTTCATTGCTGCATGTTGATGCGGTGCAGGCCGTTGGCAAACAGCAGTTGAATTTTGGTTTGCTGGGCATGGATATGATGACGGTGGCGGCCCATAAAGTGGGTGGCCCAACGGGCATTGGCGCTTTGATCATTCGCGATGGCTTAGTGGTTGAACCATTATTGCAGGGCGGTGGCCAAGAGCTGCGCCGCCGTGCCGGAACGGAAAACTTGATCAATATCGCAGGCTTTGCCGCACTGGCCGATGAGGCGCTGCTTGATACGCAAAATTTGAAGACCAAGCTTGAAACAGCGCTTGAAGGCGAAACGATTTTCAGTGATGGCGTCGAGCGCCTTTGTAACACGACCTGTTTTGCCATTGCAGGCATGACAGCAGAAACTTTACTGATGAAATATGATCTGGAAGGTATTGCTGTTTCATCCGGCTCGGCTTGTTCTTCCGGCAAAGTGGGCCCCAGCCATGTGTTGCAAGCCATGGGCGTTGCACCTGATCTGGCGCGGGCCACTATTCGTATCGCTTTAGGGTGGAACACCACTGAAGCCGACATTCAACACTTCATTTCAATCACTCAAAAATTCAAGGCGCGGGCTTCCGCGAAAGCAGCATAATGGCCGATCAAGACACCATAGACCTGGTAAAAACCATCGAAGTTGATAAATATAAATATGGCTTCGAAACCGACATCGAAAGCGAATTTGCGCCCAAAGGGTTGAACGAGGACATCGTGCGCTTCATTTCAAACAAGAAGGGCGAGCCCGCTTGGATGTTGGAATGGCGCTTGGAAGCCTACCGCGTTTGGCAACAAATGGATGAGCCGACTTGGGCCCGCGTGCATTATCCGAAAATTGATTTTCAAGATTTGTATTATTATGCCGCGCCGAAATCTATGTCAGCCCCCAAAAGCTTGGATGAGATTGATCCGAAACTTTTGGAAACTTACGCCAAGCTGGGCATTCCGCTGAAGGAACAGGAAATTCTTGCAGGTGTGAGGAAGCAAGGCGAGAAAAGCAAATTGGATGATGAAGGCAACGAGATTAATGAATCGCGCGTGGCCGTGGACGCGGTGTTTGACTCAGTCTCAGTGGTCACCACCTTCAAAGATGAATTGGCCAAGGCGGGCGTGATTTTCTGTTCTATTTCTGAGGCGCTGCGTGAGCATCCTGAACTGGTGAAGAAATATCTGGGCAGCGTTGTGCCGCAGGGCGACAACTATTACGCGGCGCTGAATGCTGCGGTGTTTTCCGATGGCAGTTTTGTGTATGTGCCGCCGGGCGTGCGCTGCCCGATGGAGCTTTCAACTTACTTCCGCATGAATGCCAAGAACACGGGCCAGTTTGAGCGCACCTTGATCATCGCCGACAAGGGTTCTTACGTTTCTTATCTTGAAGGCTGCACCGCCCCCATGCGCGAACAAAGCCAACTGCACGCCGCTGTGGTGGAATTGATTGCCCATGATGATTCAGAAATTAAATACTCCACCGTGCAAAATTGGTATCCCGGTGATGCCGAAGGCAAGGGCGGAATTTATAATTTCGTCACCAAGCGCGGTGATTGCCGTGGCGACCGTTCTAAAATTTCGTGGACACAAGTTGAAACCGGCTCAGCCATTACGTGGAAATATCCATCCTGCATTTTAAGGGGTGAATCCTCGCGTGGTGAATTTTATTCCATCGCCATTTCCAATGGCCGCCAACAAGTGGACAGCGGCACCAAGATGATCCACTTGGGTAAGAATTCATCTTCGCGAATTATCGCAAAAGGCATTGCCGCAGGCCGTTCAGATAATACCTATCGCGGATTGGTGAGCGCCCACCGCAAACCCACCAATGCGCGCAATTTTACGCAGTGTGATAGTCTGTTGATCGGCGATCAATGCGGCGCCCACACCGTGCCATATATCGAAGCCAAAACCTCCACTGCGCAGTTTGAGCATGAGGCCACCACGTCAAAGATCAGTGATGATCAAATGTTCTATTGCATGTCGCGCGGCCTCTCGCAGGAAGAATCTGTAGCGCTCATCGTCAACGGCTTCGTGCGCGACGTGCTGCAACAGCTGCCAATGGAATTCATGGCGGAAACGCAGAAGTTGATTGGGATTTCACTTGAGGGGAGTGTGGGATGACTGAAAAACATATTGAGCGTTGGGTTGAACAGGGCCGTAAATTAGCTGAATTCTGCGGAGTGGACATTTCTGCAACTGGAGATGAGAACAAAAATATCCACTGCACTCTCGGACGTTGGGTTCCCTTAATAGTTATCAATACTGAAACGGGAATTAGTGTTTCAACATATAAGCTAACTGGAGAGGGTCAGACTGAGAACGACGATCAAGTTTTTGATTCTACAAATTTCAATCAGATCGTTGATGAAATGATTTCGAAAATCTTGAACAGATTGTGGTCAGATCGTGTAATCATAAAGGCTTTTCTAAATGCTCATTATCACTAACCTCCACGTCAAACTCGCTGACGAAAATCGCGAAATTATCAAAGGCCTTTCCCTCACCGTTAAGCCCGGCGAAGTGCATGCCATCATGGGGCCGAATGGCTCTGGCAAATCCACGCTCTCTTACGTGCTCGCAGGCCGCGAGGGATATGACGTGACCGAAGGTTCCATTACCTACAACGGCGCGGACATGTTGGCCATGTCGCCCAATGAACGCGCCGCCAAGGGCCTGTTCTTGGCCTTCCAATACCCCATCGAAATTCCCGGCGTGCAAACCATGCAGTTCCTGCGTGTGGCGCTGAACGCCCAGCGCAAGGCGCGCGGCGAAAAGGAATTGGCCATCCCCGAATTCATGCGCTTTGTGAAAGAGCGTGCGGCCAAATTAAACATCAGCCAAGACATGTTGAAGCGCCCGGTGAATGTGGGCTTTTCAGGAGGTGAGAAAAAACGTGCCGAAATTTTGCAAATGGCGGTGTTGGAGCCTTCGCTGTGTGTGCTGGACGAAACCGATTCCGGCCTTGATATTGACGCGCTGAAAGTGGTGGCCGAGGGCGTGAACGCGCTGCGCTCACCCAACCGCGCCATGATTGTGATCACCCACTATCAACGTTTGCTTGATCACATCATTCCAGATGTGGTGCATGTGCTTTCCGGTGGCCGCATTGTGAAAACCGGGGCCGCGGATCTGGCGCTGGAATTGGAAAAGAACGGTTATGCCGATTATGCGGAGAAAGCCGCGTGAGCACGGCCCTCCAACTCACTGCCGCTGAGCAAGCGCTGGGCATCTCGCTGCCCCACCGCCGCATGGAAGAATGGCGCTGGACAGATTTGCGCGCGCGCATTTCCAAACCCTATGTGCCGCAGCGCGTTGAAGCCGCAGTCCAAGATGTTGAACGTTTGCTGGCATCTTCACCTTTCGCTAAAGCCGCCAAGGCCCGTGTGGTTTTTGTGAACGGCGTATTGGATGACAAACATTCCAAACTCGCTGGTTTGGAACTTTCTAAATCTGTAAGCGCGACGACATTGCAAGACCCGGTTTTGGCGATGAGCGCCAAGCTCAAACCACAAGGCGTTACACTGAAGTTCGTCGGCCAAGCCGAGCAGCTGGTTGAAATGATTCACATCGCCACCAACGCCAACGCCCGCGCCATTGGCTTGCGCAATGCCATTGAAGTGTCCGCTGGCGCCTCAGCCTCTGTTATTGAAACTTTTCTGGGCGAGGGCGATTATGTGATGAACGCCGTCACCACGATCACGCTGGGCAAAGGCGCGCATTTAGACCGATTGAAATTGCAAAATGATGCAGCAGCCGCAACCCATCTTTCGCATGTGATTTATGAATTGGGCGCGAATGCCCGTCTCAATGACATCACCATTACCCTTGGTGGCGCATTGACGCGCCAAAACGGCAACTGCAATTTCAATGGCGAAAATGCTGAGGCCAAAATCTCCGGCGCTTATTTGCTTAAGCGCAAGCAACACGCCGACACGGCCTTGGTGATCAACCATGCGGTTCCGCATTGCACCAGCCGCGAGCTTTTCAAATGTGTGATGGATGACAATGCGCGCGGTATTTTCCAAGGCAAAGTTGTGGTTGCCAAACATGCCCAGAAGACCGACGGCAAACAATCCAGCCACGCTTTGCTGCTTTCGGAATCTGCTGAATTTGACGCCAAGCCGGAACTAGAAATCTTCGCCGACGATGTGGTCTGCGGCCATGGTGCCACAGCAGGCGACTTAAACCACGATCATCTCTTCTATCTCAAATCGCGGGGCATTCCGGAAGCCGAAGCCAAGTCTCTTCTTATCGCGGCCTTTGTTGGCGAGGCGTTTGATTTGGTTTCTAATGATGATGTGCGCGAAGCGCTGGTTGAATTGGCGGAAAAGTGGGTGACGTCGAAGTGACTTATGACGTCGAGCGCATACGCTATGACTTCCCTATCCTCGCCCGCGAGGTTTATGGCAGGCCGCTGGTTTATCTTGACAACGCCGCTTCGGCGCAAAAGCCAAAAGCCGTGATCGATGCCATGATGAAATCGATGACTGAAGAATATGCCAATGTGCATCGCGGCCTTCATTTTTTATCGAACGCAGCAACACAAAGCTTTGAAGACGCGCGCGAGTCTGTGCGCCGCTTCGTGAATGCTGCCTCTAAAGATCAGATCATTTTCACCCGCAACGCCACTGATGCAATCAACCTTGTGGCGCAAAGTTTTGGCGGCATGGTGATTGGGGCGCGAGATGAAATCATCCTCTCCATCCTTGAACATCACTCCAACATTGTGCCTTGGCATTTCCACCGCGAACGGCGTGGCGCTGTGATCAAATGGGCCCCCATTGATGACCAAGGCAATTTCTTGCTGGACGAGTTTGAAAAACTCATCAGCACACGCACGAAAATGATTGCCGTGACGATGATGAGCAATGCTCTGGGCACTGTGGTTCCCGTGGCTGAAATTATCAAAATCGCCCATGCGCACGGTATTCCGGTTTTAGTGGATGCCAGCCAGCAGGCGGTACACGGGCACGTGGACGTGCAAGCGCTGGATGCAGATTTCCTTGTGTTCACTGGCCACAAGACTTACGGGCCCACAGGCATTGGTGTGCTTTATGGCAAAGCGGAACACCTTCAGAAAATGCCGCCTTATCAAGGTGGTGGCGAAATGATCAGTGAAGTGACGATGGAAAACGTTACCTACAATGATCCGCCGCATCGCTTTGAGGCCGGCACTCCGGCGATTGTCGAAGCCATTGGGCTGGGTGCGGCGCTGGATTATATGACCGCCGTGGGCCTCGACAAGATCGCCGCTCACGAAAAAGAACTACATGACTATGCCATGCAGAGATTAAAAGAAATCAATAGCTTGCGCATCTTTGGTCAAGCAAAACATAAAGGCCCGATCATCTCATTCACCATGAATGGCGCTCATGCGCATGATGTGGCAACGGTGATTGATAGACAGGGTGTGGCGTTACGCGCTGGAACCCATTGCACCCAGCCGCTGCTGCAACGCTTCGGCGTGACCGCCACTTGTCGCGCCTCATTTGGCATGTACAATACGGTAGGCGAGGTTGATAAATTGGCCGAAGCCCTTATCTCTGCTCAGAGGATATTCACGTGAGCGACGCCACCACCATCACTGATTCCATGGGCGACAATGCCCCCAATCCTTCGGCCATTCCTGCCGATGAATTAGCGCGGATGACCGATGACATCGTGGCGGCGCTGAAAACAGTTTACGATCCCGAAATCCCCGTTGATATTTATGAATTGGGTTTGATCTATAAGGTGGATATTGACGACGACCGCAACGTGGCCATTGATATGACCTTAACCGCACCCGGCTGCCCCGTGGCCGGCGACATGCCAGGCTGGGTGGAAAACGCAGTCTCTTCCGTGCCGGGCGTGTGCCTTGTGAAAGCCAAAATTACTTTCGATCCGCCATGGGACCATTCGCGCATGAGCGAAGAAGCCCGCATGGCGATGAATATGTGGTAAGGTATAAAAATGACGACAGTCTCTCCACGTGCAAAACCCGCGGTGATGAAGATCACCCCCGCTGCGATTTCACGCCTGCAAGAATTGATGCAGAAGCAAGAAGGTATTGGCCTGCGCGTGGGCGTTAAAAACGGCGGCTGCGCTGGCATGGAATACACCATGGAATGGGCCAAAGAGCAGGGCCGCTTTGACGAATTGGTGGAGCAAGATGGGGCCCGCGTGTTGATTGACGCCAAGGCCGTTATGTTTTTGTTAGGCACTGAGATGGACTATCAAGCCTCAACTTTGAAAGCAGGCTTTGTGTTCAACAATCCCAACCAAATCTCGGCCTGTGGTTGCGGCGAAAGTGTGCAGCTAAAAGCAGCAGAACACGCGCATTAGAGCGGCGGATGCTCACGTAGGTTCGTAAGGCCGCTCTAAGTATTTATTTGGTCGCATCTTTTCGCTCGCAAGTGATTCCACTTTCTCGCCCGATGCTCTAGCCGAAGAGTTGCCCAAGCCACCCAAGAAAAGCAAAGCGAAATAGTTCGCAGGCGCAGCATGTAATAGTGCGGGAAAATTCTGTTGTGTGTGGCATTCCAAGCGCTTTGAAAGAGTTCGATTGAGCGCAATGAACCAATTAATTGCTTTTTGATTTGCGATGAAGTCGCAGCGACGGCGATCTTTTTTCTGCATTCAATGCCATATGTGTTTTATCGGAACGGCGCTCGTTTTCCCTCCCCCTTGTGGGGAGGGGAAAGATAGAATTGATGCCGTCTAAACTCATTCCGCCCTTGAGCCATAACGGTGAGAAGCCGGATATTAAAAAGCGCCTCAAAGAAACTTTGCGCAGACTTTGTCTGGCGCGAACTCAAGAACTGAAAGACCTTTACCTCAAAAGCGACCCGAACCGCGATTGGTTTCTCTTTGAAAAAATGGTCGGTAATACCAAACCTCATAAATTATGACTTGAAGTCGCCCATTCTCGATGACCGATTGATGTGATGCGACTTGGATCGGCGATGCGGTTGTTCCAGGCGAT
>JAYVOQ010000115.1:0-17886 GCA_043757845.1 Hyphomicrobiales bacterium | reverse complement strand
CCATCACCACTGATGCAAAGCACAAATAAGGGTTCGCCGTTGGGTCAGGGAATCGCACTTCCACGCGCTTGGCCTGTGGATTTGACGTAAACAGAATGCGACAAGAGGCCGAGCGATTGCGCGACGAATAGGCCAGCAACACGGGCGCTTCATAACCCGGCACCAGACGCTTGTAAGAGTTTGTGGAGGGGTTGGTGAAAGCGTTCAGTGCCTTGGCATGTTTGATCACGCCGCCGATGAAGAACAAGCACAATTCTGAAAGATCGGCATATTCCTTGCCGGCCATCATGGGTTTGCCTTCTTTCCAGATCGAGAAGTGGCAGTGCATGCCAGAGCCGTTATCGCCAAATACGGGTTTGGGCATGAAGGTTGCTGTTTTGCCATAAGCATGGGCCACGTTATGGATCACATATTTATAAATCTGCATGTGATCGGCTGCGATGGTCAGCGGTTGAAACTTGGTGCCCAACTCATGTTGAGAAGAGGCCACTTCATGGTGGTGCTTTTCAACTGAGAGGCCCATTTCGCCCATGACCGACAGCATTTCGCCGCGCATGTCTTGGGCAGAGTCCATCGGGTTCATTGGGAAGTAACCGCCCTTGGTGCGCATGCGGTGGCCCATATTGCCGCCTTCATAGTCGCGGTCGGAGTTCTTGGGCAGCTCAATGCCGTCAAGCTCAAAACCAGTCTTGTAGGGGCTGGTTGAGAACTTCACATCATCGAACACAAAGAATTCCGCTTCAGGGCCTACAAATATTGTGTCGCCCAATTTGGTGGATTGCAAATATGATTCGGCACGCTTGGCGATGCCGCGTGGATCGCGGGCGTATCCTTCACCGGTGCCAGGATCGAGAATGTCACAGAAAACAGCCATGGTGGTTTGGGCATAGAATGGATCCATGTGAACGGATGATGCATCAGGCATCAAAATCATGTCGGACTCGTTGATGGCCTTCCAGCCGGCAATCGACGAACCGTCAAACATCAGTCCTTCTTCCCATGCATCTGCACCCATTTGCGAGATGTCCATGGTGAGATGCTGCATCTTTCCACGCGGGTCGGTGAAGCGTAAATCCACGTATTTCACGTCTTTGTCCTTGATCATCTGCAAGGCGGCGTTGACGTCTTTCTTTTCTTCTTTGGCCATTGGTTTGAAACCCCTTTAGTTGGCGTTGAACTTTTTATTATTGAATTTTAGATCAGCAAAGTTGATCGACAATAGTGCACTAGGGCGATTTTGACTTTTCTATGAAAAGTCAAAACGCTTTAGAGTGCGTCGTTGCCGGACTCTCCGGTGCGGATGCGGATAGCTTGTTCGATCGTAGAAATAAAGATTTTCCCGTCACCAATGCGCCCGGTGCGGGCAGCATTTTGAATGGCTTCCACAGCTTTTGCGACCAAGTCATCGCCAACCACGATTTCAAGCTTTACCTTGGGTAGGAAGTCCACCACATATTCAGCGCCGCGGTAAAGCTCGGTGTGGCCCTTCTGGCGTCCAAAGCCTTTGGCTTCGGTTACGGTGATGCCTTGAATGCCAACGGCTTGTAGCGCCTCTTTCACCTCATCCAGCTTGAAGGGCTTAATGATGGCTTCGATTTTTTTCATGTTTGGAGCCTCTTGTTACGTGAAGTGGTGTTTGCATGGTGCGTGCCACATACGGACTTGAATGATTTCAGTGTGTTGCAGGAAATAGCAGGGATACTGAAAGTTGTCTTGTTTCATTTTCATTCATTATGCATAGTTTTTGAGCAGCCTAGAATGGGCTGGTCAAGTGTTATTGGTTGGGAACAACGGATTGATTGTGGGTTTTTCATCCCAAGGTTGCCATTTTATTGCACGTCAGCCCGCGACCACGGGTCGAACACTTAAGGGAGATGTATGCTGAAACCAAATGCAAAAGCGATCGCAAGTTTTGTTCTGTTTACGGCCACTGTATGTCAGGCTTGTGCGGATGAGGCCAATATGTCTTTCTTTGTCACCAGTGTGGGCAAGGGTGATGGGTCGCGGCGATACAATTAGCACGCATGACATGTTGACTGGATCAGACCCTGAAGGGATGTATTCCACCGCTGGGGGCGATACGACCTGAAAAAATTGGACGAGCAATGCCGAGGGTTCGGCTATTCTGGGTCATCACGATCTGATGGGCTTGAAAGATTCGCGACATATGAAATCTTGGAACTCAGCCCATGGCAGTGCGGGCTGTAGTCAAGATGCTCTGGTGAAAACCGGTGGTGCCGATTTGTTTTATTGCTTTGCCGGAGATTGACACCTGACTTACGGCCAGTTTCAGTTGTAGCGGGCATTAGGCACTGGTAAGGCATCCTCAAATAATTGAGGAGCGCACAACATGGCTAAGGCCGCAGTTAAAAAACATAAAATTGCACTATTGACGGCGGGTGGCTTGGCACCGTGCCTTTCTGCTGCTGTGGGATATCTGATTGCGGATTATTCCAAGAAGCTGCCTAAGGCTGAAATCATTGGCTATCGTAATGGCTATATGGGCTTGCTGAAGGGGTGGTCAGTGAAAGTCAACGTGAAAGCGCGCAAAGACGCTTTGGTGCTCACCCAACATGGCGGTTCACCCATTGGCAATTCCCGCGTGAAGCTGACCAATGTGAAAGATTGCATTAAGCGCGGCCTCACCAAAGAAGGTGAAAACCCACTGCATGTGGCAGCCGAGCAATTGGTGAAAGACGGCATCACCATCCTTCACACCATCGGCGGCGATGACACCAACATTACGGCGGCGGATTTGGCGGCTTATCTTAAAGAAAATAATTACAATCTCACCGTTGTCGGCTTGCCCAAGACCATTGACAATGACATTGTGCCGATCAAGCAAACGCTGGGTGCTGTAACGGCGGCAGAGCAGGGCGCGATCTATTGGGAAAATGCGGTTAATGAACAGAGCACCAATCCGCGCATGCTATTGATCCATGAAGTGATGGGCCGCAACTGTGGTTGGTTGACTGCTGCCACGGCAGAGACTTACCGAAAGCGATTGAAGAAAATGAAGTTCGTGCCAGATTTTAATTTGAGCATGGCGCATAAAGATATTGATGCAGTTTACGTTCCAGAAATTGCCATTGATCTTGAGGGTGAAGCCAAGCGTCTTTCCAAATTGATGGATCAAAAAGACTGCGTTTCAATTTTCCTCAGTGAAGGGGCCGGTATTGAAGATATCGTTTCTGAAATGCGCGCGCGCGGCGAAGAGCCTGAGCGTGATGCCTTCGGCCATGTGAAGATTGACAAGATCAATCCTGGTGCTTGGTTCGCCAAACGCTTCGCTGATATGGTGAAGGCTGAAAAAGTGTTGGTGCAAAAGAGCGGTTATATGGCACGCTCGGCGAAGCCTAATAAGGAAGACTTGGCTTTGATAAAATTGATGTGTGCTGAAGCTGTGAAAAATGCGCTGAAGGGCGTTTCCGGCGTGATCGGTCATGACGAAGAAAAGACGGGCCACCCGCTGCGCGCCATCGAATTCCCGCGCATCAAGGGTGGCAAGGCACTTGAAGTGAAACAGAAATGGTTTGGGCAGCTGCTTAAGGAAATTGGGCAACCCATGGGCAAAGTGCTGGAGGTTAAGCACTAAACAAATTGCCTTGCGAGTTGGGCAATTGTGCGGTGCGAGTTGAATTGGTTAGAAGCATTCTGCTTTGGCTCTTAGCTTTGATATCACTTTGACATCAGGCTTAAAAAGTGCTATCAAATTGGGATGGAACCCAAATCCAATTCTCTCACCGCTGTTTCGATCCGCCGCATTCCCGTGTCTGCCGTGCGCCGCTTGAAGGCCCGGGCCAAGGCCAATGGACGCAGTGCAGAAGCGGAGATGCGTCAGATTTTGCTGGATGCCGCCGCGCAGCAAAAGCCAGAGAAAGGCCTTGGCACGTTGTTGCGTGAATTTGGCGAAAAGTGGGGCCCGATTGAGTTTGAGCGCGATAAGACCCCAACTCGCATTCCGACCTTTGAGTGATTATTCTCGACACCAATGTCGTATCAGAACTCAGTAAGCCCAAAGCATCTGATAAAGTTGTCGGTTGGTTTGATTTGCAGTCGAGCACAATGTTCCATTTTACTTCGATTGGCTTGGCTGAAGTTTTAAGCGGCTTGGTTGTTATGCCAGACGGCAAACGCAAGTCATTGCTTTCAGCAGCGATGGACGAACTTATCGCTGCCTTGTTTGGCCCCCGCATTTTACCATTTGATGCAGCGGCGGCGCGCGAACATGCGGAGATCGTTCGGATGGCCCATGTCGCTGGGCGGCCACTGCCTTATGCCGATGCCCAGATCGCTGCCATTGCCCGCGCCAATAAATTTGCAATTGCCACCCGTGATGCCGCGCCCTTCCTTGCGGCAGGGATTGAAGTGATCAATCCGTGGGAGAATGAATGAACCATTGGCTGGCCAGTGCTAGGCGGACTATGCGGCAAGAGGCCAGCCATGTATGAGGTTTTGACGCCCGCTGAAATGTATCAGGCCGATGCTTTAGCAGTTGAGGCGGGAAGTTCGTCGCTGCGACTGATGGAAATGGCCGGGCGGGCGGTCACTGATGAAATTTTGCAGCACTTCAAGAAGTGCCGAGTGGCGGTGATTTGTGGGCCGGGCAATAATGGTGGGGACGGGTTCGTTGTGGCGCGGTTATTAGCTGCGCAGAAATGGCCGGCGAGTCTTTTCATCACCGGAGAGATTTCGGCGCTAAGTGGTGATGCGGCGAAGATGTTTAAGAAGTGGAAAGGGCGGGTTCATCCCTTTGCAGCGCTAGGTACCAGCTTTGAGGGGCCGAACAAACCACAGTTGATTGTGGATGCGATATTTGGCGCGGGTCTTAACCGTGAGATGCCTGCAACTTGGGTTGACGCTATCGCTGCCGCAAATGTGCCTGTTGTCTCTGTCGATGTGCCTTCAGGGTTGGATGGTGCGACGGGTCGCCCGATTGGGGCCTGCATAAAGGCTGATATGACCGTTACATTCTTTCGCAAGAAACTAGGGCATTTGCTGCTTCCAGGACGCGGGCTTTGTGGCGCGGTCATAGTGGCAGAGATTGGCATTGCGCCAAAGGTTCTTGATGAAGTGAAGCCGCAGTTATGGGAAAATACGGCTGTGGTTTTGCCTTCGCTTGCCAGCGACACTCACAAATATCGCCGCGGCCATGCGGTGGTTTTGAGTGGTCCTGAATTTGCTACGGGGGCAGCGCGCTTGGCGGCGTTGGCGGCGGCTCGGATTGGCGCGGGTGTTGTGAGTATCGCGGGGAATGCGGCGGCGCTTCGCGTTCATGCAGCGCATGTGAGCTCAATCATGTTGAAAGAGGCAGACGGTGATGCAGAGTTTAAAGCGTTGTTGGAAGACAAGCGCATCACCGCATTGTGTCTTGGGCCGGGGGCAGGTGCTGGTGCTGTTTTACGGCGCAAGGTGATCACGGCTTTGCGCAATGAGACCTCTTGTGTGTTGGACGCTGATGTGTTGACCAGTTTTGCGGGCCATGCACAGGAGCTTTTCCACGCGATTAAATCCGATTTGCCGCGAGCGGTTGTGCTGACGCCGCATGAAGGGGAATTCGCACGTTTGTTCAATGAATTAACAGACTCAAGTGATAGTAAAGTTGAACTCGCGCGTCGGGCTGCTTCGTTATCTGGTGCGATTGTTTTGCTGAAAGGTGCGGATACCGTGATCGCTGCACCTGATGGCCGTGCCAAGATCAATGCCAATGCACCAGCGAAGCTGGCCACGGCTGGTTCGGGTGATGTCTTGGCGGGAATTATCACAGGGCTATTGGCCCAAGGCATGAATGGATTTGATGCGGCTTGTGCGGGCGCATGGCTTCATGGTGCGGCTGCCAACCGTGTGCCCCGAGATGGGCTGATAGCCGAAGATTTGATTGACCAAATCGGTCTATGAAAAAGCTGTGGGATAATCCACTCGCTCTATTATTAGCCACAGGGTTGGGGCTGGGCCTCAACTTTCCATTGGGAAAGCTGGCATTGGCGGCGGGCTTTTCGGCGGCATTATGGGCCGCCTTCATTTCACTTGGGGCGGGGCTGGCGCTATTCGTTTTTAGCGGCAAATCAAAAAGCCAAGTTTTCTCAAAAGATATTTGACGTTTTGCAATGATCTCCGGCTTCCTCTCCTATGTGATGCCAAATGCTTTAACTTACACAGTCATTCCGATGATCGGCAGTGGCTTTGCCGGGTTAATGTTTGCGCTTTCACCCGTGACGACCGCAGTGCTTTCGTTCTTTCTGAATGTGCGGCCACCGAATAGGCTTGGGGTTGTTGGCATTGCTTTGGGCTTGGCCGGGGCCCTCATTGTAATCTGGGGCAAGAATGGCGTGATGGGACGTGCCGGCGCAACTTGGCTGGCGCTGAGCTTGCTCATTCCGTGCTTTCTGGGCGTGGGCAATGTCTATCGCAGCTTGGCTTGGCCCAAAGATGCGGGGCCAATTTTGCTGGGTAGCTTTACCAATCTTGCTGCTGTGCCGTTTCTTCTTGCCATCGCCTTGGCGCTGAAAGGGGAATTTAATTTAGTGCCATTTGTAAATGTGCCGTGGCTGCCCGTGGTTCAGCTGATTTCGTCCACCTTGATGTTCACCATGTTTTTCCGATTGCAACAAATTGGCGGGCCAACTTATCTTAGTCAAATTGGGTATGTGGCGGCGGCGGTTAGCCTTGTAGCAGGTATTGCATTTCTGGGTGAAAGCTATCCAGTTTCGGTGTGGCTTGGCGCTGGCGTTATTGTGGCCGGAATTGGGTTATCGACTTATTCAACGCGCCGCCCATAAAAGCCCACGTTCAACAATCGTTTTGAATTGCGGCACGGCAAATTCATCTGCCGTGTGGCCCAGGGCGCAAAAAAACACGCGGGCTTTACCATAGATTTTTTTCCACACAACGGGCATCGCCACACCTTTGATAAAGTCACAATACGTGCCGTCGAAAGTTGTGGTGGCCAGAACTTCAATGGCTGGATCGACATGCATGTAGTATTGTTCCGAACGATAAGCAAAATCGCTGATGCCCTGCATCAGGGGATCATTGGGCTTAGTGATATTCACGGTATAATCAATGATGTTGCCGGGGTGGGCGACCCATTGTCCGCCAGTCATGAATTGATATTCCACTTCATTGCGGAAACTGTCACACATCAAGCCGTGAAAGCCGCCTAAACCCACACCACCACGCACGGCATCGCAAAGGTTTGCCACTTCCTCTTTCGCGATGGTGGACATTGTCACCATGGGCACGACGAGGTTGAGATTGTGAATGGCCGGATCAAGATAGGCGGTGGTTGAATTTTCAACGCGCACGTCAAAGCTATTGCGTTCCAACATTTCGCGCACCACGGCGGCAGAGCGCTCCGGCGTGTGGCCCTCCCAGCCACCCCAAACGATGAGGGCTTTCTTAGAGGTCATATCAATGGGCTCGTTTCGGTTTCAGGGTATAACGGTTCGGCCCGCTTTCGTGCTTCACAAAATAGTCTCGCACGTGCGGGTGTCGAACGGGTGTTTTGTTTTCATCAACCAATAAATTTTGCTCAGATACATAGGCCACATATTCGGTTTCATCATTCTCGGCGAGGAGATGATAATAAGGTTGGTTTTTGCTGGGGCGCGCTTCGGCGGGGATAGAGTTCCACCATTCTTCAGTGTTACTGAAAACCGGATCCACATCAAAGATCACACCGCGAAATGAAAATAGGCGGTGACGGACAACTTGCCCGATTGGAAATTTAGCTGCGCCACGGATGATCATCGTCTGAAAATGCCAAGAACTGCGGCGCTTCGCAAGTGTTTCAACCGCGCATGGCAAAAGGCAAGTTGGATGCGCTGCCTAAGCCCTGTTGCAATGCCAATTTCCGCAAGGACGCGATATTGGCTACGGCGGCCAGGCCTGCGGCCCTTGCCAGATGAAACGGCTGGAGTTCGGATAACAATGAGGCATTGAGTAAGCCTGTCAGGGCAAGGCGCGGGGCCACGTCGGCGCGACGCTGTTGGTCATAAGTTGATGTAACCCCAGCGCTTCCGGGGTCATCAGCGGCGATGATCAGGTCAGCAGCAGTCGCGGCGTCTCGCAGTGAAAGGTTGAGGCCTTGGGCGCCAATCGGCGGCAGGGCGTGGGCCGCTTCACCCACAAGCATGGCGCGGGATTTAGCAAAAACGGTTGCAGTGTTGCTTTGCATTGGAAATGCCTTGCATGGGCCAAGGTTGGATATGCGGCCCAGCAATCCATGACTTTCAAGTTGAATTTCGGTGCAGAGGTCTTTTTGCGAAAGGGTCAGGAGGGCTTGGATGCGGACGGGTTTGGCCATCCACACAAGGCTTGAGCGGTTGCCGGGTAAGGGCACAGTGGTGAACGGGCCTGCGTCTTTATGAAACTCGGTAGACGTGTATTCGTGGGCAGCAGAATGATCAAAACTGGTGGCTAAGGCCATTTGATCGTAGCGCTTGGTTTGCGTGCTGAAACCCATTGCCTTGCGCAAGGGAGAAGCTGCACCATCGGCAACCAACAACACTTTAGCCGTAACGTTTGCGCCGTTTTCGGTGGTGACGGTGATGCTGTGATCGCTTGACGTGGCCCGAACGGATTTGCCCGCGATGAATTCCACGCCTAGGATTGCGGCACGATGGCGCAGAGCGGGGATTAAAAGTGACAACGGCACGTTGAAGCCAAATTCACTTAAACCCAACTCGCCCGCGGCAAATTCAATTTTTGGTGCGGTAACCATATTGCCCGTGTCGTCGATCAGATGAAGTCGTTTGAGTGGGGCGCAGTGCGCGGCAATCTCGCCTGGCCAGATGCCGATGAATTTGAGAAGTTGGATGGCGGGCTGCATCAGAGCTGTGGTGCGCGGATCTTCATTTGTGGTTGGCGCAATCAAGGCCGTTTTAACGCCGTCTTGTGCCAACAAAATAGCTGAAGCCAGGCCAGCGGGCCCGGCACCAGAAATGATGGCCGTGAAATCAGTCATCAGGCCTTTGGCTCAGTATTACGCATTGATTCACGCGCCTTAAATGTGTTGTGCCAATCAGAGAGTTGAACATTTAGCTTGCGCCAATTTGGCAGCATTTGGCGAAAATCAATATAGCCCAAAATTACCGCCGTTGCGATGCTTCCAAGTGTCACCTCTGAGAGATCATTCAACCATTTGCTTTGCAACTCAGTCATGCAAGCTTCCATGCGGGCTTTTTGACGGGCCTTGAATTCAGGCCATTGCAATTCTTTGGCGCGGACGAAATCTTCATAACGATAAGCCACGCTGGCATCTGCCAGTCCTTGCGCTAGCGCCACAAGAGTGAGCACGTGGAAATGCTTATTGCCCTCATCTGGTAAGAGCTGCTTGTTGCCCGCCACATGGCAAAGATATTCCATGATTACGCGGCTATCAAATATGGCGTGGCCATGATCGGTTTCTAAGATGGGAATTTTTCCGATAGGCGATAAGGCAGACAAGGTTTGGTTCACTTCATCTGGCTTTGCAGAAGCGGCAACCAATTCTAAGCGCGACGTTAAACCGCATTCAATGGCTGTTACCATCGACATGCGAACAAAAGGAGAGTTCAAGGAGCCGTAAAGTTTCATGGGTTACATCCTATTTGGGGCTGGCTATTTGGGGCTGGCAAGTGTGCCGGGATTGAAGGTCATCGACGGGTCTCTGTCAAAGAAAAATGCAGGGCGCAAGGTTACTTCATGCCAGAAGGTGGGCAAAATGGGAAAATCCTCTGGGCGCGGCACGTGGCGAAAGCCCATGGTGTACCAAAGCACAAGATCCTGATTATCAATGCCACGCTTTTGCGCCACATATGCGGGCAGGCCTTCATCTTTGGTCGAAAGGTTTGGATAAAGGCCCGCAGCCCAGTCTTCACCCTCTGCATAATGTGATGCCCACAGACTGAAGGCCGTGAATCCGGCGCGGCGTTGCGGCGGGTCGGCCTTGTCCATCGCGGATGTGGCTTGGTGATGGGTTTCGATCCAATAGCTCGGATTATATTTCAGACTAGTTTTTTCATTGGGGTTGATCACGCGCCAGCTTTCACCGGCAGACATATGATCTTCGGTGATCGGGCCTTCGGCAGCATAGCGATCAGTCTTAACCGTCCACAAAGAACTGCGAGTTTTTGAATCTAGAATGGTACTTGGCACGATAGTGTCGCGCACCAACGCATTTTGCGGGCCGTCTATATCCAGATCGAGACGGAATGAAAAGTAATGATCGTGGTTGGGTGCAATGGTGTAAGGTGCGATGAGTGAGCCATATTTCGTTGCTTCTGCTGCCGTCGCATCATCCATGTTTTTCACCGTGGTGGATTTGATGGCGTCAAATCCGGTGGCCCCCACACGCATCGTTATGTTGCCTTGGGGGGTGAACACATAGTCGATCACATAATCATAATTGCCTAATGTGGCCGCATGGCGGATAACCATTTCATTTTGCGCAATACCATTCACCTGCTTGGCCGTTGATGAATAATGTCGCCAACCTGGGTCACCTGTGGCGCGTTCAAATATGCAAAGGGCTTTGGGTCTTGTGTAAGTGCCGCCGATGTCATTGGGGAAAGTGAGATCTAAGAAATAGGAGTCTTGCGGGCAATCGACGCCAGGTTTCAATGTTGAGATCATATAGCCAAGGCCAAATTCGCCTGCGTCCATGAAGGTGCGGTATGACCAAGTGGGATCAGGGTCCATATAGGGCACGAACATTTCAGAGACATTCATTTGATAAGCTACATCACGTTGCTTTGTGCCGTCTAAAAACCGCACCAGATTAAGGATCACACCCGCACGCTTATCGGCGCGCGCATGAAGCGACCAGTTGGCCCATTTAATTTCGAGATTGCCCGAAAGTTGAATGTTGGTGCCTTGGGGGGCAACGATTGCCACAGGTTTTGTGGGCGGCGCGGGTTGCGGTAGGCTTGCGCCATAACCTGCGGGCATGGTCGGCAAATCAACGCTTCCATTGTCAATGACATCAAGCACTTGACCACTGTCGGTATCAACAATGCCCATCAGGCCTTCAATGGGGCGGGCGGCGGAGGGGCTGGCTTTATCCTCACTGGTGAAGCATGGGATTTTGAGAACGCGTTTGCCGTCATAGCCATCGCCCGGAAAAGTTCCGGCGGAATTGGGTGTGCAGAAAACGTTTTTTAAGCCACGCTTGGTGATGGCATCTTTGAAACGCTTGTCTGCCATGAAAGCATCGCGGGCTTTGATCCATTCGTAATCCATGATCATCGGCTGGGCGCCGGATTTGGGAACGGTGGAGATCACTTTCTTTTCAGTGAGGTCTACCACGGCTTCATAAGTAATGAGGTTACGGCGCAGAATCACAAAAGCTGTGCGGGTGAATGGTGTGCCCGCTGTCCAAGCGCGCATGGCATCTTTGCTGGCGGGTTTGAGGGTAAGAGCGGGATAGACCGTGCCATCATCAGCCGAACCCGCTTCTTTCAACAGTTTTACTGCCAGCGTTATTTCATTGGGCGTTAAAGCATCAAATGGATGGAATGGGGCCTTGGGCTCGGATGCAAAGGCTGCGACGGTGAGATTTACATAGATCAGTATGCTGATGAACTGTTTGATCAAGACCTGCTGCCCACATTGGAATCATTACAGTATAGAGCAGGAGATTGGTTGAGGCAGGTTCGAATTATTATATTCGTTTCCCCATCTGTCCGGCCAAATCTTGAATAAACTGCCACGCCACGCGGCCTGATCTGGCACCTCTGGTGACGGACCATTCATTGGCCCGATGTTCCAAATCGGCTTTGGCAAGTTTCAAGCCGAAATGTGCGGCATAGCCATGCACCATTTCAAAGTATTCATCTTGTGAACAATTGTGAAAACCAAGCCAAAGTCCGAAGCGATCCGATAGCGAAACTTTTTCTTGCACGGCTTCAGATGGCGAAATGGCGGTGGAACGCTCATTCTCAATCATGTCTCGCGGCAAAAGATGGCGGCGGTTTGAGGTTGCGTAAAACACCACATTCTCCGGCCTGCCTTCGAGCCCACCGTCAAGGGCTGCTTTCAAAGATTTGTAGCTAGTGTCTTGCGCATCAAAAGACAAATCATCGCAAAATACGATAAAACGGAATTTGGGCGCTGAACGCAGCAGGGTCATCAGCAGGGGCAGAGTGCCTATATCTTCGCGGTGGATTTCAACCACTTTCAGCGCCTTTACAGAAGCTGCCACTTGGGCGTGGACGGATTTGACCAGCGAGGATTTGCCCATGCCTCTGGCCCCCCACAGAAGGGCGTTGTTGGCGGATAAGCCTTTGGCAAAGCGCGTGGTGTTTTCAATCAATGTATCACGAGATTGGTCTATGCCTTTGAGCAAGAAAATATCAACGCGGTTCACGATAGCAACGGGTGATAGGCCGCTGATGGGCCCGTTCCAAACAAAGGCTGCGGTCTTGGCGAAGTCAGGTGATTTCGCTGGCGCAGGGCTGAGGCGCGCCAAAGCCTGCGCAATCTTTTGCAATTCAGCCAATTCTTGGGTTTTTGACATGAAAAAATTCCAGCAAGGCAATGGTTGCAATGGCCTAATCCATCGCTATATTCCGCGCAAGTTTTGTTTGGCCGCAGGCTTTGTCTGTTTGGCTTAGGAGATATGATGCATTTAATTTCGTTGCTTGCGCAAGCTGCCCCCATACCGGGTGCTATTGATCTGTTTGGCATGATGGTGCCGATGTTGGGAATTTTGGGGGTGTTCTATTTCTTTATGATTCGCCCGCAGCAGCAGAAGGCCAAAGAACACCAGCGGATGCTGGGCCAAGTTGAGCGTGGCGACACGGTTGTCACCAACGGCGGGTTGATCGGCAAAGTTGTGCGCGTTGTCGATGAGAACGAACTTCTCGTTGAAGTGGGTGAAAACGTAAAAGTGCGCGTTTTGCGCCAGGGCTTGGCTGACGTGCGTGCCAAGGGTGAGCCGCAGAAAGCCAAGACCTAATGTTTCATTATTCGCGGTGGAGGATTCTTGGAATCCTCAGTGTTGTCTTGTTGGGTGTTATTCTGGCTTTGCCCAATCTGCTTGATCCATTGGGCTACCGTGCGATCACAGACCGCGTTGGTTTAAAGCCGATGACGCTTGGCCTTGATTTGCAAGGTGGCTCTAACATTCTGATGGAAGTTGACCGCAAGGATTTGACGGACAAGGTTCAGCAGCAGCTGATGGGCGATATTCGCGCTGCCCTTCGTGAGCAGAAAATTGGTTATAGCGGCCTAGCAAAAACATCAGATGGTGTCGCGGTTTCGCTGAACAAAGTGGAAGATGTTGATTTAGCCAAAGTTGCGCTGAAAAAATTGCAACAGCCTTTGGATTCTGGCATTCTATCAACGGGCACGGTGGTTAATCTTTTTGACCTGACACAAAATGGCCAACAGTTTAAATTTGCCATTCAGCCCGCTGGGTTTGATGCCAAAACATCCACAGCCTTGAAGCAAGCCATTCGTGTCATGGCGCTTCGCATCAACGGTTTGGGCACAACAGAATCCAGCATACAACAACAGGGTAAAGACCGGATCTCCATTCAAATACCCGGCCTACAAGATCCTGAAAGGGTGAAGACGCTTTTGGGTTCTACGGCCAAGCTGACATTCCAACTTCTCTGTGCGGAACAGCCGAGTGGGGCCAACGCTTTGCCGCCGCCAGACTGCGCTGCCATGCCATTGAAAGAGAGTGTAGATGCGCTGAAAAAAGCAAAACTGGCGAAAGATCCGAAAGACGACAAAGTGACGGATGCGGAATTGAAAACGCTTCCCCCAATGTGGGTGCAAACTGCGGGGCTTTCCACCGTTGATGGCGCTGATCTTACTGATGCGCAGCCCAGCTTTGACCAGAACAACACACCGATGGTGACGTTTAAGTTCAATCAAAAAGGCGCTTTGCGTTTCGGCAAGTTAACGGCTGATAATGTGGGCAAGCCATTTGCCATTGTGCTGGATGGAATTATCCAAAGTTATCCCAACATCAATGAGCCTATTCTAGGTGGTTCGGGCCAAATTTCGGGCCGCTTCTCATCAGAGGAAACCAGCAACCTTGCTATCACGCTGCGCTCTGGCGCTTTGCCTGCCAAGCTCAGCATTGTGGAAGAGCGCACGGTGGGCCCAAGCCTCGGCGCTGACTCAATCCGCGCAGGTATATATGCTTCGATTGCCGGCTTAATTTTCGTCATGGCATTTATTTTGCTGCCTTACGGATTTTTCGGCATCATCGCTGATTTTGCGCTGGTCATAAATTTAATTATGCTGGTGGGTGTTATGTCGTTCTTCGGCTTTACCCTGACCCTGCCGGGCATTGCTGGCATCGTGCTTACGCTGGGTATGGCGGTTGATTCCAACGTGCTGATCTATGAGCGCATTCGTGAAGAATGGCGGCATGGTAAAACACCCATTTCAGCGATTGAGACAGGTTTCAAGGCTGCACTGAACACGGTGATTGACGCCAACGTCACCACGCTGATTGCAGCTTTCATTTTGTTTGGTGTGGGCTCGGGCCCCGTGCGTGGTTTTGCCATCACCCTTGCGGTCGGCATCATCACTACTATGTTTACCGCTTTTGCACTTACGCGCCTTATCGTTGCCCTGTGGGTGAAGCGCTTTAGACCCAAGGAGATTAACCTCTAATGCGCTGGAAACCTGTTCGCCTAATTCCGGATGATACGAAATATCCGTTTATGCGGCTCTCGCGCTTTGGCTTTTTTGTGTCTGGCATTCTCTGCGCTTTGGCCATTGCGCTGTTTGCCTTTAAAGGCCTGAACTATGGCATCGATTTCAAAGGTGGCTCAGTTATTACCATCCGCACGCAAGAGGTGGCCCATCTTGATAATCTACGCAACACGCTGAATGGCCTTGGTTTGGGTTCGGTTGAACTTCAACAATTCGGCAGCCCTAATGACGTGTTGATCAGACTTCCTGCACAAGGCGGTGGCGATCAGAATGAGCAGGCTGCGCAGAAAAAAGTTGTTGATGCACTGGGGCCAACAGTAGAAATTCGCGCCAAGGAAACTGTGGGTGCCAAAGTTTCAGAAGAGCTTACACAACAGGCCACGGCTGCCGTGATGTTGGCGATTATCTTTGTGCTGTTTTATTTGTGGGCCAGGTTTGAATGGCAGTTTGCGCTTGGTGCAGTTTTGTCGCTGCTTCATGATGTAACACTTTCCATTGGCTTGTTTTCACTCATTGGCTTGGAATTTAACCTGTCAATTATCGCCGCCATTCTGACTATTATTGGTTATTCGTTGAACGACACGGTAGTTGTGTTTGACCGTATCCGTGAGTTCTTGCGCCGCTATAAAAGCATGGGCCTGGCAGATTTGATTGATTTCTCAATCAACTCAGTTTTGCCGCGTACCATTCTCACATCATTGGCCACGTTGATGGCGTTGATTGCGCTTTATCTATTTGGTGGCGAAGTGATCAGAGGCTTCTCTTTCGCCATGATTTGGGGCGTTGTGGTGGGCACTTACTCGTCGATCTTCATTGCTTCGCCAGTTCTGATTTTGTTGGGCACAAAACGCGAGATTGCCATGGCGGAATCAAAGACGACGGCTATGCGGAAGTAAATGAAGTTCCTACCCCAACGCCGCGCCATTGACAGTTTTGGGGGTGGTGGTTTTCGCTTTGGTGATCATTCGCATCAGGGGCACTTGTTGGTTCTGCCTTCGGGGATGCGGGCTTGGGATGGTCAAGATTTCAGCGCTGTGCTTGCTGAGAAAGATGCAATAGATTTTTTTGTGATTGGCACAGGCGTCAATTTAATGCGACTGGACACGAAATTAGCTCAACAGTTCTTTGAACTGGGAATTAACGTTGACGCGATGACTACAAGTGCTGCCATTCACAGTTTTAACTTTATGCTGGGTGAAGAACGACGCGTAGCAGCAGCATTCATGGCTGTGCCGTGATGGATGAAATTATTGAAATCGTTCGTGAGCAGGATCGCAATCGCTATCTGGCAGCCTTGTTTATGCCCGAAGATAAACGTGCGCATGTTTTTGCTCTTTATGCCTTCAATGCCGAAATCTCACGCATTGCGAGGCAGGTGAGTGAGCCGCAGCTGGCAGAGATCAGATTGCAATGGTGGTTTGATGCCATTGATGGGATCTATGGCGGTGAACCACAAAGCCACCCCGTTGCAGTGGCTTTAGCGCAAGCCATCAAAGTGGGAGACTTGCCCAGACATGCCTTGGTGAACCTTGCCAAGGCCCATCAGTTTGATTTCTATTCAGATCCAATGCCCGACCCAACAGCTCTGGAAGCCTATCTGGGCGAAACGCATTCGGCATTGATTAAAATGTCAGCTATGATTTTGGATCAAGACGCGGCTTTAGAATGTGATGAGGCCTGTGGCTTGGCCGGCGTGGCCTACGGGCTTTGCGAAGTTTTACAGCAGCTGCCGCGAGCGCAACGGCTGCAGCAGTGTTTCTTGCCGCAAGTTTGGTTAGCCCAAAGAGGCTTACAAGCCAGTGACATCTATGCCGCAGAGAATGATGCAGCCATGTCTGTTGTGTTAGCTGAAATGCGAACCTTGGCTAAAAAGCGCTTGGGCGAATTGCGCAATGTGGTTTGGACAATCAAACCATCGGTGGCGGCGGCCTTTTTACATGTTGCGATGGCTGAGCCTATGTTGGTTAAAGCCGAGGCCCGTGGCACTGGCGTGTTACGGCTAGGTTGCGACATCAGTGCGCTTCGCAAACAATGGGTGCTGTGGAAAGCCGCGAAATCGGAATTATTCTAGGGTTGCACTTTATAATTTATGCGGCTATCCAGCGGCTCGTCGGGGCGTAGCGCAGTCTGGTAGCGCACCTGCCTTGGGCGCAGGGGGTCGCGAGTTCGAATCCCGCCGCCCCGACCAGTATTTGAGGGAGCATGACGTGACAGCACGCATCTACAAGCCCGCCCGCAGCGCCATGCAATCGGGCAAGGGCAAAACCAAAGAATGGTTCCTAGAGTTTGTGCGTGAGACCAAACCCAGTGCAGACCCGTTGATGGGTTGGACATCGGGTGACACGTCCACGCAGGTCAAACTGCGATTTGATACTTGTGAAGAAGCATTGGATTATGCCAAGCGCAATGGCCTTGCCTATATGGTGCAGGCCGAAGCCACAACAAAGCTGCAAAAGAAATCTTACTCTGACAATTTCAAATTCGGTCGAACTGAGAACTGGACGCATTAACCTTTGGGCGTTAGCTTTATGGCTCACGACTCCGTAGCTCAGCTGGATAGAGCAACGGTTTTCTAAACCGTCGGTCGCAGGTTCGAATCCTGCCGGGGTCGCCAATTCAATTTTTCATCGTTGTTTTCAAAAGACCTTTCTGAATTTTTGTCCAACCCTGGGTCAGAGGTTGGACGGGGATGTTCACTTTCTGACCGCAACAGGTTTGCGATTGCTTGCTTGGCGTTGCGTTCTTGGTCGGCGGCTTTGGTGTAGCGGGCAACTTCACTCAGCGTCTTGTGTCCGGTTATGGCTTTGATCTGCTCCGTGGTGCATCCTGCATTTGCTAGGCGGGTAGCACAAGCTTTGCGTAGGCCGTGAGCCGAACAATGCGGTAAACCTGCTTCATTGCAGCGGTCACGGAACCAATTGCCGAACCCTGCCGCAGAGAAAGGAGCTCCCGCTTCGGTCAGCAGGAAGGTTAGATTGTTGCGCGGCATATTTCCAATTGCTGCGCCAAGTTTGGGATGGATCGGAACTCTAAGCATTACACCCGTTTTGTCCTGTACGACGTTCAGAAGGTCGCCTTCGATGTGCTGCCAGCCCATGCGGACGACATCGCTGCGACGCTGGCCAGTGTAGAGCAGCAGTGACAGGGCAAGATGGGCTCTGGTGCCTGGCCTATGTGTTTAGTTCCGCGATTTGATGGATTGGATTTAGTTTGAATCTTTCTGGTTCATTT
>JAYVOQ010000114.1:0-17947 GCA_043757845.1 Hyphomicrobiales bacterium | reverse complement strand
ATCAGGAAGCTTTCACCATTGATGGGTCCGTTGAGCAGCCAAGGCGCTGTGACGCCACAGGTGCGCAATGCGGCAAGGAAGGTCAGCGTTTTCCAATGCCCGTGCGGAGCAAAGCCAAGCAGCCGCTTACCCTTTGTGCCCCAGCCACGCAGCGGTGCCATGTTGGTCTTGGTCCAGGTCTCGTCGATGAAGACCATGCGGGAGATGTCGATGCGGGTCAGATATTTCCGCCACCAGACACGCTTTCTCGCGACATCAGGCCTCGTCTGTTCATCGCCATAAGCCGTTTTTTTTATAGCTTTTGCCTTCGCGCTTCATGAAATTCCACATCGTGCGGTAGTCAACCTTCAGGCCACGGCGACCAAGGCCATCTGCAAGACCCTGAAGTGTCACACCGCTACCCGATGCAACCTGTTCCAAAATCCAATTCCGGTGCTCGCCCGATATCTTCGGCTTCACGTGGCCGCCAACCTTGCCGGGCTTCACGCTGCCCGTCACCTTGTACCGCAGTAGCCACTTCACAATGCAGGAGACGCTGACACCCAGACGCTCCGCCACAGCATGGCGGCTCTGGCCCGCTTCAACAAAAACAACCGCTCGCATTCGCATTTCAATCGGATAAGGCTTGGTCATCGTGCTGGCCTCCAATCCAGTGGCCAGTTTGAATCACATCACAGCTGATTTGGGAACCCAAATACCGATTCCGTCAAGCATCATTGCGCTCTAGCGCGAATTGGGTACAAAGCTCAATTGGAAAAGCATGAATAGCTGTGAAGACAAAATCAAATATGCCATCGCAAACCATGCGGCAGAGTGGAATGTCGATTGCTTTGTTGGTGGTTGCAATGTTTGTTGATCGACCAGTGCTTTGAATCGACAAATGATAGCGGCCAGCTACGAAAGACCGGGACGGGAACGCCTGTGAACGTTAGAAGGTGGTGGTTAAAGTAGCCACGAGAAGTGAAGGGTTTTCGAGTTTCGCTTTGATTGCAGCGATGAAAGCTGCAGCTTCATAACCGTCAACAATCCGGTGATCGAAGGATGATGACAGATTAACTATTTTCGCGATGACGATGGCACCATCGCGAACAACCGGTCGCTCAATAATCCTGTTAACACCGATGATCGCCACTTCGGGTGGATTGATGATGGGGGTTGCTGCAATTCCGCCAAGGGCACCGAGACTGGTGATGGTGATTGTTGAGCCAGCCAAATCATCGAGGCTGGCTTTGCCTGAGCGTGCGGTTTCTCCTAACCGGATCATGTCACCCGCCAGTTGCCAGATTTCCTTGTGTTCAGCGTTGTGGATGACTGGAACAAGCAAGCCGCGATCTGTCTGTGTTGCAATCCCAACGTGAATTTCGGAAAAGTGTCGAATGAGTTTCCGTTCCGCATTGTAATGGGCGTTGAAATTTGGGTGCTCGGCAAGACACTTCGTCAGTGCACGGACTATAAACGCAAGGAATGTTAGATGTGCGCGGGAATTGTGATTGATGTTGAGTTCAGCGCGAAGTTTTTCGAGTGAAGTCACATCCACCTCTTCAACGTAAGTGAAATGCGGTATCTTGTGGGCAAGTTCCATGCGCTCGGCTATGCGTTTTCGAAGTCCGGCAATCTTGATCTCGCCGATTGCAACATTAGGCTGGACAACAGATTTGGTTTTCTCGCCTTGGGAAACCAACCAATGATCAAGATCATTGTGGCTAATCTGGCCATCCGGCCCGGTTCCAACCACACCTGCCAAATCAACACTCATGGCTTTGGCACGTTGGCGCACGGCTGGCGATGCCTGCACCTTGTTTGCTGGGTCAGCTGCTTTGCGTTCTGGCGCAACATCCAAACGTGCCGCGTCTGATGGAGGAGGCTGAGAAAATATTTCTTCGCCAGCTGTTGCAAATACGACAAACTCGGAACCCACGGCCAGCTTTTTGCCTTCCTCGCCATTGCGTGACACTATCCAGCCTGACACGGGTGCTGCAATCTCCACCGTGGCCTTATCAGTCATAATATCGACAAGGCGTTGTTCTTCGTGAACTTCGTCACCAATTTTTGCATACCACTTCACAATCTCGACTTCGGCTATTCCTTCACTCACATCAGGAAGCTTGAAAACATAACGACCCATGCTGTCTTATCCTGCCATGATTTTGCGGATCGCATCGCCCACGCGCAAGGGCCCGGGGAAGTATTCCCATTCGAATTCGCGTGGATAAGGCGTGTCCCATCCGGTAACACGCAAAATCGGCGCTTCAAGATGATGGAAGCAATGCTCCTGCACTAATGCGGAAAGTTCGGCCCCATAACCGCTGGTGCGCGTTGCCTCATGCACAATCAGACAACGCCCGGTTTTTTTGACGGACTTTGTAATGGCTTCAATATCGACGGGCATTAACGTGCGCAGGTCAATGATTTCTGCATCAACACCCGTCTCTCCTGCAGCGGCAAGCGCTACGTGCACCATTGTGCCATAAGCCAAAATGGACAATGCCTCGCCTGCCCTGACGACTGAGGCCTGACCCAGCGGGATTGAATAATAGCCAGACGGCACCTCACCGGCAGGATGTGCGGCCCAAGTCTCGATAGGCTTTTCATAATGACCGTCGAACGGGCCTGCATAAAGCCGCTTAGGCTCAAAGAACAAGACAGGATCGTCGTCTTCAATGGCACTGATCAACAGACCTTTGGCATCATAGGGGTTGGATGGGATCACGGTTTTGAGACCGCACACATGGGTGAACAGCCCTTCCGGGCTTTGGCTGTGGGTTTGACCGCCAAAAATGCCGCCACCATAGGGCGCCCGCACGGTGATGGGGGCCATGAACTCGCCAGCCGAGCGATAGCGTAATCGCGCTGCCTCTGAAACAAGCTGATCGAAGGCTGGATAAATGTAATCAGCAAACTGGCATTCAACAATCGGGCGCAAGCCATAGGCACCCATGCCGATTGCAACAGCGACTTGCCCACTCTCGGCAATTGGTGCATCGAACACGCGCTGTTCGCCATAGCGCTGCTGTAAGCCGTCGGTGACGCGAAACACGCCGCCAAAGAAGCCTACATCCTCACCAAAAATCAAAACATTTGGATCGCGCTCCAGCATCACATCCAACGCTGAATTGAGGGCTTGCACCATGTTCATTGCAGTCAAGGTTTACCCCTTCCAGCGACGGCACTAAACCGTGCCAATTCGGCCTGCTGTTCGCGCAAATGCCACGGCATTTCCTTGTAGACATCTTCAAACATGGTGCTTGGTTCATGGTAGGGGCCACGCCCGTGGGTACCGAGCTGCTGGGCCTTCTTGTTGTCGGCATCAACAATGGCTTCAAGCTCAGTGGTCAGAGCGGCGTGGCGCGCATCATCCCATTCGCCGATGTGGACGAGGTGGCTTTTGAGCCGCAAGATGGGATCACCGAGCGGCCAGTGCTGTGACTCGTCGCTTGGGCGGTAACGATTAGGGTCATCACTGGTTGAGTGTGCAGCCACACGATACGTGAAATGTTCGATTAGGGTTGGGCCGTGATTGGTGCGGGCCCTCTCGGCAGCCCAGCGCGATACGGCATAGACCGCAAGAAAGTCATTTCCATCGACCCGAATGCCGGGAAAGCCAAACCCAACGGCACGCGAGGCAAAGTTTGTTTCCTCACCGCCTGCAACACCTTGGCTGGAAGAAATTGCCCACTGATTGTTGACAAGATTGAGGATGACCGGTGCATGATAGACGGCGGCGAACGTGAGGGCCTGATGAAAATCGCCTTCCGCTGATGCTCCTTCGCCAATCCAGGCGGTGGCAATTTTGCTGTCGCGCTTATAGGCAGAGGCCATGGCCCAGCCAACCGCTTGTGGAAACTGCGTGCCCAAATTGCCCGAGAGCGAGAAAAACCCAGCCTTGCGCACCGAATAAAGCACGGGCAACTGCCGCCCTTTCAATCGATCAAGACCATTTGAATAAATCTGGCACATCATATCAAAGATCGGCCAATCGCGTGCAATCAACAGGCCTTGCTGGCGGTAGGAAGCAAAGCACATATCGTCATTGTTAAGCGCCAAAGCCTGCGCCACGGCACACGCCTCTTCACCAGTGCATTTCATGTAAAATGGGGTTTTGCCCTGCCGCTGGGCCTTGAACATGCGGTCATCAAAAATGCGCGTCAACAACATAGCGCGAAGGCCCTTGCGTAGAATCTCCGGATCAAGCTTTGGATCCCATGGGCCAATTGCAACACCTGAATCGTCAATCACGCGCACCAACCCATAAGCAAGATCATGGGTGGCGGATGCCTTGGCTTCAATCTCCGGACGCTTGGCAACACCCGCCTTTGGCAAATCAAGATAACTGAAATCTGGCACGTCGCCCGGCCTGAAGCGTGATTGGGGAATGTGCAATCGGAGTGAGGCGTCTTGCTTCATGGCGTGCGGACTCTTGGTGCGATTGTGGGCATGTTACTCCCGATTTGAATTGGACTGCAATCGGGGTATGCTTGGATACGCCAGAATTATCTGTGGAGGCGCAAAATGTTCAACGGCACTTTGAACTTCGCACTCGGAGACGATATTCTCGTGCTACGCGATACGGTGCAGCGTTTCGCCAGGGATCATGTGGCACCGCTGGCCGTTGAAATTGATCGCAGCAATCAGTTTCCCGCCCACCTCTGGAAAGAGATGGGTGGGCTTGGTCTTTTGGGCATCACGGCGGCTGAAGATTTTGGCGGCGACGGATTGGGTTATCTTGCGCATTGCGTGGCGATGGAGGAATTGAGCCGCACTTCGGCTTCTGTTGGCCTTTCTTATGCTGCCCACTCAAATCTCTGTGTCAACCAGATCAACCGACATGGAACGCCTGAACAAAAACAACGATTTTTACCAAAGCTCATATCTGGTGAGCATGTAGGTGCCTTGGCCATGTCAGAAACCGAAGCGGGATCGGATGTTGTTGCGATGAAGCTTGCGGCAGAAAAACGCAATGACCGCTATATTCTCAACGGCAACAAGATGTGGATCACCAATGGGCCTGATGCTGATACTCTGGTGGTCTATGCCAAGACCGATCCCAATGCAGGAGCAAAGGGCATCACAGCATTTATAATTGAGGGCGATATGAAAGGGTTTTCACGTTCGCCGAAACTCGATAAGCTTGGGATGCGCGGTTCCAATACTTGCGAACTGGTTTTCATCAATTGTGGGGTGCCATTGCAAAACCGCCTTGGAGAAGAGGGCCAAGGCATTCATATTTTGATGTCGGGGCTTGATTTTGAGCGTGTGGTGCTGGCCGCCGGACCCATCGGCATCATGGCAGCCTGCCTCGATCTGGTTGTTCCCTATATTCACGACCGCAAGCAATTTGGCAAAGCCATTGGCGAGTTCCAACTTATGCAAGGCAAACTTGCCAACATGTATGTCACACTCAATGCTACGCGGGCCTATGTCTATGCGGTGGCTGCTGCCTGCGACCGCGGTGAGACTACACGGAAGGATGCGGCTGGCTGCATTTTATACGCAGCCGAAAATGCCACCCAAATGGCTCTTGAGGCCATTCAGATTCTGGGTGGCAACGGCTACACGAATGACTATCCAGCGGGTCGGCTGTTGCGTGATGCGAAGCTTTATGAAATCGGAGCAGGCACGTCAGAAATTCGCCGCATGTTGATTGGCCGCGAATTGTTTAGTGAAACTTCTTGATCATTGGGAGGATCGCCAAGTGCCGTCCAGAAATTTGATGATTGCAGAGAAATCTTTCGCCGCCCCACCCAGATTGACAAAATTCTGATAAAGATTTTCGGCCAACGCCCCCATCGGTACGCTAGTGCCTGTTGCTTGCGATGCCGCCATAGCAAGTTTTAGATCCTTCAGCATCAAAGCCGACATGAAGCCACCATCATAGTTGCGGTTTGAAGGTGCCGTAGGGACAGGCCCCGGCACTGGACAATAGCTTGTCATTGACCAACTTTGGCCCGAAGCTTTCGAACTGATGTCGAAGAACACCTGCGGATCGAGTCCCAACTTGATCGCAAGATTGAAGGCTTCAGCCGTGGCAATCATCGAGGCCCCAAGTAGCATGTTATTGCAGGTCTTAGCGGCTTGCCCTGATCCAGCCGGGCCGGCATGGATAAACGCCTTGCCCATGTGAGCCAAAAAAGGTTTGGCCATTTCAAAACTTTCATCGGGGCCCCCGACCATGAATGTCAGCGTGGCCGCAATGGCACCTGCAACACCACCCGAAACCGGCGCATCGACCATTTTGAGTCCGTGCGCCACGGCAGCTTTCGCCACCAAACGGGACGTAGCCACGTCAATCGTCGAACAATCAATCAGGATTGCGGAACGCGGACTTGCGGTAAACGCCTCGTCTTCATAAACACTTTGCACCTGCTCTCCGCTTTGCAACATGGTGATGATGGCATCGGCACCAGCAACTGCCTCTGTCACCGAGCGTTTCCGAACAACACCCATTTCGGTTGCGTGCGTCAACGCGACATCCGACACGTCAAAGGCTTGCACCACATGGCCAGCCTTCACGAGATTTGCAGCCATGCCACAGCCCATATTACCTACGCCGATGAATCCGACCAGTGCCATGGCTCCTCACTTTCTTGCAAAGCTATTTATAGTTCAGCCCCTATCTAATGGTGTCCACTCTTCATCCGGCGGCAAAGGTAAAAAGATGGTGTCAATTTCTGCTTCGGAAACTTCATCCAGATTTGACGGCTTCCAGCGCGGGGAATTATCCTTTTCAATAATATAGGCCCGAATGCCTTCCAGAATATCAGAATGCTGCAGCAGCCGCGCCACAACCCGGAATTCCATGCGCAGATTATCCGCAAAATCATCAAGTTTTCGGCCTTCGCGCAGCAGCCGCAAAGCGACCTTGCACGACATCGGCGAATTCTTGCTCACAAGGTTCAGTTGTTCTTTCGCAAAGTCTGAGGATTTTGACCGAAGTTTCGCGATGATGTCTTCCAAACTGTCTCCGGCAAAGAGCCAATCAATGTCGCTCCGGGGCATGCTAGATTGCATGGGCGCAGAACTCGCTTTGGAAACATATATGTCCGCCAATCCGAGATCGACACATTGTAACCCATTCAATCTGGCACCGGTGAGGGCCAACCATTCCCCGACACGACCCGGAAGGCGCGACAGGAAGCGGCTGCCTCCAACATCTGGGATCAATCCGATACTGGTTTCCGGCATGGCAAATTGCGTGGCCGCTGTTGCAATCCGTTTCCGACACGGCATTGCTATGCCTGCACCACCACCCATCACGATGCCGTCCATGACGCATATTGTGGGTTTGCGATAGGTAAAGAGTAAGTGGTTTAGCTGATATTCGGTACGAAAAAATTGCAAAACACTTTCATCGCCAGCCTTGAGTGCTTTGTAAAGCTGTCGAATATCTCCCCCCGCACAAAAGCCGCGACCTTCGCTGTGATCGATCATGACCTCAGTGATGGTTGGGTCAGTCTCCCAGTTTTGTAACGCATCAATCATGTCGCGGCACATGCCGAGCGTGAGTGCGTGGAGCGCATTTGGACGATTGAGTGAAATACGACCAATGCCGACTTTAGAACTTATGATAACATCGGAGTCTTTCACGGCTTCAACATGTCGCGGGCAATGATCATCCGCATGATTTCATTGGTGCCTTCCAAGATGGAATGCACCCTTAAATCGCGGTAAAACCTCTCAATTGGAAAGTCCCTCAGATAACCATAGCCACCATGAAGCTGCAATGCGCGGTCGGCAATTTGCATGCAGGTGTCGGTTACAAAGCGCTTGGCCATCGCTGAAAACCGTGTCGCATCGGGTGTTGCTGCCGTCACCTTCTCGGCGGCCGAGTAAAGTAAGGCGCGTGAAGCTTGTAATCCCGTTTCCATATCGGCGAGCGTAAATTGAGTTGCCTGAAAATCAGAAACCTTTTGACCAAATTGGTGGCGGCTTTGGGCATAAGCCAGCGCCTCGTCAAGGCAACGCTGGGCTCCACCCAGCGAACAGGCTGCAATGTTGATGCGCCCACCATCAAGGCCTTGCATGGCAATGCTGAAACCCTGACCCTCGGCACCAATAAGATTTTCAATCGGCACCTTCACTTGGTCGAAATGGACTTGGGATGTGGGTTGTGAATGCCAACCCAGTTTGCGTTCTTGCGTGCCAAAGCTCACGCCTTTCATATCCTTTTCAATCATCAAGCACGAAATGCCTTGGGGGCCCGGCCCGCCGGTTCGCACCATGGTGATATAGAGATCATTTTCGCCGGCACCGGAAATGAAGGCTTTTGAACCGTTAACAATATAGTAATCCCCCTGTCTCACTGCCCGGGTTTTCAAGGCAGCCGCGTCAGAGCCTGAATCCGGTTCGGTAAGGCAATAGCTGGTAATTTTTTCGCAAGTGACAAGCGATGGCAGATATTTTGCTTTGACTTGGGCACTGCCAAAGCGATCAACCATCCAACTCGCCATGTTATGAATTGAAATAAACGCCGAGGTGGAAGGACAGCCATAGGCCATCGCCTCCATGATCAATACGGCCCCCAGCCGCCCCAGACCAGAACCTCCACCTTCTTCGGAAACGCATATTGCGGAAAAACCCAAGGCAGCGGCAGCTTTAACAGTAGCGCGCGGAAAAACGCACTTTTCGTCCCACAAGGCGGCATGGGGAGTGATCGCTTCGGCTGTAAAGCGGCGGGCCACTTCTTGAACAGCGCGCTGTTCGCCAGTGAGGTCGAATTGCATGGTAACTACACCTTGCTACATTATCCGCCTTTCGCAGCAGAATGAAAAGACCTAATGCCCCTCGACGATGACGAGAAAATGGTTTATTTTCCGGCCAACACGGCGCACTGATTGGATTCGAAATGAGTGTCATTGCATCTTCAATCTCGCCGAACAGCCCGACGTTCCTCGAGAATCGGGCACATATGCAAGCCCTTGTGGATGACCTCTCCAAAACGGCTGCAGCAATTAAAAAGGGTGGCAACGACGATGCACGCACCCGCCACACAGCGCGCGGAAAGCTTTTGCCGCGCGACCGTATTTCGGTGCTGCTTGACCCGGGCTCACCTTTTCTCGAAGTGGGCTTGTTTGCCGCTCACGGGCTTTATGAAAATGGAGTGCCTTCAGCTGGCGTGATCACAGGAATCGGTCGTGTTTCGGGCCGTGAATGCATTATCGTGTGCAATGATGCAGCGGTTAAGGGCGGCACTTACTATCCACTCACGGTGAAAAAACATCTTCGCGCCCAAGAAATTGCTGAACAAAATCGCCTGCCCTGCGTCTATTTGGTTGATTCAGGCGGTGCCAATTTACCCAACCAGCAAGACGTGTTTCCCGACCGCGACCATTTTGGACGCATCTTTTTCAATCAGGCGCAAATGTCGGCAAAGGGCATCGCTCAGATTGCTGTCGTCATGGGATCATGCACCGCGGGCGGTGCCTATATCCCGGCCATGTCGGACGAAGCCATCATCGTGCGGGGACAGGGAACAATATTCTTGGCTGGCCCGCCATTGGTGAAAGCTGCTACGGGTGAAATTGTAACGGCAGAAGAACTGGGGGGAGCCGACGTGCATGCGCGCCAATCAGGCGTGGTTGATCATTATGCACAGGATGATCACCATGCGTTGCAACTCGCTAGAGCCGCAATCGCAAATATAAAAATTGCTGCCCGCCAAAGCCCAACTATGCAAGCTCCTGAGCTTCCTCGCTATGATCCTGCTGAAATTCCCGGAATTGTGCCCGCCGATTTTCGCTCCTCCTATGAGGTGCGCGAAGTGATTGCACGAATTGTTGATGGTTCGCGCTTTGATGAATTCAAAAAACTAAATGGGGTAACCTTGGTTACAGGCTTTGCGCACATTCATGGCATGCTGGTCGGAATCCTGGCTAATGCTGGCGTGCTGTTTTCCGACTCGGCTTTGAAAGGCACGCATTTCATTGAGCTCTGCAGCCAGCGCAAAATTCCGTTGCTTTTCCTGCAAAACATCACCGGATTTATGGTCGGTCGAAAGTACGAGGCAGGTGGCATTGCCAAGGACGGTGCCAAGATGGTCCATGCGGTGGCCACTACCAATGTTCCCAAATTCACTATGCTGATTGGGGCATCCTACGGGGCTGGCAATTACGGCATGTGCGGTCGCGCTTTTGGCCCAAGGTTCCTGTGGTCATGGCCAAACTCCCGCATCGCCGTCATGGGCGCCGAACAGGCTGCAAATGTGCTTGCCACTGTTAAGCGCGAAAGTGTGGAACGGCGCGGCGGCACTTTCACAGCAGCCGACGAAACTGCGGTTAAGGCACCCGTGGTGGCGGAGTTTGAAGCGCAAAGCCATCCGCTTTATGCCTCGGCGCGGTTGTGGGACGATGGCATCATTGATCCAAGCTCCAGCCGGGATGTGATTGGCTTAAGCCTTGCCGCTGCGCTGAATGCACCTATTGAGGAAACACGTTTCGGCGTGTTCCGAATGTGAGCTGCCATGTTCCGAAAAATCCTCATCGCCAACCGAGGAGAGATCGCCGTGCGAATTGCGCGCACAGCCCGGCGATTAGGGATCGCCACGGTTGGGATTTACTCCGACGCCGACCGTCATGCTCTGCATGTGGCAAGCACCGATGAGGCTTTTAACTTAGGTGCAGCGCAGTCTGCTGGTGGTTATCTGGATGGGGAAAAGATAATTGCAATTGCAAAGAAGAGTGGAGCCGAGGCCATTCATCCCGGTTATGGATTCCTTTCCGAAAACGCCGACTTTGCCGAATCTGTGATCCGCGCGGCACGCATTTTCATTGGGCCACCAGTTGAAGCTATCTGCATCATGGGCATGAAAGGCTTGGCGCGGAAATTAATGGCAAATGCTGGCGTGCCTGTTCTGCCCGGATACAATGGCGAAGATCAGGATATAGGGCAAATGGCCCTTGAAGCCGCACGTGTCGGTTTCCCCATTTTGATCAAGCCACTGGCCGGTGGCGGCGGAAAAGGCATGCACCGTGTTGATGATGCAGGAAGCTTTGCTGATAGTGTTGCAACGGCGAGGCGAGAAGCCAATTCCTCATTTGGCGATGATCGCGTGTTACTTGAAAAATTTCTGCCAATGGCACGGCACATCGAAATTCAGATATTTGCCGACAGTCATGGAAACACAGTTCACTTGTTTGAACGCGACTGCTCGCTGCAACGCCGACACCAAAAAGTCATTGAGGAGGCCCCTGCCCCCGGCATGACTAAAGAGATTAGAGCCGTGTTATGTGAAGCCGCCATCAATGCTGCAAAGGCCGTCGGCTATGTGGGCGCTGGAACTGTTGAGTTCATTGCCGATGTTTCTTGCGGGCTGGCGGTAGATCGTTTCTATTTTATGGAAATGAACACACGGTTGCAAGTTGAACATCCGGTTACAGAAATGGTTACCGGGTTGGATTTGGTTGAATGGCAGCTTCGGGTTGCCGCCGGAGAAGCACTGCCCCTGAAACAGGAAGCCATCACCATCTCTGGCCATGCGGTTGAGGCGCGCCTTTATGCCGAAGATCCGACCAGAAACTTCTTGCCGCAAACGGGCAAGCTGGAACAGCTGGAATTTCCGACCGGGCCAACAATTCGTGTTGATACTGGTGTGAATGCGGGCGACACAATTACTTCTCATTTTGATCCCATGCTGGCCAAAATAATTGCCCACGGGCCAACCCGCAAAGAAGCAATCCAAAACCTTTCTGCTGCACTAGCTGCGACAAGGATTGACGGCTGCCAAACCAATCTCGTTTTTCTCAATCGGTTATCTCGAAATTCCGTTATTGCAACTGGCGATGTTGATACCGGCTTTATCGAACGCCATCTGGATATGTTGGTCAGGCAGGACAATTTACCGATGGAAGTGATCGCCGCGGCATTGCTTCATTTCAGCGGACAGCTTGGTAAATCACACGGTTTTTCACCGTTTGATACACTGCGCAATTTCAGGACTTGGCCGGGTGAGTCCCGTTCATTCGTATTTATTGCCGATGGCATACCGCTGGAAGCTGATCTAATGCTTTTGTCTGGCAGAGATTTTGAACTGCGCCACGGTCAACGTCGGTTGCCGTTTTTGCTGGTCGATTTTAATTATGAGGCGATCAGTCTTGAATTTGCCGGCCGCATCCAAAGTCTCGCATATTTTTGCGGCAGCAACTTCGTGTGGATTGGGTTGGGTGATGCCTTGCACGAGTTCACTTTGGCAAATGCCGCAGATCAAAAATCAGGTGAAGATGCAAGCGGTAACATCGTGATTGCACCTGTTCCAGGCACGATAACAGCATTGCGCGTGAAGCCAGGTGACAAAGTGACGAGCGGTGACACCGTCGCGACCATTGAAGCCATGAAGATGGAATTTGCATTGAAGTCGACGCGAGCTGGCAGGATTGGACTTGTTCATGTCGTCGAAGGTCAGCACATCTCGGAAGGCGCGATTATTGCCACAATCGAGAACGATGATGCCTGACAGGCCACATGTCAAAATCTGCGAAGTGGGCCCACGCGATGGGCTGCAGAACGAGCAAGTGTTTGTTTCGACCGAGAACAAAGTGCGGCTGATCAACCTGCTATCTGCCACAGGTGTACGTTACATCGAAGCTGCAAGTTTTGTGTCTCCCAAATGGGTTCCCCAGATGGCAGATGGGAAAGATGTACTGGCCCGAATTTCGCGGGATGAGAATGTGGTCTATGCCGCCCTTACTCCAAATTTGAAAGGCTATGGAGAAGCCGTGAAGGCGAAGGCCAATGAGATTGCGGTTTTTGCGAGTGCTTCAGAGACTTTCAGTCGCCGGAACATTAACTGTACCATTGCTGAAAGCCTCGTTCGTTACGAAGTGATTTGCCGGCATGCCCATGAAGACAATGTGGCAGTGCGCGGCTATGTATCATGTGTAGTCGCCTGCCCCTATGAGGGGCTGATCACTCCTAACGCCGCTCTAAAGGTAGCGGAGGAACTTGTACAAATGGGCTGCCGCGAGATTTCGCTGGGTGATACGATTGGCGTTGCAACCCCAGACCAAATTACAGCACTGCTTCACGCGGTGCTTGCGGCTGTTCCGGTTGAGAAGATCGCCTGCCATTTTCACGACACCAGCGGTCGCGCACTGGCTTGCATTCGGGCCAGCCTGGCCCAAGGCGTTCGCATTTTCGATAGCTCGGTCGGCGGAGCGGGCGGTTGCCCGTTTGCGCCGGGAGCCAAAGGCAATATTGCAACAGACCGCGTGATCCAAATGTTAGAGGCTGAAGGCTATCAAACGGGCATTGATGCCGCGGCATTGCAACGGGCCACTGCTTTCATCTCTCAGATATTGGAGCGAGCGCCATGACCAATGTCTTTGAAACCATTAATCTCGAGATTGACCAGCGCGGCATTGCAAGACTTGTTCTCAAACGACCGGAAAAGAACAACGCCCTTAACGCCGCAATGATCCACGAATTGACGGAGGCGGCTTTGAGACTTGCGAATGATACAAGCGTACGCATTGTCGTTCTGTCAGCCCAAGGAACAAACTTCAGCGCCGGCGGCGATTTGGCATGGATGCGTGAGCAATTCACCACTGACCGCGCCACCCGCATCAGCAATGCCTCAAAATTTTCAACCATGCTGCAACTTTTTGACACTTTGCCAAAACTGACCATTGCGCTTGTCGAAGGTCCTGCATTTGGCGGCGGGGTGGGTTTGATCAGCACATGCGATATTGTTTTGGCTACCCCTTTGGCCAGTTTCACCCTGTCGGAGAACAGGCTGGGCATCATTCCAGCGACCATTGCTCCCTTTGTGATCTGCCGTATTGGTGTGGCCAACATGCGGCGCTTTGCCTTGAATGCTAACCCAATTTTAGCCAGTGAAGCATTGTCGATAGGGCTTGTTTCGGAAGTTCATAATCCCCAACTCTTGAGCAAAGCCTTGGAGCAGCAGATAAAATCGACCCTCGCTTGTGCTCCTGGCGCAGTCGCCGACGCCAAAAAGTTGTTCAGCAAAATCGCCGCTGGAACAGCAAGACTTGATGAAACAGTGGAGGCACTGGCTGATCGTTGGGAAAGCACCGAAGGCTTGCAAGGCATTGAAGCCTTTTTTGAAAACAGGAAACCGCCATGGGCAGAATGACCCCTACCAAAGATCCCATTGTCATCACGGCCGCCAAGCGTACGCCGATTGGCAGCTTCCAAGGGAAACTTGCCGGGCTTAATGCGCCACAGCTGGGTTCCATCGCCATTAGGGCGGCACTGGATTCGTGTGATGATCCCGCAGTTGATGAAGTTTTCATGGGCAATGTGTTACCAGCCGGAGTTGGACAAAATCCGGCACGACAGGCAGCCCTTGGTGCGAGTTTGTCTCAATCCATACCGGCTTGCACCATATCAAAGGTTTGCGGCTCGGGGATGAAAGCCCTGATCCTCGGACACGACAGTATCGTAGCTGGGAGCAATGCAGTCGTTGTGGTGGGTGGTATGGAATCGATGAGCAACGCGCCTTATTTGCTGCCCAAAGCCAGAGGCGGTTTCCGACTGGGCCATGGTGAGGTCAAAGATCACATCTTCACCGATGGCTTGGAGGATGCTTATTCCGGCAGACTCATGGGCACTTATGCGGAAGATACGGCAGAAGCCTATCAATTTTCACGCGCTGATCAGGACGCATATGCCATCTCCTCGCTGCAGCGTGCGCTTCTCGCGCAGGATATTGGTGCTTTCAAAAATGAAATGGCTTTGATTGATCAAACCCTTGGCAAAGGAGTAGTGGTACTTGATCGCGATGAGCAGCCGGGCCGCGTTGATATAAGCCGCATATCTCAGTTGCGCCCCGCTTTTCGCGATGGTGGTACTGTTACACCAGCGAACTCATCGTCGATTTCCGATGGCGCAGCAGCACTGGTTTTGATGCGCGCCTCGCAAGCTGAGAAGACTGGGGCCAAGCCAATGGCGATGATTGTCGGTCATGCCGGGCAGGCGCGCGAACCAGCACAATTCACGACGGCACCTGTTGGTGCGGTCAACACTCTTCTCGACAAGCTTAGATGGCGCTCCGCGGAAGTTGACCTTTATGAAATTAACGAGGCTTTTGCTGTTGTCGCCATGGTGGCGTTGCGCGATCTGGGTTTGCCAATGGATATTGTGAACGTAAATGGCGGTGCCTGTGCTCTGGGCCACCCGGTTGGCGCATCGGGCGCGCGCATTGTGGTGACCTTGCTTCATGCCATGTTGGCGCACGGCGCTAAAAGGGGCATTGCAACGCTTTGCATTGGCGGCGGTGAGGCAACAGCAGTTGGGCTTGAACTCCTGTCTTGAAGTGTCTCAACGTCCGAGTTCAATCAGCTGGCCAGCGCGAATGAGCGACAGGTTCCATGCTTCAAACGGGCCCTTATGAACGGCCAGAACCTCTTCCACGGTTTTGATTGGATGATTATCAATTTTGCGGATGATGTCGCCAGCGCTGACACCCAGATGGTTGGCACCAGATCCCCTGTCAGCCTCAAGAACAACCACACCTGACAATGCGCTATCAAGACCAACTTCTTCGGCAAGGGCTGGTGAAAGACTGGCTATTCGCGCGCCACGAAACGGGCTTGTGCTCGGTGCCCAAGTTCGATTGGCAGGCGGCACGTCGGGCGGTGCCACGAGGGGCACTGCAATGTGGGCGACAGATCCCGAACGGTACACAAACAAATCAGATGTGCCGTCGACACTGCGTGTGGCTATCCTATAGCGCAAGGCCTGCAATTCATTCACAGCAAAACCATCGAGTGCCAGCACAACATCACCAACAAGCAGGCCCGCCTTTTCTGCCGGGCCACCGCCGTAAAGCCCTGTAACAAGCACTCCTTTGCCCTCTTTCAAACCTAGGCTTGGCGCGAGTTGAAGCGGAACACTGCGACCGGATAGCCCAATCCACGGCCTCGTCAGCGGTTTATGATGAACAACACTTTCCACAATCGAACGAACCATGTTTGACGGGATTGCAAAGCCCAGCCCCTGTGATCCGCCGCTGGTCGAATAGATTGAAGTGTTTATGCCAACGAGTTTTCCTGACATGTCAACTTGAGCACCCCCGGAATTGCCGGGATTAATGGCAGCGTCGGTCTGGATGAAAAATTGAAAATCTGAAACGCCCACTGCGGTGCGCGCCAATCCTGAAACGATGCCGCTGGTGACTGTCTGGCCTATACCGAAGGGATCACCGATAGCGATCACCTGATCGCCGACGCGAAGGGCATCGGAATCTCCAAACTCAAGAAACGGCAGATCCGGGTCGCGGGTGTTGATGTGCAGCACCGCAAGGTCCGAGCGCGGATCCAGCAATTCCACCTTTGCCTGATACACCCTTCCATCAGCAAGTGCGACGGCTATGCCCTCGGCATCAGCTACCACATGGTTGTTAGTGACGACGATGCCGTCACTGGTGACAATAACGCCAGAGCCAAGGGAGTTTTCTATTCGATCTTTGCCATAGCCAAAAAGCAAAGTATCACGGAACAATTGCCAGAAGGCTGATCCGTCGAGAAGCCTTGTCGCCGAATTTGAATGCACAACCTTCTGCGAATAAATGTTGACCACGGCAGGTGCTGTCTTTTCAACCAAGGGCGCAAAGCTATTGGTTTGAAGGCCAAGTGGCAAAGCCTCGCCAATTGCCTCGGAAAAAAACGATGAAAGAAGGAAAGCCGCGATCGCTGAAGCGAATTTAAGTTGCAACCTCATTGGCGAAGCCAGCATTGCCCTCACCTCCAAGGAAAATAATCCGGCACCAGAATCATTGCGATGACAGCCCAGAACAAAGCCACTGAGAGCCACCCCGCCGTCTTGAAATGTGCGGTTAAGCGGCGATCAGCGGGGAAATCCTTGGCATTAAACTGGCTGTAAACCTGATCCCAAAGATCAGCGTTATTCTCCGCGTGAATGCTTTCGCAGCGTTCAATGAAGGAACGTTCAGTGTCGCCCCGGTGTCTGCGGCGCAAATAGTCCCGGTAGAAATCAAAGCCTAATATTAATTCAAGAAAGATTATGCGCGGATACAAGGCCACCACACTGCGATCACTGGTCAGTACCGCCCTGTAAGCAAACAGCACAATAAGACTTGCGGTGATTGCCGCAGCAATCATCAAAGGTCTGCTGGCGAGCGTCAGGCTCAACGCCATCATTAGCCAGAAATAGGCATGCGCTACTGTGTGGCCAAATGCATACCAGATATTATAGGATCGAATAAGCGCCAGCCGTTGATCGTGAATAACCTTGTATTCAATATCAGTATTTCGAGATGTAGCTTGTGACGGCACCGATCTATGCCGGGCATCTGCGGTGGCCATATGGCTAAATCCCAAGCTGGTTAAAATATTGGAAGAGTTTTAGACCGAAGGATGTTTTCCGTGCGCCCGACTTCTGGCTGGCATTCGGACCATATATCGACCAATAGGGCTACGCTTGCAAGCAAGAAACAACCTCCCCAAGTGGCATCGTGCTCCGGGCGGTTTAAACTGTCAGCATGGACAAAAGTGAAATTGTGCACTTTTCAATCGAATAAAGGTGATGCTTAACGACGTGTAACAAATTTTTGCAACATATAAAGCGTTTATATGCGTTGGGGAGCAGATTGCGCAACATAATATGGAGAATGATAGTGGCTTATAAAACCATTCTGCTCAGCCTCAATGAAATTGAACGTGTGCCGCAGCTGATTGCCGCAGCTAGGCAATTGGCAGTAAAATTCAACTCGCATATATCGGGGCTTTACGTGATCCCTGGCGTGATGGTTTTCCCCTCCGATGGATTGAGCTTAGGGGCTGGCGTCTTTGAAGGCACCCAGAACTACTTCAAGGATCAGTTGGCCAAAGTGCGTGAAGCATTCGAATATGGCATGAAGGAAGATAGCCTCACTTTTGATCTTCGCGTGGTGGATTCAAGCCAACCCAACATTGCCGCAGACGTTATTGAAAATTGCCGCAATGTCGATCTCGTCGTCATATCCGCCACAAAC
>JAYVOQ010000113.1:0-18074 GCA_043757845.1 Hyphomicrobiales bacterium | reverse complement strand
TGCAAGACCGTGCCGAAGCGCTCGAAGCAGCAGACCGCCTGAAGAATTCAATTCTCACTAACGTTTCGTATGAAGTGCGAACCCCCCTCAACAGCATCATCGGTTTTTCCGAAGCGCTTGATCTGGGAATGTTAGGAGAGCTTTCACCAAAGCAATCAGATTATATAAAATCCATTCGCCGTTCATCGGAGGATCTGAAATCGATCATTGATGCCATCATCGATCTCGCAGCCATTGATGCAGGCCAGATGGAATTAAAATTGGCCAGCGTTGATATTGCCAGCTTACTTGAAAACACGGCCGATCGATTCCTCCTCTTGTTGGAAAAGCGGCAGCTCAATCTTACCATTGAAATGGCCGCAGACGTGACCACCATCATTGCTGATCATGATCGGTTAGAACAAATCTTGGGCAATCTCTTGTCCAACGCGGCTGGCTTTTCAGCCCCTGGCAACAAAATCCGTATGGGTGCGCGCAAGCAAGGCAATAACTTGCAAATTTGGGTGGCGGATTCGGGGCGCGGTATCGATCCTGAATATCAAAACAAAGTCTTTGAACGCTTTCAATCCAAACCGTTGCCAGGCAGCCATCGTGGCCCCGGCCTTGGCCTTGCACTGGTGAAAAGTTTTACGGAGCTTCATGGCGGCAAAGTCTCGCTGCTGTCGAAACTTGATCAGGGCACCACGGTGGTGTGCACGCTTCCCATCACTGGCCCGCAAAAGCAATCTCGCTCTCTTGCCGCCAGTGCAGCTTGAGTTCATGAATTTCATCACGTCATCGCCCGTGGAAACTGAAATGCTGGCCCAGCAACTTTCGTTGTTTTCAAAAGTGGGAATGGTGATCTTATTACGCGGAGATTTAGGGGCCGGAAAATCCACTTTCGCTCGCGCATTCATCAAGGCGCTGGCATCGAGCAGTGTCGATTTTGATATTCCCAGCCCCAGCTTTTCGTTGATCCAAACTTATAGTGAAACCCGCCTACCCGTGGCCCATGTTGATCTCTATCGTTTAGGCGCAGAATCGGACATTCAGGAATTGGGTTTGAACGAACTGATTTCTTCGCACTTGCTTTTGGTGGAATGGCCAAACTCAGCAATCGCAAACCTGAGTGCCGATTACCTGACATTAGAATTTTCCGGCACAGGCAATACGCGCGAAATTCATGCCACTGCCCATGGTGCATGGACACAAGCCCTCACGCGCAATCAGCAAATTCAAGGGTTTCTCAACACGCATGGCGTTAATCCAAAAACCCGCACCTTCTTTGAAGGGGATGCCTCGTCGCGCCGCTATGAAAAAGTCCAAAGCAACGGCGACCAGTTGATTCTTATGGACATGCAGCAACGCCCTGATGGCCCGCCGGTGAAAGATGGGAAACCCTATAGTGCCATTGCCCATTTGTCTGAAAACATTCGCTCGGTTGTGGCCGTCAACGATCAACTCTGTCACCTGGGTTATAGCGCACCTGAAATTATTGCGGTGGATATGAGTGCAGGGCTAGCGCTCATCCAAGACTTGGGTTCGCAAGTTTTTGGTTCCATGTTCAAGTCTGGCGCAGATATGAAATTGCCCATGCTTGTGGCCGTTGAGGTGTTGACTGATATGGCGTCAAAGTCATGGCCCTCATCAGTTAAATTGCGCGATGTTTCAACTTACCTCATGCCAAGTTATGATGCTGCAGCTCAGCTTATTGAAATTGATCTGCTCCCCTCATGGTTTCACATGCACATTCATCAACGCTCAGCGCCTGAAGGCATGAATGACACATTTCAAAACTTGTGGCGTTCAATTCTTCCACTCACCCTTGCTCGCAAACCAGTCTGGGTGATGCGTGATTATCATTCGCCCAATCTGATCTGGTGCCCAAAGCGTGATGGACTAAAACGTGTTGGCCTCATTGATACGCAAGACGCAGTGTTGGGCCATCCTGCTTATGATTTAGCCGCGCTTCTTCAAGACGCCCGCGTGGATATTGCTTTCGATTTTGCCGATGAGCTTTATGCGCATTATGTTTCGTTGCGCAATGCCCAAGGTGATTTCAATCAGGAAGAATTTGCGCAAGCTTATGCTATTCTAGGAGCGCAGCGAGCCACAAAAATTTTAGGCATTTTCGCCAGACTCAAGGCCCGTGACGGTAAGCCTCAATATCTGCAACACATGCCGCGCGTGTCGCGTTACCTTGCAAGGAATTTGCAACACCCGGCATTGGCTGAAATAAAGCAGTGGTATGAACGTGAAATGCCTGCTGCACTTGCTGTTGGCAAATTAAAATGAGCTTCCACCCCCACACAGCCATGATCTTGGCTGCAGGCCTTGGCCAGCGTATGCGCCCCCTCACCCTCACCACGCCGAAACCCTTGTTGCAGGTAGCGGGTAAACGCATCATTGATTATGGGTTGGATCATCTGAAGGCAGCGGGCGTGAAGTGCGCCGTCATCAACAAGCATTATTTACCAGATCAGATTGATGCCTGGGCCAAATCTGTAAAAGGAATGACGATGCAAGTGTCTGACGAAACCGATGCGGTTTTGGAAACTGGCGGCGGCATTCAAAGAGCTTTACCCATACTCGGCAACGAACCATTTTATGTTTTAAACAGTGATTGTTTCTGGACAGAAAATGGCCAAGCCGCTTTGCAAAGGCTGGCATTACAATGGAATAACGATGAGATGGATTGCCTGCTTCTGCTCATCGATCCGAAACAAACCACGGGTTATGATGGCCGTGGAGATTTCACCATCGGCAGTGACGGTCGCCTCACACGCAACACCGCTTCTGGCCTTGCTTATATCGGAGGCTATATGGTTCACCCGCGTCTGTTTGCTGGCACAACACCGGGCAAGTTCTCCATGAATGCGCTATGGGACAAGGCCATCGTTCAGCGTCGCCTTTTCGGCCTTGCCCATGCCGGTCATTGGTTGCACGTGGGCACACCAGATGCCATTGCGAAGGCGGAAGCCTTTCTGCAAGGGGCGTGAGCATGGGAAAGGCCGTCTATACAATAGCTGCGGGTGCTGATTTTCTGACAATCTTGGCTGATGCCGTTCTCAAACGCTTTCCCGTGCATCAGCCACACCGGCCCCTATCTGATTGGACAATTCTTCTGCCCACACGCCGTGCCGCCAGAGCTTTTGGCGAAATTCTGCAACGCCAAAGCGGTTTGAAGGCCCTGGTTATGCCGCGCATCAAGCCGATTGGTGATTTGGATGAAGACCGATTGCTGGATGAAATGGTTGCCAGTGATCTGCCACCTGCAATGTCTAAAGCTGCAACTTTCGTCATCTTGCAAGACCTTGTGCGCGGTTGGGCGTCGCGGCACGTAGATATTGATTTCGCCAAAGACATTTTGGCCTCTCCCGCTCAAGCGTTAAACTTGGCCAAAAGCCTTAGTGAATTCATCACCACGATTGAAACGCAAGAATGTGACATTGGCAAATTATCAGCCCTCTATAATTCTGAACTTGCCGAACATCGCGGTGCCATCATCAGCCTTCTGCAAACGGCCACCATAACTTTGCGTGAAGAGCAAGCGGCGCGCCATACCATGGGGGCCGCGGCGCGGCGCAGCGCCATCATTCGGATGGAAGCCAAGCGCATCGCGCACAGCCACCACAGTGGCCCTATCATTGCCGCAGGTTCCACAGGCACCATTCCCGCAACCCGCGAATTGCTTGCTGCCATTGCCGGGCATGAAGAAGGTGCAGTCATCCTTCCCGGCCTTGATCTTGAAATGGATCCATTGTCCTGGGCGGTTTTGAAAGAAGAACATCCGCAATTTGCTTTGCAGCAACTCTTGGTAAGTTTGGGCGTAACGCCAAATCAGGTTGAGCTACTGGGTTCTCATTCTACGCCGCGCAACTTCCTGATCAGCGAAATGATGCGACCTTCGGAAACGGCGGAGCGCTGGCACGAAACCCTGCCCGTGGAAAAAGTGAAACTGGCACACAGCCTGGGTGGCATCACAGAAATTGCTGCCCCTGATCGCCACGCCGAAGCCCGCACCATCGCCGTCATTCTCCGCCACGCTTTAGAAGAGCCAACGCATACCGCAATTCTTGTCACACCGAACCGCGATCTCGCCAAACGTGTCATCAGCGAGTTGGCGCGTTGGAACATTACCATTACCGATAGCGCGGGTCTTTCTTTAAGCCAATTCAAACTCGGCGCAGCATTTGATCTGTTGTTGCAAGCAGTGCTTGATGGCTTCACACCGCAATCCGCCTTGGCTTTACTACGTCACGCTGATGTTCAAGAAAACATGAGTGGAACAGAGCTGGAAAAATTCGAGTGCGCCGTGCTGCGTGGCTTAACCCTTTCTGGTTCAACTTACCAAGGCCTTGCTCAGCAGGCCCGCGCTTTGCATGCTGTTGATCATCATCCGCACCCAATAGTCAAAGCCTTGACGGATGAAGATTGGCAAAACATTTTCAACCTCGGCCAAAGGCTCGATGAATTGATCAAGGGTTTCGATGCTGCAAGTGCAACGCCGCTGGCTGAACATGTGAAACATTTTGAAGCCATACTGCGCAAGTTAACATCACCTGATGCTTGGAATGATGCAGCCAATAACACGTTCCTCAATTTTTTGGATCAATTAACCAGCGAAACCCAACTCTCAAATCCTTTACCGATGCAAGATGCAGCCTTGCTGTTGCGTGAATTGCTCCGTTCAACAACGGTGCATCCCGATCTGCCAAGTCATCCGCGCTTGGCTATACTGGGCACCTTGGAAGCGCGTTTGATCACGGCGAACCTGATGATCCTTGGCGGCCTGAATGAAGCCAGTTGGCCAGCACAGCCTGATACCGGCCCATGGCTGAACCGCAAGATGCGCAAAGAACTGGGTATGCCCCAACCCGAGCGTGACATTGGCATGGCGGCGCATGATTTTGAACAAGGCTTGGCCTACCCTGAAGTCATCCTGACATGGTCAAAACGCATCAACCATGCACCGGCCAGCCCATCGCGCTGGTTGTTGCGGCTGGCCAATGTGCGCGGCGCGGCAGGTATTGAACCGACCGCTAAGCCGGGCAATGATTGGTTAGCGTTGGCCACATTATTGAAAACACCCAATGGCGCAGAACCGCTGTCCGAACCGATTTCAAAACCAGCCTTCGCACCGCCACGCGCTTCGCGTCCGCGTCGGTTCAGTGCCACCGAAGTGGAAAAACTCATCCGCAATCCCTATGCGATTTATGCGCGCAAGATATTGTCGTTAGAGCCCTTGGCGGCCTTTGGCTTTGCCCCCGACGCGTCAGATCGCGGCACATTATTTCATCGCGCACTTCACATTTGGAATAAACAAAATGATCGCAGTGAAAAGGCACTTTTGGCCGCAGGCGAAAAGGCCTTCGTGGCCTTGAATTTCAATGCTGAAGCGCGAAATTTTTGGTGGCCGCATTTTCGCCGTATCGCGGTCTGGCTCGTTGAAAAAGAAAGAGACCTTGAAAAAGATTTAAGCAGCATAAAAACCGAAACGACGGGTCGGCTTGAATTTGAAATTGACGGCGATGATTATGTTTTAACCGCCCGTGCCGACCGTATCGACGTCATGCAAAATGGCGCGGTGCGATTGATTGATTACAAGACCGGCAGCCTGCCTTCTGTTGACCAAGTCCAAACCGGCCTCAGCCCGCAAATGACATTGGAATCGGCTTTAGTGTTGCAGGGGGCGTTCGCACCTCTGTCTCCCACATCCATCGCACAAGCACTTTACATTCAAATCGGCCGCAGTCGCAGCAGCATGAAACTTCGTCCAGCAGTGGGCGACAAGGGCGTTGATTTAGATGAACTGGCGCAACAGCATCTCGCCCGTTTCAAAACACTTTTACATATCTATAGGGGTGAGGATGTAGCTTACTTGCCACGTGTCATTCCTAACAAAGACGATAGTGAGGCAGACTATGATCATCTTTCACGTTATCTCGAATGGGAACTGTCAACCCAAAATTCCAAGACGGGCGAATGATGAACCCTATCGCAATAACGAAAATGGTGCTCACGCCGCAGCAACGCGCCGCTGATCCGAAAAAATCGGTATGGGTGTCGGCTAACGCCGGCTCTGGAAAAACCCATGTACTGGTAGAGCGCGTTGTGCGCCTGTTGCTAGGAGGTGCTGATCCCGCTTCCATACTTTGCATCACCTACACAAAAGCCGCCGCCGCCGAAATGGCAGAGCGCCTGTTCAAGCGCCTTGGCGAATGGACAAGCCTTAGCGATATAGACCTGTCTCAGGCTCTCGTTGCGATGGGGGAAAGTGGCAATGCTAAAAATCTGCTGGCGCGTGCGCGCAGGCTGTTTACTGCGGCTTTGGAAACGCCTGGCGGTCTGAAAATTCAAACCATTCACGCTTTTTGTGAAAGGTTGTTGCACCTTTTCCCTGTCGAAGCAGGTCTAGCGCCCGGCTTTAGAGTTTTAGATGATCGCAGTGCGCAGGAATTGCAAGAGAAGGCCACGGCGGCCGTTCTGCATTCGGCTGAACAAAATGAAAGCAGTGATTTGGCAATGGCCCTCGCCAATCTTTCAGACCGTTTGAACAAAGAACAATTTGACAGTTTGATCAGAAATTACGTTTCTAACCTCGTCAAACTGGGTCCAGAGGTGGCAGTTAGCGATAGCAGTGACTATGCAAATACATTGAAGCAGGCGTTAGGTCTTGATCCATCGGCAACCCGAGAGTCTGCAACCGCAGAACTTATTGCTATAAATCGCGCAGACTTTGCCCACCATGCTGAAATAATGAAGCCTTATGGCACCCATAGCAAAGTTGCCATTGGTGAATGGCTTAATCAAATTGCACGGGCAGAAGACCCGGTGCCTGCTCTTCGTGAATTATTCACTGTCGGAGATGGCAAAAAACTTCGCGCTGAATCGGGCCTTGCCAACAGGGCGGCGGCGACAGCCAATCCACACACATTGAAATTCTTGATTGATCAACAAGAGCTTTTTTGGCAACGCCTTGGCTTGTTGAACATGCAGGATATCATCGCCTGCAGCGCAGATGCCTTCACTCTTGCCAAAGCCATATTTTCACGCATCGAAGAGGAAAAGCGCCGCAGTGGGCAATATGATTTTGCCGATCTGATCAATCGCACGGCACGGCTTTTGTCAAATCGCCAAGCCACGCAATGGGTGCTTTACAAACTTGACAGCGGCCTCACTCATATCTTGCTGGATGAGGCACAGGATACGGGCCGTGACCAATGGCAAATTGTCGATGCGCTAGCAACCGAGTTTTTTGCAGGTAACGGCACATCACACCAGCACCCCCGCACGTTATTTGTTGTGGGTGATCAAAAACAGTCGATCTATAGTTTCCAAGGTGCTGACGCCACCGCCTATGACGGTGCAAAGCAGAAATATACCAGGGCCAGCGGCCTATTGCGTGTGGAAGAATTGGCGATTTCTTATCGCAGCACCAAACCGGTGTTGGAAGCGGTGAATGCCATTTTTTCCATCGCTGGCCTTGCGCGTGCGGGCATCACGGCGTTGAACGAAAATCCTCATGTGGCAACGCGAGACAGCCAAGAAGGCATAGTAGAAATTTGGCCATTGCTGGAATTTGATGAAGACGCACCGCCAGACCCGTGGGTCAAACCCATAGACCGCCCGCCACAAGCTTCTCCCAAACGGCAACTGGCCCGCGATATCGCCCAGAAGATTAAGGCTTGGCTGGATCCACAAAGCCCACGCAAACTGGCGGGCCGGGAAAGGCCAGTAGAAGCCGAAGACATTCTAATTTTGTTTCGGAGACGAAATGACATTTTCCGTATGGTGCTGGCCGAATTGCGGGCGGGGCAAGTGCCTGTGTCAGGCGCAGACAGACTTAGTTTACTGGGTTCATTGATCGTGAAAGACTTGCTGATGCTTTTGCAGGCGCTATTGCTGCCGCAGGATGATCACGCCCTTGCTGTCATTCTGAAGTCGCCCTTAGTACCCACACCTTTAAGCGAAGAACAGTTGTTCGCGCACGCCTATGATCGCAAAAAGCCTTTGTGCGAAATGATCACCGGAGAAAACGCAATCTGGCTTTCGTCTCTGCGCAATCTCGCCAAGGATTCGGGCCCTCACGCTTTATTGTCGAAGGTACTGAATACCCAGCGCCGCGCCATCATGGCGCGTCTGGATGTGGAAGCCATCGAAGCCAGCGATGCCCTGTTGGATTATGCGTTAGACTATGAGGCTGATCATGGCTTGTCCATTTTCGGGTTTCTGCGATGGTTCGAAGCCACAGATACGGTTTTGAAACGCGAAATGGAAAAAGGCTCTGGCGTGGTGCGCATGATGACAGTGCATGGTGCAAAAGGCCTCGAAGCCCCCATCGTCATTTTGGCTGATGCGGCCTTCCTGCCTAAATCTAACACAAGTCTACCTTCGGTAATTCAAACGCCTAGTGATGGCATAACCTCTGGCCTCCCCATTTGGCTGGTGAGCGATGCCAAACCCCATGTGGAAATCCTAGAAACGTGGAAACAAAACGCTGAACAACTTCAACAAGCCGAAAGCATGCGTCTGCTCTATGTGGCAATGACGCGTGCGGCCGATGAGCTTTACATCACCGGCGTTGCCCCTAAAAAAGGCGAAGTGAAAGATAACAGTTGGTGGCGCACCATCACAGATGTTCTGGGCAAGCCAACGCCAGATGCTCCCCTGCGTTTCGGTGCCGCTGATGTGTGGCTTCATCCGAATGGAAAACCCAAAACCCCGAAATTGGAAACGCCGCCATGGTTGGATCAAGCTGCGGCATTTGAAAAGCCATCGCTTTTGCATTCCGTAACAGCGCTTTCACACGGCCCCAAAGGATACAACGCAGGCGCTGCCCGCCACGGTCGCGCCGTTCACAAATTATTGGAAGAGCTAGCCGATGCCAGTCCACAATTCCGCTCATCTTTGGCACAAACCCGCGCCGAAGGTTTAGTGCTGAGCAAGGCCGAAACCGCACACTTGGTGGAAGCGATCTCGCAAGCCAGCGTGGCACCATTTCTAGGTTCCGAAAGTCGGGGAGAGACTGACATTGCCGGAACCTTAGTCAATGGCAGATCAGTGACCGGTAGGTTGGATCGTCTAAAAGTCACCAACGAAGGTATTTGGCTGCTGGATTATAAGACTGATCGTTCCACAACCGAATCAAAATCTGATTATGTGCGGCAAATGGCGGCCTATGTGCATTTGCTGAGCGAAGCCTTCCCAGACAGGCCTGTCACCGCCGCCCTTTTATGGACACACACCGGCAACCTTGAAATTCTCCAAGAAGCCGTCCTCACGGCAGCCTTGCAAGAAGTTGAACAAGCAGAGGCTTGACGGGGCAAGCTCCACTGCCTACCTGTAACTCTAATAGATACCATTTGCAGGAGATTCCCTCATGTCCACCCATAAGGTTACAGATGCTACTTTTGATGCTGAAGTCCTGAAATCCGACACCCCAGTCGTTGTCGATTTCTGGGCTGAATGGTGTGGCCCTTGCAAAACCATCGGCCCGCATCTCGAAGAGATTGCAAAAGAGCTTGGCCCCCGCGCCAAAATCGTCAAATTGAACATAGACGAAAACCCCAACGTAGCCTCACAGATGGGCATCCGCTCAATCCCCACTTTGATGGTGTTCAAAGCGGGCAAACTTGCCTCAACCCAAGTGGGCGCTGGCCCCAAGAATGCCTTGAAGAATTGGATCGAAGGCGCACTCTAACGCCTGGCAGCGCCACTCACGGCTGAAGCTTCTTCGCCGGAATGCAATGCCAGAACATGACCCGCCAAATAGAGCGAACCACAAATCAGAATGCGTGGAGCAGGATGCCATAAGCAGGCCTGCTCCAATGCTTTTGGAATGGACGAGGTAACCGAAGCCTTTACACCTTCACTCTTTGCCACTTTTGCAAGCTCGTCCGCGGCAATGGCATTTGCCTCATCAGGGATGGCCAAGCAGATCACTTCATCCGCCAGCCCTTTGAAATTCGTAATAAAGGCGCCGGGGTGTTTGGTGTTCAACATGCCCCAAATTAATACCAGTGGCTTGGGCCCACGCTTAGCCAAGTCCTTCAGCGTTTGCGCCACCACTGGTCCTGCCGGCCCGTTGTGCCCCCCATCCAGCCAAATCTCAGCACTTTGTGAAACGAATGTTCGCAAATGCCCATCGCCTAAATTTTGCATCCGCCCGGGCCAAGTGACTTTGCGCAAACCTTCGGCAATAGCCTCTTCGGTGACGCGCTTATCATTCAACACCCGCAGCGCCGCAATCGCATTGCCTGCGTTATCAATCTGGTGGGGGCCAGCAAGTGCCGGCATTGGCAAATCCAAAAGCCCATCTTCGTCTTGAAACACCAGCCGTCCATGTTGGGTGTAGGCCTGCCACTCTTGGCCAGAAATTTTCAACGGCGCAGAAATGCGTTCTGCTATGCGTTCAACTTCTTCGCGCACCTCAGGCGCATTTGCCCCCAACACACCAACACAGCCGCGCTTTAAAATGCCAGCCTTCTCGCGTGCAATCTCTTCAATTGTTTCGCCAAGATATTGTTGATGATCAAGCCCGATGGATGTGATCACGCTCACCGCAGGCTTTTCAATCACGTTGGTGGCATCAAGCCTTCCACCCAGCCCAACTTCTAAAAGCAAATAATCAGCAGGCTGCCGCGCAAAAGCCAAAAATGCAGCCGCCGTCGTAATCTCAAAAAACGTAATGGGTTCTGATCCATTGGCCGCTTCACATTCTTCCAGCAAGGCCACAAGCTCAGGCTCTGAAATGAGTTTGCCCGCAAGTCCGATACGCTCATGAAACTTAACCAGATGGGGCGATGTATAAGTGTGAACCTTCAACCCGGCCGCTTCCATCATAGCGCGCATGAAAGCCAAAGTTGAGCCTTTGCCATTAGTGCCCGCAATGTGAACAATGGGCGGCAGTTTGCGCTCAGGATTTCCCAACCGCCCCAGCAGCCGCTCCATGCGCAACAGCGAAAGATCAATAATTTTAGGATGCAGTGCCAGCAACCGCATCAAAATGGCATCAGAGCGCATGATGAAATTTGTCTCCCTCCCACGCCCTTCGCGGGGGAGGGTAGGGTGGAGGTGACTCAGCAAACTCAATCATTGACATTTGACTCGTTGAACCAACACCACCCTACCCTCGCCTACAAGTAGGGGAGGGAAAATAAATCTTAGCCAGCCACAGGCACCAAAGCGCCCATTGAAGTGCCAGCCTCTTGCTTTGCCAACAAACGCGCAATGCGGCTTACCGTGGTCTTCATCTCATGACGGTGCACAACCAAATCAACCATGCCGTGATCCTTCAGATATTCCGAGCGCTGAAATCCTTCCGGCAATTTTTCGCGAATGGTTTGTTCAATCACGCGCTGGCCTGCAAAGCCAATAATGGCCTTAGGCTCTGCCAAATGCACATCACCCAACATCGCGTAAGAAGCAGTCACACCACCCGTTGTCGGATTGGTCAGCACCACAATGTAAGGCAATTTCGCGGCTCGCAATTCCTGCACGGCAATCGTGGTGCGGGGCAGCTGCATCAAAGACAAAATGCCTTCCTGCATACGCGCCCCACCTGAGGCCACAAACATCACAAATGGGCATTCCTTAGAAACGGCAAAACGCATCGCCGCAATAATTGCATCACCAGCCGCCATGCCCAAAGACCCGCCGATAAAGCCCATGTCTTGAATGGCTAGCACCATAGATTGCTCGTTCACTTGGCCAAAACCTGCCTGCACCGAATCTTCAATGCCACCCTTGGCTTTGGCATCACGCAGTTGATCAATATATTTTTTCTCTGCCCGAAATTTCAAAGGATCAACAAAAACCGTAGGGGCGGAAAGCTTCTCAAACTCACCACCATCAAACATCGATGTGAAGCGCATGGCCGCAGGCATACGGTGATGATGGTGTGATCCGGGAAATACAAATTGGTTCGCTTCCAAATCTTTATAAAATACCATCTGCCCAGAATCGGGATCTTTGATCCACATATTCTCTGGCACATCGCGCTTGGCTGTTGCGGCCCCGAGAATGGAGCGTATGCGCGGGCGAACGAAATTCTTGATCCAGTTCATGCTTTAGCTTCTCACACCCTTGGCCAGTTCAGCAACTAACTTATGCACCGCTTTCGGCGTTTGCAAAGTCGGTCGGCCTTGCTTGTTCAACGAATTTTCCACCGCAGAAACCAAAGCCGAGCCCACCACAACGCCGTCTGCCACCTTGGCAATGGCACGCGCCTGCTCTGCTGTTTTCACACCAAACCCAACGCATATGGGCAATGAAGTGTGCTTCTTCAATCGCTTCACATTGGCGGCAACTGATTTAAGGTCAGGTGCCTTCGTGCCGGTGATGCCAAGAACGGAAACGTAATACACAAAGCCAGAGGTATTTTTAAAAACGGCAGGGGCCCGCACATCATCAGTGGTCGGTGTGGCCAAACGTATAAAGTTAAGACCAGCAGCCATCGCGGGCAGGCAAAGCTCTTCATCTTCTTCTGGCGGCAGATCAACCACAATTAAGCCATCAGCGCCCGCAGCCTTCGCATCCTCTAAAAACTTTGGCACGCCATAAACATAAATCGGATTGTAATAGCCCATCAAGACCACAGGCGTTGTTTTGTCTTTCACACGAAACGCCTTCAGCAAGGCCAAAGTCTTTTTCATAGAAGCGCCATTTTTAAGGGCGCGAAGGCCGCCCGCCTGAATGGCTGGCCCATCGGCCATAGGATCAGTGAAGGGCATGCCCAATTCAATAATATCAGCTCCGGCTTTGGGTAGGCCCTGAATAATTTTCAACGAAGTTGCATGATCAGGATCGCCTGCGGTGACAAACGTCATCATCGCAGCGCGACCTTCTTTTTTCAATGCGGCGAATTTGTCGGCGATGCGCGTGCTCACAGCTTCACCCCCAAAATGTTGGCCACTGTGAATATGTCTTTGTCGCCACGGCCGCACAAGTTCATCACCATTAAATGCTCGCGTGGCAGCTTGGGTGCAATTTTCATCACATGGGCCAAAGCATGGGAAGGTTCCAAGGCTGGAATAATTCCTTCCAGTTTGCAGCACAGTTGAAACGCGGCCAAAGCTTCCTTGTCGGTGGCTGAAACATATTGAACCCGTTTCATGTCATGCAACCAAGCATGTTCAGGCCCAATGCCGGGGTAATCAAGGCCCGCTGAAATCGAATGGCCCTCGGTGATCTGGCCATCATCATCCATCAGCAAATAAGTGCGGTTGCCATGCAACACGCCAGGCCTTCCGCCAGCGATTGAGGCCGCATGTTTTTTCTTCAAGCCATAGCCAGCCGCTTCCACGCCAATAATCTCCACAGATGCATCATCAAGAAATGGATGGAACAAGCCCATGGCATTAGAGCCGCCGCCGATGGCCGCCACCAGTGAATCGGGCAAGCGCCCTTCCGCCTTCATCATCTGGCGTTTGGTTTCTTCGCCAATGATGCTTTGAAAATCGCGCACCATTTCGGGGTATGGATGGGGGCCAGCCACCGTGCCGATGCAATAAAACGTGTCTTCCACATTGGAAACCCAATCGCGCAGCGCTTCATTCAGCGCATCTTTCAACGTACGCGAACCGGATTTAGCCGGAACCACAGTGGCACCCAACAGTTTCATGCGGAACACATTGGGCATCTGGCGTTCAATATCCACCTCGCCCATATAGACAACACACTCAAGGCCAAAGCGCGCACAAGCGGTGGCCGTTGCCACGCCGTGCTGGCCAGCACCAGTTTCAGCAATAATGCGCTTCTTGCCCATGCGCCGTGCCAATAAAATCTGGCCCATCACATTGTTGATCTTATGGGCACCGGTGTGATTAAGCTCATCGCGCTTGAAATAGATTTTGGCACCACCCAGATGTTCGGTCATGCGCTCGGCAAAATACAATGGCGAAGGGCGGCCCACATAATGTTCAAGGAAGCTATCAAGTTCTGCCTTGAAACTGGGGTCAGCTTTGGCGTCTTTATAGGCTTGCTCAAGTTGCAAGATCAGTGGCATCAATGTTTCGGCCACGAAACGGCCACCATAAATGCCAAACAGGCCTTTTTCGTCTGGGCCTGTGCGGTAGGAATTAGGTTTGCTTATCATGATGCTTTCTTAGCGGGCAGACTTGGCCGCCTCAATGAATTTCCGAATGAGGTGAATATCCTTCTTGCCGGGCAAAGTCTCTACGCCGGAAGACACATCAACGATGGGCGCGCGCGACAGGCGAATGGCCTCGGCCACATTGTTGGGGGTAAGGCCACCCGCCAGCATGAATTGCCCATCTTTGCCTTTTAGCAAGTTCCAATCAAATGAATGGCCATTGCCACCGGGCAGCAAATCTTCCGGGGCCTTGGCTTCGAAAAGAATGAGTTCGGCGGCGTGCTTGTAATGTTGCGCTGCCGCCACATCGGGGGCCTCTTTCACCTTAATAACTTTAATCACGGGCACACCAAAAAGCTTGACTATCTCAGCCACGCGCTCTGGCGTTTCGCTGCCATGGGCCTGGAAATAGTCGGGCCGCACCGCCGAATTGATTAATTTGAGAAGTGCATCATTCGCATCCACAAATAAGCTCACGATTTTGGACTTGCCGCGGGCTTGGTCGGCAAGGCGCGCCGCTTGCTCAAAGGATACCAAGCGCGGTGACTTTGCAAAGAAATTAAGGCCCACCATTTCGGCGCCAAAATCCAGCGTGGCTTGCATTGTTTCCGGGGTCGAAAGCCCGCAAATTTTAACCTTGGTCATTGCAGGCTCTCAAAGATGGCAGCAGCAGCGGCGGCAGGATCAGGCGCTCTCGTAATGGCGCGGCCTATCACCAAAACATTTGCCCCCGAAGCCATGGCGGCCTTGGGCGTGGCGATACGCTTTTGATCGTGAGCGGCGGTATCGGCGGTTCTGATTCCAGGCACAATAGTCAGAAATTTGCGCGGCAATGACGTGCGGATAGCGGCCAAATCAAGCGGCGAACACACCACACCATCAAGCCCGGCTTCATAGGCCAGCTTAGCCAAATTCAAAGCGTGTTCATCAGTTTTGCGGGCATCAAAACCCACAGCCCAAATGTTCTCATTTGCGAGAGAAGTGAGAATGGTCACACCAATCAATTTCGTTTGATCGCCCACGGCATCCTTGGCAGCCTTCATCATGTCAAATCCGCCAGAACAATGCACATTCAAGATCGCCGGTGCGGGCGCCAATTTCAGAAGCGACATCAGGCCCTGCGCCACCGTGTTGGGAATATCATGCAGCTTCAGATCAAGAAATATCGGAATGCCTTGGCGTGCCACTGCTTCGTAGCCCGCCGCTCCATTGGCATAGAAAAATTCCATGCCAATTTTCAACATGCCAACATGTGGCTTTAAGATATTGGCAAGAGCCACAGCCTTGCCAACGTCAGGCGTATCAAGGGCCACGCAAATGGGATTGATAGTTGTCATGACCTTGGCCCTAGCGCGAAATCAGGTTTGGCGCAAATAAACCATCTTCGCCGCTGCCAAATCTTCCAGCGCCGTGCCAGAGGATTTAAACAACGTTACCTCTGCATCAGTCTTGCGACCAAGCCTGGTGCCAAGGCACAGCTCAGACAAATCACCCTGAATATAGGCCCAATTAAAATGGCCTTCTTTGGCGGCGCAATGCAGATCACCGGCTTCGTGTTCGGCCCCTTCACGTGTATCCACAAACACGCGAGATAGGCCCACCGCCTCAGCATCAGTCTCACGCATCTCTGGCTTATAGGCCCCCACCAAATCTATATGCGTGCCGGGCTTAATAGTGCGGCCCAAAATTACGGCGGTGTTTCCAGAGGTGATGCCGGAAATAATATCGGCTTCAGCACAAGCCTTGCCCATATCGGTAACAGCTTCGCCACCAATCTCTCGCGCCAGAGCTACGGCCTTTTCTGGCGTGCGATTATAGATCAACACGCGTGTAATCGGGCGAACCGCCGCATGGGCCTTGGCAAAATGTGGAGCTAACGAACCAGCGCCCACCAGCAGTAAAGTGGATGCATTTTTGCGGGCTAAATAATCCGCAGCCAAAGCTGAGGCCGCTGCCGTGCGCCGTCTGGTCAGTTCTGTGCCATCCATCACCGCCACCGGTGCCCCCGTCGCATTATCGATCAGCAGATATGATCCCTGCACCACGGGCAGGCCAAGTGCGGCATTGTCGCCTTTCACCGTAACCGTTTTGATACCGATAAAAGCCTCATCCCAAGCGGGCATGGTAAGCAATGTGGTATGTGGCCCCGTCTCAGCCACAAAGCGCTGTGGTGCCGTCACCTCGCCCCGAAAGGCTGACCGCAAAGCTTCAACGTAATCGCGGTATGTGGGCACTGCCAAATCAGCGGCAGAGAAAAATTTCAAGGCATAAGACCAGGCAAAGGCGCCAGCATCTGGGCTTCTAATTTATCTGGCCCTTGTTTCACCAAAACGATCTCGTTCTGCAACCGCGCAATTTCGCGCTGGCGTTCGCGCGCCAATTTGCGCCATTTGCCTTGCCCCAGCCAACAAAAGAACCAGCCAACCAAAATGCCGATGAATATGCCAACAAACAGCAATAGCCACAGCGGCATAGTCAAAGCCAATGTTGGCGCAGTTTCGTGGAATGGATCAAGGGAAAGTTGCGTCCACTGCCGATTGGCAACAGCAAAGCCCATAACGATCACAAAAATCGGCAGGCCAATCAGCCAGCGAAAGAAACGGCGCAATTTCACTCAGCCCTTGGCGTTGAGCCGCTGGCGCAACTCCTTGCCGGTTTTGAAAAACGGCACCCGCTTTTCCGTCACTTCCACCGCAGCACCAGTGCGCGGGTTGCGGCCCTGGCGCGCTTGGCGCTCTTTGGCCGAGAAGGCCCCAAAGCCGCGAAGCTCCACACGGTTGCCATCACGCATGGCATGAGTGATCTCATCAAACACGCGGTTCACAATGCGTTCCACATCGCGGTGGTAAAGATGCGGGTTTTTTTCAGCGATCTTGATAACAAGTTCAGATTTGATCATGGCGTTTGTGTCCGCATGTGATTGGATTTCGAATCTTATAGGCGGTATTTTTTGTCTGCGCAAACTGCTGATAAAACAAGTTTAAAATAAAATCCTATCAAGTGAAAATAATGCTTTACAACGTACGCTGGGTCGGCTATCTGCAGTCATACTCCAGAATTGGGTCTTCCCATCTGCGAGCCTCTCAGTGCCAACAATAGTTTTGAGTCCATCATGAAAACGACGTTGGGGTAAGGGACGAAGATTATGGCTTGGCAATTGATATTCAACAATTTTAATATTCTAGTTGATCCTCGATATTTTGCGGATATCAGTACAATTAGCGAACTGATCGAGTTAGTGGATTTGCCAACGACTTACTTGAAACAGACCGATCCGAGTTTGTGTAAGATTAATTTTCACTATCCGGAGTTTATTGAAAAGCGTTTGGGAATACGGTGTGTGTTTGTAGATCCGGACACTGAAATCTTGACCGTTTTCGAACCAAAAGAAATATTTGGATTTTTTACCGAAGAGCTCATACCGGACGTAGATTCAAGGAGATTGCAAAATGAGCTATTGTCTATTGCTGTAGAAAATAAAATTCCGTTCATACTGTCGACATTTGAAGTCTCGCAAGAGGTGGAACGTGAACTTATCGAGAAATACAACATTTCAATTTTAAAGAGGCAGCCCCTTCAAAAATTGTTAATGTCATTTTTGCAAGGGTTCTTCAACTATTACAAGTTTGACATGCTGCATGGAGTTGACGGGCCTGACCTCGCTCATGCCATGAGTGATCCCCTCCATAGGAAGCTACACACGCTTGAAAACAAAATAAGAATGTCTGCACTAAGCCGCGAGGCAAAGGAGCGGGCTCGCTCGTTTGTTCATAACCGTTACATCGACTTATTAATTACTGTAGAGCGCATCACGTTCTACAAAATCCAGCAGCAAATTTTGGATATCGAAAGAGGGATTCTAGAAAATAAGGACCCCCAATTTCATGGATCGGTGAGATATTACCTAAGGAACCTCTGATCAATTGTTGTTTTGACGTGCGATTGTGTGATGGACGCTGGTTTGCGTTTTGCAAGCGATATTGACGTTGTGTTTTGCGGG
>JAYVOQ010000112.1:0-4811 GCA_043757845.1 Hyphomicrobiales bacterium | reverse complement strand
ATATTTAGATTATTCGGAGACTCATTCCCATGGCAACAGCAGCACAAAGCAAATTCAAGATCGGTGGCATGGATTGCGCGGCTTGTGTTTCAAAAATTGAAACTGCAGTGTCGCGGATTGATGGCGTGTTGAATGTGAAGGTTGGGTTGCACAGTGAAACGCTAACGGTTGATGCCGTCGATCCGGTGCAGTCTGCCGCCATTCAAAAAACAGTACAGACACTTGGTTATAAGATTTCCATTTTTGACAAGACACAAAAACCTGCACCCATCAGTGCTAAAAAGCCGCATGATGAACATGATGGCCATGATCATTCGGGTCATGACCATGAAAGCCACGACCACGTAAGTCATGCAGAAGAAGAACATGGTGATCACGATGATCATGGTGAACCCATTGAAGGCGCATGGTGGAAGTCACAGCGCGGCACATATGTTATCATCACGGCGATCATCATCGCTGTTGGCTACCTCGCGCAATATATATTGCCCGTTGCGGCCATGCCTCTGTTTCTGTTTGCTGCCGCAATCGGCACATTCCCTGTGGCGCGTCGTGCCTTTGCGGCTCTGCGCACCGGATCGCTGTTCACCATTGAAATGTTGATGACCATCGCGGTAGCCGGAGCCATTGCACTGGGTGCATATGAAGAAGGGGCCATCGTCGTCGCTCTCTTTGCGGTGGGTGAACTTCTGGAAGGTGTCGCCGCAGGCCGCGCCCGATCTGGCATTAAAGCGCTGGCACAGATTGCACCCAAAACGGCAATGGTTGAAACGCCAAATGGCCTTGTTGAAACACCGATCATGGATATTGCCATTGGCACCATCATTGTAGTGCGCCCAGGGGATCGCGTAGCGGCTGACGGCACCATTGTCTCGGGCACCTCTTCGGTTGATGAATCGGCGCTCACTGGAGAATCCGTACCGCGCACCAAAGGCAAAGGCGATATTATTCTGGCGGGTTCAATCAACACCGAAGCTGTTTTGCGTGTGCGGGTTGACAAGCCAGCAGAAGACACAGTGATTGCCCGTGTTGTGAGATTGGTTGAAGAAGCGGCGGACTCTAAAGCTCCTTCGGAACGCTTCATCACGCAATTTGCGCGTTGGTATATGCCAGCCATTTGTTTGCTGGCTATCGCCGTTGCTGTGGTGCCGCCTTTGCTAATGGGAGGCGTTTGGAACACTTGGGTTTACCGTGCACTGGCTTTGTTGTTGATCGGCTGCCCTTGTGCGTTGGTCATATCTACGCCTGCCTCCATTGCTTCGGCCCTTGCAGCAGGAGCCAAGCGCGGTCTTCTGGTAAAGGGTGGCGGTGTGTTGGAAGCGATTGGTAAAGTGAAACATATCGCCTTTGATAAGACCGGCACATTGACTCAAGGTAAGCCCAAGGTCACTGATATTGTGGCGTTTGGCAAAACCAGTGCCGATGAAATTCTGAGCATCGCTGCCGCTGCTGAATCAGGTTCATCCCATCCACTGGCCACAGCTATTGTGGCTCATGCTCAAGCCAAGAATATCAAGTTCAAGGCTGTTGAATCACATGCCATTCCCGGCAAGGGATTGCGGGCGACTATTGATGGCAAGCTGGTTACGATAGGTGCGGCCGCACGTTTGGATGTGAAGGACGAAACTGTTCTGGCCAGCGCCAGTGCCTTGGAAGCTGAAGGCAAAAGCGTTTCCGTTGTGCTTGTCAGCAACAAAGCGATTGGCTTGATCGCCCTTCGCGATGAGCCACGCCAAGATGCCATTCAAGGCGTCAAGGAAATCATCGCACTCGGCCTTCAACCCATCATGCTCACGGGTGATAATAGAGCCAATGCCGAAGCCGTCGGTAAAATTCTGGGCATGAAGGTGATGGCTGAATTGCTGCCGGAGGATAAGCTCGCCGTTATCAAAGAACGCGCGTTGGATGGCGGCATTGCCAAAGTTGGGGATGGCATCAATGATGCACCAGCCCTTGCAGCGGCCACTGTGGGCATTGCCATGGGTTCCGGCACTGATGTGGCTTTAGAAGCAGCCGATGCCGCAGTGATGAACAACCGCATTACCGATGTTGCCGCTTTGATCAGTCTGTCCCGCCGCACCATGTCTATCATCCGCCAGAATGTGGGCTTGGCGTTGGGCCTAAAAGCCGTATTCTTGGTCACGACCATATTAGGCATGACCGGACTGTGGATTGCGATTTTGGCTGACACCGGTGCAACAGTATTGGTGACGATGAACGCGCTGCGCTTGTTGAAAGCGCGGTGAGGGATCATGGCAGCATGCGGTTTAGTGTATCATCCTTATCCCAGAAATGATGCTTTAATGCTGCTGCCACATGGAGCGCGATGAGAAGCAACACAAGTTTGCCGCCCCAATTGTGAATGCGGTGCCAGTTGATCCCATAGTCGGGTAACAGCGGAATTCTCAGACCAAACCAACTGGCAGGGCGCGCGCCCAATGAGCGACGCACATGTTCGGTATAGGCCATCCATCCGGTGAGAGGGATTAGCAACATCGCACAATAGAGCGCCAGATGCGTCAAGCGTGCCGACGGTTTCGCCCAGATTGATCCATTTTCGTTGACAGGTGGCGAATGCTTCCAACGCCAGTACAGTCTCGCGAAAAGTAGAAAGACAAGTACCAAACCTAGACTGGCATGGAGCGTTGGCAGCCAGCGGGCATCATGGCTTCCCATTGTCTGCTGCCCAAGCAGCAACATGGGAATGATCACAATTGCCATTGACCAATGCAGAGCTCGGGCGGTTCGATTGTAAGCTAATGTTTGCGGCATCGAACCAAGCTTATTGGCCATTCTTTTTCAGCCAATTATTCATGAAGTTGATCTCGCCTTCTTGGGCACTGACAATGTCGCCAGCAAGTTTCAAGAGTGCAGGGTCTTTCGCAAATTGCAAAGCCACTTTCGCCATGTCGATTGCACCTTGATGATGGGGAATCATGCCTTTAACAAAATCAACATCGGCATTACCTGTATAACTGCTCATCATATTTTTCATCATGGTCGCCATCGCTTGATCGTTCGCTTTAGCGGACTCAGGAGATTGAGGCAGTGATGCCTTGTCAGTCTTCGTCAACCATTCATTCATGGCTGAAATTTCGCCTTCCTGGGCTTTAACAACGTCCTCGGCTAGCTTTTTGATTTCAGGGTCTTTGCCATATTGCAGCGCGACTTTCGCCATATCGATCGCACCTTGGTGATGCGGGATCATGCCTTGTACAAAGTCAAGATCGGCTTTGCCAGTGGCAGAAGCCATCATACCCTTCATCATCCCTGACATAGCAGTCTCAAAAGCTTTAGTTGAAGGCGAAGCATCAGATGCAGACATTTTCATGCCTCCCATCGAACCCGACCCACCATTCGGCAGTTGCGAAATTGCAAAAGCGCCAAACACTACGATGCCGACGACTGATGCTATGATTTTTGAACTTCTATTCAAGGCTTTTTCTCCATTTTGATGTAGCGAGTTATTGTTAATTTTGGTCGAGCTATAAAAATATTTACGTTGCCAGCCTCGTAAGTTGATCAACGACTCTTGATGAGTCCCAGACCGTCGGACCAATCATTCTTCCGATTTCTTCACCGTTGTGATTTATGAGCAAGCTGGTAGGCAGCCCTGGAATCCTAAAAGATTGCATGAGCTCAGACTCCTCACCTCTATAAAGTGCAAGAGACTTGACACCGATGACTGAATAAAAAGCGCGAATTTGATCAAAGCTGATAGGGTCAACCGATATCGCAACAACCTGCAAATCAGCATTCGGCCCGAGTTTCTCTTGCAATCTGTCCAGCGAGGGCATTTCCTCTTTGCAGGGTGGGCACCACTTGGCCCAGATGTTCACCAGCACATGCTTTCCAGCGAAGTTCGCGAGTGTCTTGGTGCTTTCTTTTTCATCATTAAAACTAACGACTGGCAATTGAAGCGGCGTTTGGTGGATTTTTACAAGCGGCGGATCAATGACATAAGGCCCAATGATATTACGCGCCTTTTGAAAACCGAAGGCCAGAAGCGCCAAGCCGCCGATCCAAGCCAGTGTCGAGCGCCTGTTTGACATCGTGTTTCTCAAGCGACTTCCAACTGACCCATCATGCCCGCATCCTCGTGTTCGAGAATATGACAGTGATACATGCGCACACCAGGTGTGGAGTGCAGGACCTTGATCCGCACTATCTCCTTGCTGGTGATGTTGACGGTGTCTTTCCAAGCTAAATACGGCGAGGGTGTTTTGACACCATTGCGCTCGCGCTCAACAATTTGAAATTGTGTGCCGTGAATGTGCAGGGGATGATCCATGTCAGTTGTGTTTGAGATTTCCCAAAGCTCCACGTCTCTGGCACGGCTCTTGAGATCGATGCGGGCCATGTCAAAGGTCTTGCCATCAATTAGAAAGCCCATGGTCATCGCCCCGTTGGCCATGCCCATGGTTTCACTGAACGTGAGGCGCTTGGTTTCCTTCGCTTCTCCCAGAGGCGCAATGTCGCGCAATATTTCGGGCAGGATGATAGGCTTTGCGGCGGCACCTTTGAGTTCAAAATGCATGAGTTGCAAGGTTGTAGGTTCTGGCTTGCCCATGCCCATCCAACCACGCTCATAGGGCATGGTGTTCAGCGCAAATGTTCCGGCATTGGTTTGAAAATCAACAACGATCTCGGCGCGCTCTGCCGGTGCCAACAGAAGTTCTTCGAGGCCAGCCACGGGTGCGGAAAGCAAGCCGCCGTCAGTGCCTACGAGCGTCATGTGGTGGCCATCAACTGCCAAACGCAGAAAACGGCCATTTGTGGCGTTGTAAACCCTGAAACGGCGGCTTGACCCG
>JAYVOQ010000111.1:0-4829 GCA_043757845.1 Hyphomicrobiales bacterium | reverse complement strand
AAACCTTTCTTTGGTTGCCGGCCTGCTTTGGTGGACGACAAAGGTGCATTTCTGGAAGGTGAAGCTTCCGGCAATTTGGTGATCTTGGATTCCTGGCAGGGCAAATGCGCACACTTTATGGCGATCATAAGCGCTTTGTTGAGAATTATTTTTCGACATACAAAGGCATGTATTTTACAGGTGATGGCTGTCGGCGCGACAAAGACGGCTATTATTGGATCACGGGTCGTGTCGATGACGTACTGAATGTTTCTGGCCATCGCCTTGGCACAGCTGAAGTGGAATCCGCTTTGGTTTCTCATGCTAAAGTGTCTGAGGCCGCAGTGGTTGGTTATCCGCATGATATTAAAGGGCAGGGCATTTATTGTTATGTTACCTTGATGCTGGGCGAGAGCGGCGACGATGGATTAAAGAAAGTTCTTGTCGATCATGTGCGCAAAGAAATTGGACCATTGGCCACACCTGATAAAATTCAGTTCGCACCGGGATTACCCAAAACACGCAGCGGCAAAATTATGCGCCGCATTTTGCGCAAAATTGCGGAAGATGATTTTTCCGCATTGGGGGATACATCAACTTTGGCTGATCCGGCGGTGGTGGATGATTTGGTGGCGAACAGGCAGAACAGAAAGGCTTAAGAGTTTGCGACATTCTGCCTTGGTCTGGTGTATGCCCATAGCGCGTAGACGTGCATAGCAATCATCATGGGTACACCGGCAATGGGTAAGAGGCTGGGCGGTGAAAATTCTGGATGGAGGTTGAAAAATTTACCCAAACTAAAAGCCCCGACGGCAAGGACGTGAATGAGATCGGCGAGGCCTAAAATGTTCCAAAACAAAATCTCCTGAGATGAAACTGTTTTCAGCCGCGCCAACATAGTCACGGCCCAAACTCCGACAGCGATGTCGCCAAAACTAGCTGTCCGGAAAAATTCCGCAGGTAAACCTCCGGCCAGACCAATGACAAGCAATGCAATGCCATAGAAAATTCGCCACGGGCCCAACCATAGAAAGATTTTCAAATCAGCATTTGCAAATATTTGGCGCACGGAATTGAAAGCCAGCAAACTAACGAATGAGACAATCACCAGAAAAATTGCGCCACCTTGGCCCAGCGGAGGTGGCTGAAAACGTATGCTGGCAAGTGGTGGCCACCATGTCCACAGGCTGGCCCAGATGAGGGCTAGACCAAGTGGAAGGGCAGCAAGTTTGGATATCGGTTGCCAAATTGCAGCTCTATTGATCAAAATGAAAATCGCGACGGTAGTAAGCGGCATGAAAATATCCGTGAGCAAAACAGCGAGATTTGCGAATTCAACAGCAGACATAAGGCTTTCCACTTCAGGAGTAAAATTTGAACTTGCTTTTATATTATGATCATCATATAATAATTGTCAAGACTTAAACGTAAAAGATGAAATTCAATTATGGTTCGATATGACAAAGGCCATAGTGCCAAGACACGCGAGTTGATCATTGATGCGGCGTCACAATTGATGCGGGAACGAGGGTTCAGTGAAACCAGTGTGCCCGCTGTGATGAAAGCAGTGGGGCTGACCCATGGTGGCTTCTATGCGCACTTTGCCGACAAAACCGAAATGCTGGCTGCCGCGATGGAGAAAGCGTTGGAGCAAAGCCCTATAAATTTTAGAGGCTTGGCCAAAATCGCCAATGCGCAGAACGATGCTGGGTTGATCGCCAAATATTATCTTTCGGATGAGCGCGTGGCTGATGTCGCTCAGGGCTGCCCAGCTGGCGCATTGATTAGCGAGGTGCGCAGGCAGGAAGAGCCAGTTCTGCAGGCTTTTAAAAAGGGCGCTGAAGAAACAAAAAACGCGCTGGCAGCGGCCAATGGTTTGGAACCCGAACACGCTTGGGCAGCACTTTCAATGTTGGTCGGCGGCCTGGCTATGATGCGCGCCATGCCCAAAGACGAAACGCAGAAACAGTTGCGGGATCAAATTATCAGCGCCATGCGCAGGCTGACTGAAGAAAATAAAGGACATAAAAATGACTCTTGATCAAATTCTATATGCATTCGTGGCAATCGCCAGCCCTGTTATCATCTACTTCATTTTGCGAGCACTCAAACTTAAGGGCGCGGCATTTTATAAGGTAGGTGGCTTGTTGGTCGCATGGTTGTTGTTTACAACGCTCGTGTCATTGCCCAGAATTGGGCCGATGCCCGGTGCTGCGTTCTCGATTTTTCTTCCAGTGATTGCATTTCGAATATTTTATGCGCGATCAGCTTTGGCAAAAACCATTTTGGTAAATGCCAGTATTGCGACACTTGTAGCAGTTCAATCTTCACGATTCGCTGGAGGGATCTTTATCGCTCTAAACCATGAGGGGCGTTTATCTGATCCTTTTGCATTGATTGCAGGTTCGGGCGACATAATTGCGGCGGCCTTTGCAATTCCTGCCGCTTACATTGCTTGGAAGCAAAAGCCTGGCTGGAAATTTTGGGTTTTGGCATGGAATTTTGTTGGGTTTTTCGATTTCATAATTGCTATTTTCTTAGGGGTCACATCGCAAATGGGATCACCCATACAGCTTTTTGCACAAGAGCCAGGTGTTGCAGCATTAGGTCAATTGCCTTGGCGCTATATTCCGAATTACTTTGTGCCGCTGTTTTTGATGATCCATGTTTCGCTGTTCATCAGATTGGTGCCTGAAGTTAGGCAGAAATATTTCAAGACATCGGTCGCAAAAACATAGCTCAACAATGGCTATGCAAGCAGTTGTTAAAATTGACTTGATAAAAAGTCTGTGCGCTCACATTTCTAAAATTGACCAAACGTTGGAGTTTCAAATGTCCCAAAAACTTGCACTCATCACTGGCGCGTCAGCGGGCATCGGAAAAGAATTTGCGCGCTATCATGCCGGCCTTGGAGGTGATGTCATTATCGTCGCGCGGCGCGAAGAGGCTTTGCATAAATTGGCGGCGGAGCTTGTTTCAAAACATGGCGTGAAGGCGCATGTGTTTGCGGCTGATCTTGGAACTGTTGAAGGAACAACTGCGCTATACAATGCAGTGAAGGCCAAAGGGCATGATATTGATATTCTGATCAACAATGCCGGGTTTGGATTTCATGGCCTTTTTCAGGAGGCAGATCTTTCGCGCAATTTGGCGATGGTGGATTTAAATATAAAATCATTGGTGACTCTGACCCATCTTGTTCTGCAAGACATGGTGGCAAAACGGTCTGGCAAAATTCTGCATGTTGGATCAACAGCAGGCATGATCCCCGGACCATTTCAAGCGACCTATCACGCGACTAAAGCTTTCGTAAATTCATTCTCATTGGCGCTGTCAGAGGAATTGCGGGATAAAGGTATAACGTCAACGGTGCTCACCCCTGGCCCCGTGGCAACGGAGTTTTTTGATGTTGCCGACATGAAAGACGCAAAAGGCGTTCAGGGCAAAATGCCCTCGGCCGCCAGTGTGGCCAAGATTGGGTATGATGGCATGATGGCGGGCAAGTTGGTTGTGTTCAATGATCCCAAATTGCGATTCTTGCTTGAATGGGTGGTTCCGTTCCTGCCGCGCAAGATGGTTTTGAAAATCGGTCGTGATTTCGGCGAAAAAGTTTAAAGTTTTCCAGCCTTGATTTTTTGACTTTAACTCCCCATTTGCGCGATGGTTAACAGACTGCTAACTTATAGTCTCAACCTAAGAGGGGGCCACTATGCGTATTGCTAATTTTCTCGTTCTCGCCGTCACAGCCATGTTTCTCAGCGGCTGTGGCATCAACAATGTGCCGACCTATGATCAGGCGATGAAAGCGCGTTGGAGCGATGTGCAGAACAATTATCAGCGCAGGGCTGATCTGATCCCCAATCTGGTTGAAACAGTAAAGGGATACGCCGCACAGGAAAAGGATGTTTTGACTGCTGTTGTGGAAGCGCGTGCAAAGGCCACACAAATGGTTTTGCCGGCTGACATCATCAACAATCCAGAAGCCTTTAAGAAATATCAGGATGCGCAAGGCCAGCTTTCACAGGCGCTCGGAAAGTTGCTTTCAATAACTGAGGCTTATCCTGATTTGAAATCAAATCAGAACTTCTTGGCGCTGCAATCGCAACTTGAGGGCACGGAAAATCGTATTACCGTTTCGCGCAAAGATTACATTGAAGCGGTGCAGGTTTATAATACAGAGCTTGTGACAATTCCCGGTCGCTGGTGGGCTGCTTGGTTCTATCCGACCGCAAAGCTCGCCGAAACATTCACGGCGACAGCTGGTTCAGATACTGCGCCAAAAGTCGACTTTAACAAACCGAAGTCATAATAATGAACCGTTTGCGGGCCGCGATATTTTTTGTTGCGGCCCTTTTTGCCATTACAGTCGCTTGGGCTGAACCCAATTTTCCGGTTTTAACAACGAGTCCTGTTGTTGATGCGGCCAGTGTATTGGACGCTGACCAAGTGGTTATTATTGGTAACAAGCTGAAGAATTACGAAGATGCGTCTGGTCATCAAATCGCTGTAGCAACCGTGCCGACGCTTGAGGGCTATGATATTCGTGACTACGGAAATCTATTGTTTCGCAAATGGGCGCTGGGTGACAAGAAGCGCAATGATGGCGTTTTAGTTTTGGTTGCGCCCAATGAACACAAAGTTTCAATTGAAGTCGGTTACGGTCTCGAAGGTGATCTAACTGATGCCATGTCTTCAATCATTATTCAGAACGCCATGGTGCCGCGCTTCAAGGCGGGCGATTATGTTGGTGGTGTGAATGCCGGCATTGAAGACATTGAAAAAGTTATCGGCGGGCAGGGCGACCAAATTGTAGCGCGGGCGCAGAACCAATCAGCACTGACGATTGAAGA
>JAYVOQ010000110.1:0-18384 GCA_043757845.1 Hyphomicrobiales bacterium | reverse complement strand
AGCCGAAGCAGCGCACGGCACAGTGACCAGACATTACCGTTTGCACCAACAAGGTAAGCCCACGTCCACCAACTCCACCGCATCAATTTTCGCTTGGACCGGCGGCTTGAAACATCGTGCAAAGTTAGATGACAATGCCAAACTTGCCAAATTTGCTGAAACCCTTGAAAAAGTCTGTGTACAGACGATTGAACAGGGAAAAATGACCAAAGACCTTGCCGTTCTGGTAGGCCCCGATCAACAGTGGCTGACAACCGAGGGGTTTATCGATGCTGTAGACAAGAACCTGCATAAGGCCATGGGCTAGCAATAACTGGAACAGCGAAGCAGCATCACGCCGCTTCGTGTTCCACAATGTTTAACAGGCTTTCAGGATCAGTGGGTTTTGAAAACACGCCAAGCGCCCCGCCCGCGCGCGCCGCATCCAAAAGCTCGCCTTCAGAATAGCCTGTCATGAAATACACTTTGGCAGTTGGGTTAAACTTTCTAATTTCCAGAAAGCTTTCCACGCCATTTTTCACTGGCATCATCACGTCAAAAAATCCAACGTCAAAATCATGCACGGCATAGGCATCAATGGCCTCCTGGCCGTTATAGGCCATAATCACACGATGGTTATCCGATGAGAAAAGTTCGGCAATAGCAGCGGCATTTTCCGCATCATCATCAACAACAAGTATGTTCAACTGTTTCATTATTAATTCCTCATTCTATCGTTTAAATTTTGCGTTAGGGCACTCCAAATTTGTGAGCCTCTTGATTTGGTATCGTCTATAAAATCTCTCCTGAACCAATTCGCCATGACACGCATATCATGCAGCGTCCATTTGAACGTGCAGATCAAGTGGCAAGCGAATGATAAAGCTTGCACCCTCGCCTGGTTGCGATTTGATCGAAAGTGTTCCACCATGTTGCGCCGCAATCTGCTCAACGGCAGGCACACCAAGGCCTGTGCCAAAACTTTTGGTGGTGAACAAGGGTTCACGAATTTTGGCAATCACGCTTTCACTCATGCCCGGCCCATTATCCGCCACTTCAATTTCAGCATGTCGCCCAATAATGCGCGTGGTCACTGTGATTGAAGGCTCGGCCAACTGGCCGGGCAACGGCAAGTCTCCATTGCCCACCATCGCTTCTGATGCGTTAGAGATCAGATTGGCAATCGCACGCTGCAAACGTCCGGGATCAAATGGAATATGCGCACCATCAAGGCCCAGATAACAGGACAGATTAATACACCCCGCCAAACGTCTGGCATCTTCTTCACAGAATTTTGCAAGCCACTGATCGAGATCTTCTGATTTACATTCCAGCTGCTTCGTACGCGAAAAATCTAATAGCTGCGTGATAATGGCATCGCAGCGCGAAACACCATTGTTGATGCGTTGCAGCTGTGGTTCCACGCCCAAATTTTTGCCTTTAATTTTGCGTTCAACCAAAAACACTGAAGTGCGCACCGCGCCCAAGGGATTGCGCAGTTCATGAGCAATCGTAGCCGTAAGCTGACCCATTTGCTCAAGGCGGCCTTTTTTCACAAGTGCGTCCTGCGCGTCTTTCAATTTCTGCATGCTGTCGGCAAGTTCTCGGTTCAGGCGCAAAATTTCTTCGTTAATGCGTTTGAGTTCGGCATTTTCGGAAATATCCACAATACTCACAATCGACGAGCGATTAGAATTCTTGCCTAACTTGAGCCAACCAGAGCTGATCACTAAAACATGATGCCGCTCGCCAGCCAAATCACGAAGGCCGCATTCAAAACGTGCTGCCTCGCCGGGAAATCCTTTCGGATCGCCAAATGCCGCTGAGACTTGTGCCACCGTTAAGCCCTGCTCTGCCTTCGCAAAATATGTGCTGGTGAGTGGATTGCTGAAACTTACAGATCCATTTTCTTCAATCTGAAGAACGCCAACAGGAACGGTTTCAGCCAATGCACGGTATTGATCTTCGCGCATTTTAACTTCCGACAAACTAAAATTTATGCCCACCACATAGGGCTCACCATCAGACGCGATCATCCGAACTTTACGGTTCAATACAGGTTGCAGCGTACCATCACGTGCAAGCGTCATTTCCTCGATGGATGAGATCGTTCCAGTCTCAAGCACAAGCTGATCCGTTCGCACATAATTCTCAGCAACATGAGCCGGATGAACTTCCGCATCGGTCTTTCCGATTATTTCATCCTCACGCAGATGCACCAATTCATTATGTTTCCGATTAGAATAAACAAACCGCGCGTCCTTGCCCTTGACGAAAATTGGCGTTGGCAATGCATCGAGAATGCGAAGTAGAAATTCTGCGGGCAAATGCTCGACGTTTAGTATTTCGCTCATGCTGCCAGTTCCTCAACTCCGGCAATAGGAATGCGCATCGTAAAGCACGCTCCCGAACCCAATGTGGAGTTTACGGTCAGGCTGCCACCATGCTGTGCCAAAATCTGCTCGACAGCGGGCAATCCAAGTCCAGTGCCAAAGTTCTTCGTTGTGAATAGCGGTTCTCTAATGCGCTCCAAGTCTTCAGGCTTAATGCCGGGGCCATTGTCAGAGATGTGAACCATTATGCTTTGGCCGTCGCGTACAGAGCTAATGGTGATGGTCGGATCGCTTGTCGTATATTTCGAACTCTCTTCGCCATTGCCAACCATAGCCTCCGAGGCATTCGAAATCAGATTCGCCACGGCGCGTTGCATGCGCGCGGCATCAAATGCCACCGACAGTCCATCTAAACCCAGCTTACAATTCACCAAAACTGAGACGGGAAGCCGTTGCGCCTCTTCTGAAACAATTTTCTCTAACCACGAATCAAAATCTTCCTGATTGGCAAGCACTTGACGCGAACGCGAAAAATCCAATAATTGCGTAATGGTATTGTCACAGCGCGCGATCCCACTGTTGATGCGTTGCAGCTGATTCTCAATACCCAAATCCTTGCCACGCGTCTTGCGTTCCAACAAAAACGCCGAGGTTCTAACCGCTCCCAAGGGGTTGCGCAATTCGTGTGCAATCGTGGCGGTGAGGTGACCTAACTGTTCAAGCCGCCCCTTTTTCAAAAGTTGATCTTGCGCTGCATGAAGGGACTTTAGATTTTCGTTCATTTGATTATTCATTTCCGCCAAATTGTCATTTACTTGGCTTAGTTCTTTGGCACCCTGCTCTGCATCAAGACGTGCGACGATGGCATCTTTGCGCGACGCTTCAACTTCATCCAGCCGCCGCAAAGTTGACCGGAACAAGGAGATTGAAGTGCCTAAGCTAAAGAGAACGGCCAATAGGGCAAGGCAAAGCGTGCGATAGGCAAGGTTACTGGCGTCTTTGCGGCGGAGGTCATTCAAACTTTGCAACCTCAGTTGCAATCCTTCCCAACCCTTGCTCAGTGTTCCGCTCCATTTGGCACCAGCCTCTTCAACGGCATTGTTAACTTGCCCCATCATCAGGTGACTATCACCGCCTTGGCCAAACAAAAGAACCTTAAAATAACCTGAGTCAAAGTTTAAGCGAGACGTCAGTCTGAGCAAATCTGAGTAGGCCGGCGTATCGGTGCTTTGGCTGCGTGCGCGCACGACAAGATTGTCTAGTTGTCGTGCATTAAACTGAAGAACTGCGGCGCTTGAGGCAATTTCTGGAAATTTTTCACTTGCTTCATTTTGCGTTTGCATAATTACCCCCGATAATTCTTTAACTTGACCAAAGGCCACCAACGCATTCGGCATCACCGTACTGGCCGCTGTGGCTAAGGCGCGACTCTCAATGTCAGCAAGGCTGTTCGCCATTGGTCCATTGCCAATCGCAGTCATCAAAGACAGTGATTTCTGTAAAATGTCCTGCGGGTCTGGATCAACTTTCGAAACTGCCGTTTCGAGAAGCTTAAGTTCTTTGCTCACGCCAGCGGAAGCGGCCACTTGCTCGTCAGCAGCCGTAAACAGAATGGCATTGCCACGGGCGTCGCCTTTATTCAACTGACTCAGCATCAAATGGAACGCTTTGTCCAATAGCGTCAAGCCATTGCTGGTGATTTCTGTTTCGCGCAGTTGCTGAAAACCATCATTCACAATGACAAAAGATAGCCACAACATGGGCAAGAGCAATAGCGCGACCACCCGACCAAGTCGAAAACCGGCAGCATGAGACGCCAACATTTGAACCATATTTTCTCCAATCAACCGCGGCTTCACGCCAGACCTCGACTGAGCAGCGTGATCAGCAGCAACTTCCCAGCTCTGCCATCACGGTGAATATCGATCAGATTGGTAAATTTCAGCCTAATGAAAGCCGTTGGGCATCACACCCAAAATCAACTGTAGGCTGCCATTGCCGAGATAAGCGCTAGCCCGCTTAAATCAATGCTTTGATGGCTGCCAAAGCCGCCTCAGCCTTCGCACCTTCGGGGCCCCCGGCTTGTGCCATGTCAGGCCTGCCGCCGCCACCTTTGCCGCCCATTGCAGTGGCACCGGCCTTAACCAGATCGACAGCATTATATTGCCCTACTAGGTCAGCCGTTACCGCCGCAACAACCGCTCCCTTACCGTCGTCACTAATGGAAACCAGCACAACAATACCAGAGCTTAAGGCTTTCTTGCCCTCATCTGCCATCGGCTTCAGATCATTGGCGCCTACGCCTTTCAGCACCCGCGCCATCACCTTAATACCGTTGATTTGGGTAACGTCAGCAGATGCGCCGCCCGCCGCGCCACCACCCATCGCCAGCTGGCGCTTGGCGTCACCAAGTTCACGTTCCATTTTCCGGCGTTCATCCAACAAAACATCAATGCGTGACAAGACATCTTGAGGGGCCACTTTCAATGCCGAGGCCGCAGCTAGAACGCGGCGATCTTGTTCACCCAAATAGGTACGCGCTGCCTCCCCAACCAAAGCTTCCATGCGCCGCACCCCCGCAGATGATGCACTTTCACCTACAATGCGAATAAGCCCAATGTCGCCGGTGCGCGAAACATGCGTGCCGCCACAAAGCTCGAGAGAGAAAATCGGACGCTTAGAACTTGGCCCATTGCGGCCCATCGAAACCACCCGAACTTCATCACCATATTTTTCGCCGAACAATGCCATGGCTCCTTCGCCAATTGCGGCATCAACCGACATCAAGCGTGTGCTCACTACATCGTTCTGCAACACCAAGTCATTGGCAATCGCCTCCACTTTGGCCAGCTCGTCACCGCTCAAAGCCTTGGAGTGTGAAAAGTCAAAACGCAATCGGTATGGTTCAACCAATGAACCTTTCTGCGCCACATGCTCACCCAGCACACGCCGCAAACCCTCGTGCAACAAATGCGTGGCCGAATGATGCGCCCGATTGCCAAAACGCCGGAGGTGATCAACCTCAAGTTCAACCGCTTGGCCCACGCGAAAGGAACCTTTTTCAACCACACCCTGATGCACAAACACATCACCCAAACGCTTCTGCGTATCCTTTACAAGAAACGTTGCACCGTCAGCCCGGCGAATAATGCCATGGTCTCCAGATTGGCCGCCGCTCTCGGCATAAAATGGTGTTTGGTTAACCAGGATTGCGCCGGATTGGCCTTCGTTCAACGTGGTTGCGTCTTTGCCATCATGCGTGAGGGCCATCACTTCGCCTTCGGCGCGCTGCGTGTCATAGCCTAAAAATTCAGTGGCTCCCACGCGCTCGCGGATTTCAAACCAAACGGTGTCGGTTTTTTCTTCGCCGGTGCCTTTCCATTTGGCGCGAGCGTCAGCCTTCTGTTTAGCCATGGATTTGGCGAAAGCATCACCGTCCACTTTAATGTCGCGGGCTTTCAACGCATCTTGCGTGAGATCCAGCGGGAAGCCATAAGTATCATAAAGTTTGAACGCCGTTTCACCCGAAAATGTGGCACCCTTTTTGAGTGCGGCGGACTCATCATTTAGCAACTTCATGCCACGCACAAGGGTGGTGCGGAAACGGGTTTCTTCCAGCTTCAGCGTTTCGGTGATCATGGCTTGCGCCCGCGAAAGTTCAGGATAAGCCGCACCCATCTCACGCACCAAAGCCGGCACCAGCTTATACATCAAAGGCTCTTTGGCCCCCAACAATTCAGCATGGCGCATGGCGCGGCGCATAATACGGCGCAAGACATAGCCACGCCCTTCGTTAGACGGCATCACGCCATCAGCAATCAGAAAAGATGTGGCCCGCAAATGATCGGCAATCACCCGGTTAGAAGCCTTTGCTTCACCTTCGGCTGGAACGTTGGTCTGTTCAACAATCGCCGCGATAAGCGCGCGGAATAAATCAGTTTCATAATTATCATGCGTGCCTTGCAGCACGGCTGAAATTCGCTCCAACCCCATACCCGTGTCAATCGATGGTTTAGGCAGGTTGGTTCGTTGCTCTTTACTAAGTTGTTCATATTGCATGAACACCAGATTCCAAATTTCAATAAAACGGTCGCCATCTTGCTCTGCCGAGCCTGGTGGGCCACCCCAAATCTTATCTCCATGATCAAAGAAAATTTCAGAACATGGCCCGCAAGGGCCCGTGTCGCCCATCGCCCAGAAATTATCGGCTGTGGCAATGCGTATGATGCGGCTGTCCGGCAAACCCGCAATCTTTTTCCACAGGTTAAAGGCATCATCGTCATTATGATAAACCGTGACCGAAAGCTTATCTTTGGGCAGCCCATATTCTTTGGTGATCAGCGACCAAGCCCATTCGATTGCATCCGGTTTAAAATAATCACCAAATGAAAAATTGCCCAGCATTTCAAAAAAAGTATGGTGCCGCGCGGTATAACCAACATTGTCTAAATCATTATGTTTGCCGCCGGCGCGGACGCATTTTTGCGCAGATGTGGCGCGGGAGTAACTGCGTTTTTCCGCACCCGTAAAAACGTTTTTGAATTGCACCATGCCAGAATTTGCAAACATCAAGGTGGGGTCATTGCGCGGTACGAGTGATGAGGAAGCCACAATCTCATGGCCCTGCTTTTTATAGAAGTCCAAAAAGGTCGAACGGATTTGCGCCATGCCAGTCATTGTGTTTTCCAAAATTACGCAGTCAAATGAAGCGCTCTCATAGGGAATTAGACACTATTCGTCCAGAATTTATGTGGATCTAGAGTGGTGGATGATCACAAGGATTCAGAACCACTTGATATGTCATGGCCCGCTTCAGGCGGGCCACCCCGCCAACAACCAGTTCCGTCATTTGTCGGTCGCCCGCTGAAAGTGAGCGATGACGATTTGAAAAAGAATGGCTGAGCAAAATTAACCGCACGATGCTTTAACGCCAGCAACGTGCCACGAAAAAAGCCGCCAGCCAAAAATGGCCAGCGGCTTCCAGTCTAGCAGGGATGGTTGTGGGGCGAACCTGCTGGAGCATCAACCCAACGGGGGCCGAAACTTTATTAATCGGGTAAGCGTCAGATCACGCTTCGCCGTCATCCTCTTTTATTGATCCATCGGTGATGCGCGCTGCAATCAACCCGGCATTGGCACGAATGGCCGCCTCAATTTTATTGGCCATATCTGGATGCTGCTTGAGAAAAACCTTAGCATTGTCACGGCCTTGCCCGATGCGCTCACCTTCATAAGAATACCACGAGCCAGATTTCTCAACTATACCTGCAGTTACGCCAAGATCCACAAGTTCCCCAACTTTGGAAATTCCCTCGCCATACATAATATCGAATTCCACCATTTTGAAAGGCGGGGCCACTTTGTTTTTAACCACTTTCACACGAGTCTGGTTGCCCACAACTTCTTCGCGGTCTTTGATGGCACCGATGCGGCGAATATCAAGGCGCACCGAGGCATAAAACTTTAAGGCATTGCCGCCCGTGGTGGTTTCAGGAGAGCCAAACATCACGCCAATCTTCATGCGGATCTGGTTGATGAAAATGACCATGCAGTTGGACTTAGAAATAGAACCCGTCAACTTGCGCAAAGCCTGGCTCATCAGCCGGGCCTGCAAGCCAGGCAAGCTGTCACCCATCTCGCCTTCAAGCTCTGCCTTTGGCGTCAAAGCCGCAACGGAATCGATCACCAGAATTTCAATGGCACCCGAACGCACCAAAGTGTCGGCAATTTCCAAGGCCTGTTCGCCCGTATCAGGTTGCGAAATCAGAAGATCAGAAATATTCACACCAAGCTTTTTGGCATAAATCGGATCCATCGCATGTTCAGCATCAATGAAAGCGCAAATGCCGCCGCGCTTTTGGCTTTCAGCAATCGTTTGCAAAGCCAACGTGGTTTTACCCGATGACTCAGGTCCATAAATTTCAATAACCCGCCCGCGCGGCAAACCACCAATGCCAAGGGCGATATCAAGACCAAGAGAGCCCGTTGAAATAGACTCAATCTCTAAAGCCTGATTGGCCCCCAGCTTCATGATGGAGCCCTTACCAAAAGCCCTTTCAATTTGGCTGAGTGCTGCTTCCAGCGCTTTACTCTTGTCGCTTCCCATATTTTCAACAACTTTCAGATTAGCTTGCCCCATTGTGCTTCTCCTTCATACCTAATGTAAACTGTGCTGTGAACTGAACTTATGCCCGACACTATGTTCCGGCCATGTGCATCTTATGTTCTATTTTAGTTCTTATAGCAAGCGCTTATTTGAAACATTGTTTCGCGCATTTAAATCAAATGCTTAAGAAAAATCTTGATGAAATCTTGCAGCCTTTGCGCGAATGAGGTTGTGGGATGGGATCAGACCTACCGTTCTCAATTTTGAGCATGAAATCCATCAGACTATGGATGGAATCATCAAACCAAACCTCTCAACTATTCTGAAAAATAAGACCGGGCGCATGTGGGTGGCGCCAACCAATAAAGACACAACCCGTCTTGGGGAGAGATTACACGCAGCCCGGTCAGTATGTGCCCAACTGGAACACATATATAGGATAAGGTTAGGGTGACATAGCGCACAACAAATCGCTGTTTACGCAACTCAACTCATACGTTTATAAATTGCAACATGCAACTAATAGAACGATTCCTTATTCTGAAACAAGCAAAAATTGAATCCCTCAATGAAGGAAAGCAACCCACCCTCACCCCAACTCGGCCTTCACCTTCTCAACCAGCTGCTTCAGCGAAAACGGCTTTTGCAAAAACCCAAAATCTGTCGGGAAGTCTGGCGTTTTCTCAAAAGCATCTTCGGCATAGCCAGACATGAAAATAAACTTCATGGTGTGTCCGCGCTTGCGCAATTCTTTCAACATGGTGGGCCCATCCATTTCCGGCATCACAACGTCCGATAAGATCAGCTCAAAGCCTTGCGCATCGCTTTCAACAACCTCCAGCCCAACCTCGCCGGTGTTCGCTTCAACCACGGTATAACCCCGCGACGTGAGTGCGCGAGACGCAAAAGCACGAACCGAGTCTTCATCTTCCACAATCAACACACGGCCACGGCCCGAAAAATCTTCCCGCTTGGCTTCTGCTTCAACAGGTTTTGCAATTTCAACAGGTGACGCTTCGGGGATGTGACGGGGCAAGAAAATGCGAAACGTGGTGCCATGGCCCACTTCACTATCGCAAAAAATAAATCCGCCAGACTGCTTCACAAAACCGTAAACCATCGACAAACCTAAGCCGGTGCCTTTGCCCACTTCCTTGGTGGTGAAGAACGGATCCCATATTTTGTCAACGATGGCTTTTGCAATGCCCTGCCCCGTATCAGTGGACTGAACCACCACATATTCTCCGGACGGGAGGCCATGGCCAACGTCCTGCGATTGTTCAACCGAAACATTGGAAGTTAAAAGCAACAGCTTGCCACCGCTCGGCATGGCATCGCGCGCATTGGAAGCGAGGTTCACAATCGCCTGCTCCAACTGGTGAATATCCACCATCACCGGCCACAAATCGCGCCCATAGTTGATCGAGAGATCTACTTTGTCGCCCACAACGCGTTTGAGCAACACCCCCAGATCAGCCATGGATTCTGAAAGATCATACATCTTGGGCTGCATGGTCTGCTTACGCGAAAATGCTAAGAGATGTCGAACCAAGCCAGCGGCGCGATTGGCATTTTGTTTAATGCTCATCACATCTTGAAAAGATGGATCAGTGGGTCGCATTTTAGTCAGCAACAAATCAGCAAAGCCAATGATCGGCGTAAGCATATTATTAAAGTCATGGGCCAAGCCTGATGAAAGCTGACCGATCGCCTGCATTTTCTGGCTCTGTGCCAACTGTGCTTCCAGAGAGCGGCTTTCGGTTTTATCAATCGCAAAAATTGAGAACCGATCTTGGCCCGCAACTTTGCTGAATGATAAATTCGCATTGCGTGGTTCGGCACCCTGAAAACTACAATCAAGCTGAAAAGCCTTTGACGTTTCTGCGGCCGTTGACTGCCAAAACTTTCGGAACCGCGTTGCACCATCTGTGTCCAACGCCGCAGAAAATGCAGCACCCCGCCGCAGCAATGATGATAGCGCCAAAAACTGCGCATTGGCATTTTCCAAATTGCCCTGCGCGTTAAGTTCGGCATAACCAATGGGAATAGACGAAATAAAATGTGCCATGCCCGAGGATGGTTCTTGCGCGGTAATGGTTTCGTCGCTGCTCCGCATCACCATGCAGCGTGATGGCAGAGGATGGCCTGTGCCATCAAAGTCTGCACGGCTCATCAAACTAAAAACTTCCACTTGGCCATTCTTGGCTTTCAAAGGCAGCCTGAAACGATCAACTCTTTGGCCCGAGGTTACAGGCGCCAAGGCTGTGAGAACCTTGGCCGCTTCACCACCCAGCAATTGGGTGAGAGTGAGTTTACCAGATTGCACTTCACCCAGATCAAAACCAAGCCACGTCGCTAAAGTGGCATTCACATAATCAACTTTGCCAGACGGCAAAACTGAGAAGAAACCCACCGGAGCTTGATCAAGATAAGAGATGATAAATTGTAAGCGGCTGAAGGCCTCTTCTTGATGGGCGCGGTCTCCGGTGATGTCAATCAAGCGCCACAGGGTTTTGCCGCCGCGCGAATTGCCAGCCATCGGGGTCACGCAAAGCCGCAGCCACTTAGCTTCATCACGCCCGGCATGTGGCGCTGAACTTCCGGCCTGCACACGCAAATCGCGGGCCGCAATAACCCCACCTTGGGCGGCCTGCCCCAACTGATAAATCGGTTCGACAAAATCTGGATAGCCCGCATAAAGAACATCAAAGCCAACCAGACGCGAAACCCCTGCCTTTGAAGCCAGTTTAATAAACGGCGCATTGGCATAAACCGCCCGCCCCTTTGCATCCAATACAACGGCTGGATCACCCAACGCATCTATCAGAGTGTCACAAAACTGCCGATCAGCGTCTGGATGTGGTTTGAACAAAATCTGCATCATCAGATTGAACAGCCAGACCAGCCCGAGGAAACTCAAAACCGCAAGTGACTCACGCAATAACGACGCTGAAATGAGCGGACTGTTTTCAAAAAAAGCAAAATATCCCACAAACACGACAGCCGCACAAAGAAACGTCAACGCAACGCGTCCAAATGCCCGATCTGATCTATCGCCTGTCGCCTGTCCAAACATGTCCACCCCGAATCGATGGCGAATATAGGCGAAACGGCTGCCGGCTTCTTGCTTCTTCCATGGCTGAGAAAGTTTCGTCCACCAAAGGTTGGTATTCGCCTCATTACATGCTAGTCTAAACGACTAATTCGGAGGAAAAAAATGCCAGATATTCAGCCCTATATTCCATATATCGCTTATGCGGGCATTGCTTTGGTTGGTTTTGTGGCTCTGATCTTCATTTTGCGCGCTTTCGGCCGCCGCTCCCGCGGGCGCAAAGGCATGCGATTGGGCATTGTTGAGTATTGTGAAGTTGATCAAACCCGTCGCCTTGTTTTGCTTCGGCGCGATGATGTGGAACATCTGGTTCTCATCGGCGGCAACCAAGATCTGTTGGTTGAAAGCAACATCGGCATCGATGTAAATGCCACACGCGCGCGCGCTCAGCCCTCACATAGTCCTGCAATGACAGACGATATTGTTCCCATCCGCCCACCACGCGCGCCCGTTTTCGGGGCATCTCGCCGCCCAATCCTGCGCCCCGTCGTCAATACAACGGGTGACGATGATCCAAACGCGGTGTGAACTTCACTTTTTCAGTTTGAGGGCTACAAACCGCGTGTCTTGGGCATTGCCAGCGTGGGCGACCAACATCAAAATAGAATTCTTACCGTCTTTGGTGGCTTGATCAACAGCTGCCGCAACATCCTGGGCGTTGGCCACAGGTTTTCCACCGGCTTCCGAAATCACATCGCCAGCAGCAAGGCCTTTCTCTGAAGCCGCGCCATCTTTGGCAACATCTGAAATCACCGCACCCTGCACTTTATCATTTAACTTAAATGTCTTGCGCGTTTCGTCAGTCAGATCATTTACGGTCATGCCCAAAACTTGAACATTGGCTGGGGCCGGCACATCAGGCTTCTTGGTGTCTGCCGCAGCCGCCAGTTTTTCGCCTTCTTCCAACCTGCCAAGTGTTACTTTTAACACCTGTTCTTTGCCGTCACGCAGAACTTTAACTTCAATCTCTTTGCCCACTTCCGCTTGCGCCACAATGCGCCGCAAAATGCGACTGTCATCAATAGCTCTGCCGTCAAAACCAATAATAACATCCCCAGCTTTCACACCGCCTTTTTCAGACGGACCGCCCGTTGTTACATCGGCAATCAGTGCGCCGTGAGCTTTTTGCATGCCCAGCCCTTCAGCCACATCGGGGGTTAGCGTTTGCAATTTTACACCCAGCCAGCCGCGCCGTGTTTCACCAAATTTAACCAACTGGTCGGCAACGCTTTTAACTTCATTGGATGGCACAGAAAAGCCGATACCCACCGAGCCGCCGGAAGGCGAGAAGATGGCCGTGTTCACGCCAATCACTTCGCCGCTCAAATTAAACAACGGCCCGCCAGAATTGCCTTTGTTGATGGCAGCATCGGTTTGGAAGTAGTCATCATAAGGTCCGGAATTGATATCGCGTCCACGCGCTGAAACAATGCCCAAAGATACTGAGCCGCCCAGTCCAAACGGATTGCCAATAGCCAAAGCCCATTGGCCAATGCGGGCTTTGTCACTGTCGCCAAAAGCCACGGCCGGTAAATCATGATCTGGCTTCACGCGGATCACTGCAATGTCAGTTTTTGCATCATGACCCACCAACTCGGCCTTCAACAATGTGCCGTCTTGCAAATGCACCCGAATGTTCACGGCATCGGCAATCACATGGTTGTTGGTAACGATAATGCCTTTAGGGTCAATGATGAAACCCGAACCCATCGCATTCACCAAACTATCGGGTAATGGCGTATCTTTATTCTTGTCGGCGTTGCTAGGCTCTTTACCCGTATCTTTTTCACCATCCTTTGGCGGCTCGTCCTTGTTTCCCTGCTGCTGCTTACGCTTCAAAAACTCATCAAAAAAGTCCTTAAACGGATTTTGATCTGTCGGGGCCGTCTGTTGCGGCGCATCAGGGTTTTTTGACTGAACGGAAATTTCAACGACGGACGGCAAAAGCTTTTCTGCAAGATCGGCAACGTCGGGCAAGGCTTGCGCCAGATTAACAGCTTGCGCCGGAGCGTAAGTGACGGGCCCAACAAAGCTCGAAGTCAACAGGGCCACCGACACTAATACCTTTGCCTTCAATCTCATCGCATTTCTCCTATGCCAGCACTTTTGCCAGCCACACAATTCCAACACCAAGCGCCAATACGCAAACTCCGGTGATACGCAACTGATCATCTGATAGTTTCGGCAGCTCCACCATCATGCGCTTTATTACGCGTGGCACAACTGCATAGATCAAACCTTCAAACACAAAAACCAAGCCCAGCGCCTGCACAATTGTGTGAACCATCAGCGCCGCTCATAAGTCATGGTCTCAAAGGCAGCGGAATCCTTTTCGCCTTTTAAGTGTTTGTGATGTTCCACCTGCAGCCATTCATCGGCTGAAAGTTCTGCCATGAAAGTGTCTCCCTCAACATCCGCAAATATGCGGGTGAGATAAATCCGTCCAGCTTTGGGCAAGAACGCTTTGAACAGCTCGGCGCCGCCAATCACACAAACTTCCGGCGCTGTTCCAGCTGCCGCTACCGCTAAGTCAACATTGGCAATAACCGTCGCACCTTCAGCCAAAAAGCCAGTCTTTCGGCTCACCACGATATTCGGGCGCCCGGGCAAAGGCTTCTTTGGCAAGCTTTCCCACGTCTTGCGCCCCATGATCACTGGCTTGCCAAAGGTCACGGCTTTGAAGTGTTGCAAGTCGGAAGGCACATGCCAAGGCAAGCCGCCCTCATTGCCGATAACGCCATTGCTTGAAATGGCATAGACCAGTGAAATCACGTGTGGTTTGCCGAGAAATAGGCAATAAGCACAAATGAAGCGTTCCAAGCCGTGTGGCACGCAATGGTTACCCAGATGGAGCCATAACGCAGCAACAAAGCACCCAAGGCCAAGCCCATCAGAAAGATCATCGCAACACTGAAAAGTGATTCAGAAACACCATGTAAAAGCGCCCAAAGGCCAGCCGTTATGATGACGGCGCCAACGCGCCCCAAATGCGATTGCGCTATTCCTGCAAACAATGCGCCACGAAACATCAGCTCTTCAGCAATCGGAGCACCTATCACAACCCCTGGCACCGCCAGAACAAACAGTCGCGGATTGCTCATCATATCCATCGTCACTTGTTCCACCAGACCGAGATTTTTTTGAGGATCGATGGCCATAGCAGTTCCGAACACAGCGAATATAATTAAGGTTGCCACAACAAAACCACCGACCAGAAATATCCAACCTAATAGGCTGATCTTCGGCCAATGAAATGGCAGTTTACCTGCACGACCGGGCAAACCAAACCGAACCAAGGCCAGCGCCAAAAACGCTGTGCACAGATTGGCCGGAAACAAAGCAATTATACCCGCGCGCGCCAAATCAGCCATAACAGTATTGGGCAGAGAGTCCAACTTAGCTGTCCAGCTTCCACCGGAATACATTTGATCATAGGCCACTTTGGCGCTTTCAGGAAAGCCAAACCCAAAAACCAACCCTTCGCTCAAAGCAAGCAACAGTTGCCAGCAGATGAACACCAACAAAGTCAGACCCACACTGCGCCACAAAAACTGCATTGGCTCGGACGGATAAAGCCAAACTTTTCGGGCCTTCTTAAAATCTTCACCGAGCATCGTCATACCGCCACAGCCGCTGAAATAGCAGCGTCGGGCGTATAACCCTCAAAGGCAAAATCTTCCAACAAAAAATCCTCCAAACGTGCAACCTTGCGTTTGATCACCAGCCTGGGCAAGGCCTGCGGCTTACGAGACAGTTGCAACTGGGCTTGATCAAGATGGTTCATATAAAGATGCGCGTCACCCAGCGAATGCACAAAATCTCCAACACCAAGCCCTGTCACATGTGCCACCATATGCGTGAGCAACGCATAAGAAGCAATGTTGAACGGCACACCCAGAAAAATATCGGCAGAGCGTTGATAAAGCTGGCACGAGAGTTTGCCCTCGGCCACATAAAATTGAAACAGACAATGGCAAGGTGGTAAAGCCATCTTATCAACGTCTGACGGGTTCCAAGCCGTCACCATCAAACGCCGCGAATCTGGCTTAGTTTTGATCATCTGAATAACTTGCGCCAATTGATCAATCGTTCCGCCGTCACGCGCTGGCCAGCTGCGCCATTGCGCCCCGTAAACCGGGCCAAGGTCGCCATTGGCATCGGCCCACTCATCCCAAATGGTCACTTTGTTATCCCGCAAGTATTTAACATTGGTCTCGCCGCGTATGAACCAAAGCAGTTCATAAATGATCGAACGCAGATGCAGCTTCTTGGTTGTAACCAGCGGAAACCCCTGCGCTAAGTCAAACCGCATTTGGTGGCCAAAAACCGACAAGGTGCCAGTGCCAGTGCGATCAGACTTTTTAACACCGTGCTGCTGCACATGGGCCATGAGATCGAGATATTGCTTCATCATGCAATCATAGGGGCGCGATGCGATTCCGCAAAAACAAAAGCGACGGCGTATTTCACACCGCCGCTTTCAAATTAAATCCCTGAAGAGTTAACCCTTCAGTTTGCCCATTGTTTTGGTAGCTTCAGCCAGTAGATAATAAACTGTGACTCGGTGCTTGGTTTTATCGGCCTTCATTTTCTCGCCCACAGCACGCACAGCAGCATCGGCAGTTTTGGCATCAAGGCCTAATTTCTTGGCAGCAAAACCATCAACAACACGCTTCACTTCGGCAGGATCAGTCATCGAAACAAAACGCGAGTCATTGCCTTTCAGCGCAATCCCACAATACTTCACTATGGCGTCAACAGCTGATTCATCAACGTGAGATGTATATTTTTTAACATCGGCAGAATAGTCGGACATGTATCTCCCCCTACAGGATATTAGCAGCCGTTTTGACTGCCTAATAACCGTAGCATTGCAACGTGGGCATGAAAAGGCATTATTTACAACCCATACATCTTTAAGCTGTTCGGCCCTTCCTTTTGCCACTTTATACGCTTATGACACGGGTGCTCGCTCTCGCAAGGGAGCAGACTATGGTGATAAACGGCTCGCGCAATAAGCCTATTGGACCCGGGGGCAGTACCCGGCGCCTCCACCAAAGCCGATTGCGGAGCAATCGGCGTCAGGGCTGAAAGTGGATTGCAAAGCAATCCGCGTCAGTCCCGGCCCCAAGCTCCAAATCGGCTTTGATGGGGGCGAAACAGGATCGACAAGGGTGTAAAGGCTGGTTTTTTGCCCGTGATGATACCGACGTTATCGGGTCATTTTATAGTTGCAAATGACAACTATGCTCCGGTTGCTCTCGCTGCGTAAGCAGTGCGAAAAGCCGAAAACTAAGTCCTTGCGTTTAGCGATGTAAGGCGGGGTTCGCTGGCACCTGGCAACAGAAGCCAGCACTTTTATTTTGTAATTGCCGTTCCACAAAAACCATCGATGACCGAAGGGTAAATAGACATACCCATTCAAGAGCTCTCGCAAATCGGCGGCGTCGATACAAAGGTCTATGTGGCCACCCGGATTCGCAGCAATGCGAATTTCACGCAATCAGCCGCCGCCTACTCCGCTCCATCCACAATGACGAGGTTGCACTTAGAGCTCTTCAAGCGCAGCGGAAGAACTTTCTGATAGGCAGGCGAGGCATACCAAGCCTCTGCGGCAACCCGCGAGGGGAATTCGACAATAACCGTCCGCTTATAAGGCCATTCACCTTCAACCACGGTCAACGTGCCACCACGCACCACGAACTTGCCACCGAACGCTGCAAGCGTCGCCATCACGTCCTTGCGGTAAGCATCGAACATGATTTGATCGTGGATGGTTTCCTGAACAATAACATAGGCCTTCACAACACACCTCCAATTCAACACGTTATTCTTGCTCAATCGACTTTCGTGCAAGGACATGCAAAAAGACTTTCCAAGTTTGTCCGTGCAAATTGGCAGAGTAAGTCAAACCGAAACAAACCACGAGTTGAAAGAAAAAGCCATGACCCTACAAGAACTCGCACAAATCGGCGGCGTCATCGGTGTCATCGCTTCGCTGATCTATGTCGCCATCCAAATCCGCAATAATTCCCGCGCGGTGCGAGGCTCAACTTATAATCAAGTATCCAACTCCTTCATCAGCAATTGGGATGGCTTAGCGAACAATACCGAAACTTTATCTGTGATGTTGCGCGGCGGCAAAGACTTTGCAAACCTTACGGAGCATGTTGATCAATCGCGCTACTATTTACTTATGATGGCCAACATGCGGCGATTTGAAAATGCTTGGTTCCAATACAAGATCGGCGTGCTTCGGGAAACCGACTGGCAAGCGATAGCTTACGATTTGGACTCACTTTTTGCCTATCCCGGCACGCGATTTGCATGGGAAGGAATCAAGAATCGTTCGAGTGTAGAATTCCGCAACTATGTTGACGCGGTCTCCAAACGCCAAGCGGAAGTTGCCCCGCCACCACCTCCCGTCATTTCAGTAAAAGCAAAAAGAAAAAAGTCATGACCTTGCAAGAAACCTTGCAAATCCTCGGCGGTATCGGCGTCATCGCCTCGATGATCTATGTGGCCATCCAAATTCGAAATAATGGCAGAGCAACCCGTGCCGCCACGTTCCAGCAACTCAGCTCTACCATGGCCAACAATTGGCTCACTGCAGCAAGCAGTCCTGAAATGGTCAGCTTGATCTTGCGCGCCACCGATGACTTCGAAGCCTTAAACCGGGTTGAGAAAGCGCGAGCAAGATTTTTTATGATGGGCTACGCCCGCAACTTTGAAAACGCATTTTTTCAACACAAAATTGGCACCCTGAAAAAAAGGGATTGGGTCGGGATTAGCGCTGATATTCATATCCTTTTTTCAATGCCGGGCATCAGGAAAATCTGGCAACTCGTCAAAAA
>JAYVOQ010000109.1:0-4861 GCA_043757845.1 Hyphomicrobiales bacterium | reverse complement strand
TCAGGCTGCACACCAAATTGTTGATAGCCAAACCAAGTGCCAGTGCGGCCCATGCCGCACACCACTTCGTCAATGATCAGCAAAACCGAATGCTTCTTGCAGATTTCTTGAACCCGGTCCCAATAGCCCTGTGGAGGAACAATCACCCCACCGCCAGCCACCACAGGTTCCAGAATGATGCCGCCCACAGTATCTGCACCTTCGCGCAAAATCACTTCTTCAATCGCATTGGCGGCGCGAATACCGTAATCTTCAACGTCTCCCCACTGCGAGCGATATTCCAAATTATGCGGCACCGAGATAAAGCCCGGCGTATAAGGCCCATAATTCATGCGGCGCTCTTCTTGGCCACCTGATGACAAAGCCGTAATCGTGGTGCCGTGATAATCGCGCTCGCGGTACAATATCTTAAATTTCTTGCCGCCATATTTATTATGCGCAATTTGGCGCACAATCTTATAGGCCTTCTCATTCGCCTCAGAGCCAGAGTTTGAATAATAAACTCGCGTCAGGCCCGGCATTTTCGCAATCAGGCTTTTGGCAAAATTAGCGCCCGGCACAGTGCCCATGGCTCCAGCGAAATAATTCAGTTTCACTAATTGATCGCGCACCGCATCGGCAATCTTCACGCGGCCATAGCCAACATTCACCGTCCAAACACCGCCAGATGTTGCATCCAAATGCTCGCGCCCCGCTTGGTTCCAAACCCGCATGCCCTTACCTTCGATGATGATCAAAGGGTCAATGGTTTCAAATTTTTTGTGCTGTTGCAAATGATGCCACACATGGGCCTTGTCGGCTTCAACAACGTCGGAATAGTCATTCTTGGTGTGAATGTTCATAGGGCTCACCTCTGAGATTTCGGCCCAGTATAGCAGCATCTCACTGTCTGCCAAAATGCACCAGTTTAAGCCGTCACTACATGCCAAACTGTGAAAGCCGCCACCGCAAAGAACACCAGCCCACAGACGCGGCCAATGGTGATGGTAACCTGAGGATGTTCCACTAACAAATCACGAGACTTCGCAGCAGCAAGGCCAAGGCCACCGTAAATCATGAATTGCGTGACGAAGGTCAAAATCCCCATCACCAGAGCTTGTGCCCAAACTGGGCCAAATTCAGGGCGAATGAAAGTGGGATAAACCGCCAGCACAAACATATAAGCCTTAGGGTTCAAAACGCAGGTTATAAATCCCTGCCCAAAGGCCGAAGCTACGCTGCGTTTGGGCGCTGCCCCAATGCCTTCAACAGTGATTGAGCTTTTCACCAATGTGAAGCCCACCCATACCATATAGGCCGCACTGGCCAGAAGAATGATGCTAATTAGTTGCGGCGCAAGGCGGGTGAGAATGCCCACAAAAAACGCGCCAAACAGCGTGTGAAAAACCCCGCCAAGATTGATCCCCAAAACTGAGGCAAGGCCAGCGCGCCTGCCCCCGGTGAGTGAATTGGCGATCACAAAAAACATATCCATGCCCGGCACAATAATGATGCCGAAAAGTAAAACCCAAAACAGCCAGAAATTATGCGCGTAAGTCATTAGCATTGCCCATACACAGGCCTCCTGTCAAATACTGTCAGCAGTGTGTCAGTTGGTTTCAGAAAGTTTGAGACGTGTCGCTTTAGGCAGTTTGGCAAACACCAATTCATAACTGCCCTTCAAATAGGCATTCAATTCTTTGGCCCCGAGGCTTTCATCGGAATACCCTTGAATCCATTTCATTCCGCGTGAGGCAAAATAGGGTGCTGGCCTGCAACCTTTCTCATGGCGCAGCATTTCAAAACTCATATCGGAAGCCTTGAAAGTGATGCCCGCCCATTTGTCGGGCGGTGGAAACAGCACAGCAAACATTTTTCCACCCACCTTCCACACATGCGCCCCACCCCATTGGTTCACATAAGTTGTGTGCGGTAGTGATTTGCAAAAGGCATTGAAGGCGGCAAGTGTCATGACTCACGTCGTAGCATGTTTCCAACTTGCGCCAAGCTGCTATGGTGTGAGTATGACGTTTGAAGAAACCACCGCGCGGATAAAATCCGGCTCGCCTTTTCTCACAGCCTTGCTGGAATCGCACTCCGCTTTTGCAGCGCAGGTCTTTAAAACCGATTCAGAAACTGCGCTCAATAGTCTTATCCAAGAAGTTGCCATCAATGACGTAACTTCGCGCGAAGAAGTGATGAGCCATTTGCGGCAAGCAAAGCAAAAGCTGGCGCTGCTGGTGGCGCTTTATGATCTCAGCGGCAAATGGCCGTTAGAGAAAGTGACCAACGCCCTCACCCGCTTTGCCGACACGGCGGTTCAAGCAGCTTTGAGTTTCCTGTGGCGACAGGAAATCATCAAAGGAAAAATCATCGGTGGTGAAATCGGGCGCGGCTATCTCATCCTCGCCATGGGCAAGATGGGGGCCTTTGAGCTCAATTATTCTTCCGACATCGATCTCATCGTTCTCTACGATCCTGACCGCGCACTGCTGGCGCAGGATGTGGAGCCGTCACAGTTTTTTGTGAAGCTCACGCGCGGCCTTGTGTCTCTGCTGCAAGATGTAACGGCGGATGGTTATGTGTTCCGCACTGATCTGCGCCTGCGGCCAGATCCGCGCGCCACGCAAGTGGCCATCCACATTGAAGCTGCTTCCATCTATTACGAAACTCAAGGCCAGAATTGGGAACGCGCTGCCATGATTAAAGCCCGGCCTTGTGCCGGCGATATGGAACTGGGTGCTGAATTTATTTCGCGCATGAAGCCATACATCTGGCGCAAGTATTTAGACTTTGCAGCCATCGCCGATGTGCAAAGTATGAAGCGCCAAATCCATGCGGTGAAGGGCCATGGCGAAATTGCGGTGCTTGGCCATAACTTAAAACTGGGCCGTGGCGGCATTCGTGAGATTGAATTTTTCGCGCAAACCCAACAGCTGATTGCGGGTGGTCGCAATGCAGCGCTTCGGTGCATCAAAACCTGCGATGCGCTCGATGCGTTGGCGCAAGCAAAATGGATTTCACCAAGCGCCGCCGAAGAATTGAAACAGGCCTATGCCTTTTTGCGCATGTTGGAACACCGCGCGCAGATGGTGAATGACCAGCAGACGCATGACACACCTTCCGATCCGCAGAAGTTCGAATCTTACGCGCGTTTTTCGGGCTTCAACTCCAGCGAAGCTTTGGCCACCAAACTCCGCGCCACGTTGGAATTGGTGCAGGGCCACTATGCGGCGCTGTTTGAATCAGCGGGTGAACTGAGCGGTGGTGAAGGGAGTTTGGTTTTCACCGGCGGCGAAGATGATCCGGCCACCCTCGATACTTTGCGTGGGCTGGGTTATGAACAAGTGGGCGAAGTGGCGGCCACCATCCGCGCATGGCATTTTGGCCGATACCGCGCCACCAGAACGGCTCGCGCACGTGAAACTCTTACCGAATTGATGCCAGCGCTTTTGAAAACACTGGCGCAAAGTGGCGAGGCCGACAAAGCCTTTTTTGCTTTCGATAGATTCTTGGAAAGCCTTTCCTCTGGCGTGCAACTGCTTTCAATGATGAAGGCCAATCCGCGTATGTTGGGTTTGATCGCACAAATTTTGGGCTCAGCCCCGCGCCTTGCCGAAAAGATCAGCGCCCAGCCGCGCATTTTGGAAGCGGTGACGGCACCAGATTTCTTCTCAAGCCTTCCGCCAAAGCAGGCTTTGCAAAATGAAATTGAAAATTTGATTCCAAATTTAGCATCACTTGAAGAAGCCATGGACTCGTGTCGTATTTTTGCACGTGAAAAAAACTTCCGTGTGGGTGTGCGCATTCTTTCTGAAACAATTGGCGCTGAGGAAGCAGGCACAGGTTTTTCAAATATCGCCGACGTGGTCTTGGGGCGCTTGCTTGAAGTCTTGCGGCAAGACGTGGCCCGCAAACACGGCCACCTCCCCGGTGGGGCCTGCATTATTCTGGGCATGGGCAAACTCGGTGGCCATGAGATGACGGCGGGGTCAGACCTTGACATCATGGTGATCTATGATTGCGATGAAAGCGCTGAAAACTCAGACGGCCCGCGACCCCTTTCGCCCGCAGGCTATTATGCCAAACTCACCCAAGCGTTAGTCACCACTCTCAACGCACCCACCGCTGAGGGCAAGCTTTACGAAGTGGATATGCGCCTGCGCCCCTCAGGCTCCAAAGGCCCGCTGGCCGTCAGCCTTGCCGCTTTCACCACCTATCAGGAAAAAGAAGCTTGGACGTGGGAGCGTATGGCTATGACCCGGGCCCGCACCATCGCTGGCGACAGCGCGCTGGCAAAACGTGTGGGCGATGTGTTGCGGAAAAATCTCTGCAAGCCCCGTGATGCTGCCAAAACGCGCCAAGATATTACGGATATGCGCAGCCTGATGCTGAAAGAACACAAGCCAACTTCGGTGTGGGATTTAAAACGCAACAGCGGCGGCCAAGTAGATATCGAATTCATTGCGCAGTGTCTGGAGCTTACGCACGCGGGCACTCACCGCGAAATTTTGAACCCCAACACTCAGGCAGCACTCACTGCCGCCACCAACGCGAAGCTGCTCTCACCCGTTGATGCCGCAACTTTGCTTTCCGCTTTGGCGCTTTATCAACGCCTCACCCACATTTTACGCCTGTGCATTGATGGCGAGTTCAAACCAGAAACAGCACCTGCGCATTTATTACGCACACTTTCACAAGTGGCTGAGCAGCCCAATATATCCAACACCGAAGCCTATTTGGCCGAAACCCAAGCGAAGGTGGCGGGGATTTTCAAAAAGATCTTAAGGAACCTCTGATCAATTGTTGTTTTGACGTGCGATTGTGTGATGGACGCTGGTTTGCGTTTTGCAAGCGATATTGACGTTGTGTTTTGCGGGTC
>JAYVOQ010000108.1:0-56984 GCA_043757845.1 Hyphomicrobiales bacterium | reverse complement strand
TGAGGATGAGGCGGAAGTTATAGCCTGCGGCGGCGAGGATTGCGTTGATGGCATCGCCTTTGCTGTGGGCGAGATGGCAGCGTCCCATGCGGTGCTCGTTCTTGATGTGGCCAATCACGGGTTCGATGGCGGCACGCCGCTTCATCATCTTTTTTACGGCTGGCGGAACACCGCGCTTCTGGCCTTGGGTGAAGACCCGGAACTTGTGAGTGTCGGGCGCATTATGGCCGCGGTATCCGGCATCGGCGAGAATGCGCTTGATGTCATTGCCGATTAAAGCCTCCATGTCGGGGAGAACGCCCTTGAGGGTATGGCCATCATAAGGATTGCCTGGCAGTGCCGCAGCATGGAGCGCGAACTGGCCCCCCTTGGAGCGATGAAGCGTTGTGGCCACGGAGACCTTGACGCCAAACTCATAAGGCATGTGGGCCTTGCCCTTGCCAATGCACTCGACCTCTGGGGCATGCAGGCTGTAGACCTTGCGGGCTTCGTCGCGGGGTTTCTGGGTCATCACCCGTGTGGCAAGATAGAGCGGATGCTTGAAGGCGGCCTCAAGGGCTTGCGTTGCCTTTGATCTGCCGCCCAATGTCCCTGATGGTGCGGCCCAGATAGGTGGCAAGTTTGCGCTTCATCTTGCCAGCTCTTTTGAACTGCTTGGCATGGGCGTAACGCTGATGCTTGATCAGGGCGAACTTGCCGACACGGGTATAGGCCTGCCGGAGCTCAAGGCCGTGGGCCTTGGCCAGCCGCACCAGCTTTTCGCGGGCCCGGTTCATCAGCTTGCCATCGGTGGGGAACATCACCGCCTTTGGCTGAACGGTCGTATCGACGATCACCTGGGTCACATCGGCAGGCGCCATGGCTTTGGTGTCGATGGCCACCGCCAGGCTTTCGGCCAACAGGGCCTTCAGCTTCTCCTCGCCCATCCGGTTGCGCCAGCGCGTCATCGACGAGCGCTCAAACACCAGCCGGTGCTGGAAGAACTCTTCGCCGCAAAAGTATTGGAAGTACGGGCTTTCCACCCAGCGCTCGCAACAGGCTTCATCCGACAGATCGAAGGTGAACTTCAAAATCGCCAGCCCCGCCATCAACCGCGTGGGCAAGGGCGGCATGCCCGGGCCGTCGGCATAGACCGCACCGCACACCTGCTCCAGCCGCTCCCAGTTGACCACCTTGGCCAGTTTCACCAGCTGGTGATCCATGGCGATGATTTGATCCAGCCTCGAGCGGAACAGGTCCTGCACGTCACTCTCGCGTCTCTCACGTGGCTTCATCGGATCCTCCAGCAATCACTGGAACCCTTGAATCACAAACCCGCTGCTTCGGGAATCCCCAAAAGAAAATCTGCAAAGAAACCGATGCCAGGCACCTGTTTTCTTGCAGATCAAAACCACCAAAATTCCGTGATCAGAATCTCAGATCAATGACTTGCGGATTGTTCACGGACGACGCATTAGATCAACCTGCACTGAGACGAAATCAATTTCATTTCATCTTAAATTTCAATTTAAGGAAGTGCGGTTCTAATCCGCGAAATTAGCATTTAAACATAAAAAAACCGCGGCTTTCTTTTCAGAAAGTCGCGGTGTGAATGCAGCTTATTTATTATACAGCCTGCAGCTGGTCAGCTGAAGACTTGCCTGTGCGCTTGTCAGCTACAATTTCGTAGCCGATCTTTTGGCCTTCGTTGAGGCCGCGCATGCCAGCGCGTTCAACGGCGCTGATGTGCACAAATACGTCTGGTCCGCCGGCATCTGGTTGAATGAAACCAAAGCCTTTTTGGGTGTTAAACCACTTTACGGTGCCTTTTTGCATAACTTAACTTATCCTTATAACAGTTCTAAACAATGAATTGGCCATGCACCACACGTGCAAAACACCAATCGAATTAAGGATAAGGGGAAATAGGCCTGAAGCGCTTTTAGTTAAAAAAGTGCAGAGCCGCGCGCCGATCGGCCAAAACTCGATTAGCCCCCATAGGGCCGCCAACATTAAATTGCAAGTCTTTCCTGTCTGCCCATGGAACAGTTCAGTTGACGTGGTTGAGTTTCAAAAAAAGGCCGCGCCTCCATTTCAGAGAAGCGCGGCCCGAAAGTGTTTGCCGCTTTGCGCGCCCGGCACAATGCGGATTGGCTAGAGCGTTTTGACTTTTCATAGAAAAGTCAAATTCGTCCTAAGTTTATATTGGCGATCAACTGTTAAGACTTTTGACAATTCCGTCAAAAGCCATGCTGATCGAGGTGTGTAACTTAGAGCGCCTGCAACTGATCAGCTGAAGACTTGCCGGTGCGTTTATCAGCTACAACTTCATAGCTGATTTTCTGGCCTTCATTCAATCCGCGTAAGCCGGCGCGTTCAACCGCGCTGACGTGCACGAATATATCAGGGCCGCCAGCATCAGGCTGAACAAAGCCATAGCCTTTTTCCGAGTTGAACCACTTAACAGTACCTTTTTGCATCAGTTATCCTTCATCATTGCAAGCTCTGCCGATCTGTCGTGAACCCACGACCTATCAAACATCGAATTTTGGAAGGAATGAAGAGCCGGACGCTTTCGATCAAAAGAGTAATAGCTTTACGTGCCCACCGGGGGAATTCGACGCGATTGAGACTATACAACTGGTTTGTCGTTGACAAGCAACTTCCAAAAACCGTCATATTTATAACAAATACGACATAGGCCACTCTTAAACATGCCGAAAATAAGCCAAGCGGAATTATGCGCACTTTTTTCGAATCTCAGGCATAAGGGGTTATCTGTTGGAGATTGATTTGAACCTCGCTAATTCCTGGGCCAAACGGCTGGCCCCTTACCGTGTGGCCAGCAATGGTCGGGCCTTGTTTGAAATCGCTGTTACCGCAGCGCCGTTTCTTGGCCTTTGGGCCGCAAGCTGGTGGCTCTATCACATCAGCATTTTCGCATCATTGGCTTTGGCCATACCAACCGCTGCCTTCTTGGTGCGGCTGTTCCTGCTGCAACATGATTGCGGTCATCTGACAATGTTCACTTCCAAGCAAGCCAATGATTGGGTGGGCCGTGTATTGGGTTTCTTCACGTTGACGCCCTATGATTATTGGCGCCACGCTCACGCGCAGCATCACATGAGTTCGGGAAATCTCAATCGGCGCGGCATTGGCGATATTGAGACCTACACATTGGCGGAATACAAAGCGTTGTCCTTTTGGGGGCGTTTGAAATATCGGCTTTATCGCAATCCGTTCGTGCTGTTCGGTGTGGGACCAACGTATATTTTTCTCATTGCCCAGCGCATGCCGCGGGACACTTTCAAGAATGGTCATGCCGCCTGGATCAGCGTGTTGGGAACCAATGCTGCACTTTTAGTTTTCGCAGGGGTGATGATGTACCTGATTGGCATTCCCGCATTTCTTGTGGTGCATTTGCCGATCGTGATTTTGGCCGCTGTGGCTGGTGTGTGGTTGTTTTATGTGCAGCATCAGTTTGATGAAACGCATTGGTCGCGCCCCCCAGAGTGGAGCCAAGAGGAATCGGCCCTGCACGGAAGTTCATATTATGATTTACCACAGCCTTTGATGTGGCTCACCGGCAATATCGGCATTCACCATTTGCATCATCTTTCCAGCCGTATTCCATTTTACCGTTTGCCGCAGGTATTGAAGGACTTTCCTGATTTGAAAGACGTGGGCCGCATCACGCTGTGGCAAAGTTTCAAATGCGTCAATCTTGCGCTTTGGGATGAAGGGGCCAGAAAACTTATCTCCTTCCGCGAAGCGCACCGCTTGATGGCGGCGGGCTGAAACGCGCGAAAAAGTCTTTTGATAAAAAACGGCGTGTCGCAGACAGTTCGTGCTGTGGCGGAAATTGTTTTCTGCCATGTGGTGGCCCAGACTAAGCTGAACGTCATTCCAGCCAGCCAAAGGACAAGCCATGACCGTTAAATCCGATATTGAAATCGCCCGTGAGGCCAAGATAAAACCGATCATGGAGATTGGTGCCAAGCTGGGCATTCCGGCGGATGAGTTGGTGCCTTACGGCCACACCAAAGCCAAAGTGACACTCAAATATATTGCTACGCTGGCAAAAAAACCTGATGGCAAGCTTATTCTGGTGACGGCGATCAACCCCACACCTGCTGGCGAAGGCAAGACGACAACGACGGTGGGGCTTGGCGATGGACTGAACAAGATCGGCAAAAAGGCCATCGTGGCCTTGCGTGAACCGTCACTTGGCCCTTGCTTTGGCATGAAGGGTGGGGCGGCTGGTGGCGGCTATGCGCAGATTGTACCGATGGAAGACATCAATTTACATTTCACCGGCGATTTCCACGCCATCACATCAGCGCATAATTTATTATCGGCGATGATCGACAATCACATTTATTGGGGCAATGAACTGGGCATTGACACGCGCCGGGTTGCGTGGCGCCGCGTGTTAGATATGAATGATCGGGCACTACGTGATATTGTGTGCTCGCTAGGCGGTGTGGCAAATGGCTATCCGCGTGAGGCTGGATTTGACATCACGGTGGCCTCTGAGATTATGGCCATTCTCTGTCTCTCAACGTCAATTGCAGATTTAGAGCGCCGCATTGGCCAGATTGTTGTGGCCTATAAAAAAGATAAGTCTCCCGTGTTGGCCAAAGACCTCAAGGCCCCCGGTGCCATGGTGGTGCTGTTGAAAGACGCGTTGCAACCGAACCTCGTACAGACGCTCGAAAACAATCCAGCCTTCGTGCATGGCGGCCCGTTTGCCAACATCGCTCATGGCTGCAATTCGGTGATGGCCACGCAGACGGCTTTGAAGCTGGCGGATTATGTGGTGACGGAAGCGGGCTTTGGTGCGGATTTGGGGGCTGAGAAATTCTTTGACATCAAGTGCCGTAAAGCTGGCCTCACACCTGCTGCTGCGGTGATCGTAGCCACAGTGCGGGCGTTGAAGATGCATGGCGGTGTGGCCAAAGAAGAATTGAAGAAAGAGAATATCGAGGCTCTTAAAAAGGGCTGCGCCAATTTGGGCCGCCACTTGGAAAACATGAAGAAATTCGGCGTGCCGATTGCTGTGGCCATCAATCATTTCATCGCAGACACTGAAGCCGAAGTGCAGGTGATTAAAGATTTCTGCAAAACCCACGGCGTGGAGGCCTTCAAATGCACCCATTGGGCCGAAGGCTCAAAAGGCACTGAAGCTCTGGCCACGCATGTAGTGAAGCTGGCCGAGCATGGCGGGCAATTCAAGCCGATCTATGGTGACGAGATGCCACTGTTTGAAAAGGTGCGCACCATTGCGCGTGAAATTTACCGAGCCGATGACATTGTGGCCGATAAAACCATCCGTGATCAACTGAAGGCGTGGGAGAGCATGGGTTATGGCAAGTTCCCCATTTGCGTGGCCAAAACGCAGTATTCCTTCACCACTGATCCCAACCTCAAAGGTGCGCCCATCAATCATGTGGTGCCCATCCGCGAGGTGCGTCTGTCGGCGGGTGCGGAATTCATCGTGGTGGTCTGCGGTGATGTCATGACCATGCCCGGCCTGCCGAAAGTGCCAAGTGCTGAAGTGATCGGCCTTGATGCGCATGGGCAGATTGACGGGTTGTTTTAACATCGGCCCCTCACCCGGCGTAAGCACGCCACGCTTTCCCCGCAGGGGCGAGGGGCGCGTAAAGGTTTCACATCCGTCGCCTTTAACCCCTTTGGGGAGAAGGTGCCCAACGGGCGGATGAGGGGCCGGAGGTAACAGGAGAATATCATGTCCAAACTCATCGACGGCAAAGCTTATGCGGCGGAATTGCGCAAGCGCATTGCGGCGGCTGTGGCCATGCTGAAGAAAGATCACAACCTCACTCCGGGTTTAGCCGTTGTGCTGGTGGGTGATGACCCTGCGTCGCGTGTCTATGTGGCCAACAAGGCCAAGCAGACGGTGGAAGTGGGCATGAACTCATGGCAGCATAAGCTACCTGCCGATGTTTCAGAGTCAGCGCTGTTGAGTTTGGTGCAGCAACTCAACTTAGATTCGTCCGTACACGGTATATTGGTGCAGATGCCTTTGCCCAAGCACATCGATAGCGCCAAAGTTCTCAACTGTATTGACCCCGCCAAAGATGTGGATGGTTTTCATGTGGTGAATGTGGGGCGCTTGTCGACGGGGCAAGAGGCGCTCACCGCTTGCACGCCCGTTGGCTGTGTGATGTTGGCCAAGCACGCGCTGGGAAAATTAGACGGCTTAGAGGCGGTGGTGATCGGGCGCTCTAACATCGTCGGCAAACCTGTAGCGCAATTGTTATTGGCAGAAAATTGCACGGTCACCATTGCGCATTCAAAATCCAAAGACTTGCCCGCTATCACCAAGCGCGCTGATCTCGTCATAGCTGCCGTGGGGCGGCCGGAAATGGTGAAGGGTGATTGGCTGAAGCCCGGTGCCACCGTGATTGACGTGGGCATCAACCGCATAGAGCGAAACGGCAAAAAAATTCTGGTGGGCGATTGTGATTTTGCGTCCTGCGAAAAAATAGCAGGCCACATCACGCCGGTCCCCGGCGGCGTAGGGCCGATGACGATTGCGTGTTTGCTCCATAACACAATGAAAGCGGCCTGCGCGATTAGGGGGATTGAGACGCCGGAGATGTGAGCATCTCGCCCTTGACAGATTGTATCGCATGGGATACATATCCGAATGATTGAAATTCGTACCATGCAGTCTTTCGATGATTTTATCGGCGATCTGCGCGACAATCTGGCCAAAGCCAAAATCTCAGCGCGTATCAAGCGGCTGGGAATTGGCAATGCGGGCGATGTGGCCCCGGTTGGCGAGGGCGTCAGCGAACTTCGCATCCACTATGGCCCTGGCTACCGCGTGTACTTTCAACAGCGCGGAACAGTGTTGATTATTATCCTCTGCGGTGGAGACAAATCATCGCAGGAGCGCGACATTCGCCGGGCGAAGGAATTGGCGAAAATTGTATAGGTGTAACCATGCCAAAATTGAAAACCAAAATTTTTGACCCCGCCAAATACCTTGACACGCCAGAGGCCATCGCCGTCTTTCTTGAAGATATTTTTGAAAGTGAAAGCCCTGAACTCATTGCCGATGCACTTGGCATCGTGGCGCGGGCTAAAGGCATGTCAGCGGTAGCAAGCAAAGCAGGCCTCTCGCGTGAGAGCCTGTACAAGGCGTTGAGCAAGGAAGGCAATCCAGAATTCGCCACCATCCTGAAAGTGATGAAGGCGCTGGATGTGAAGCTGACCGTTGCAGGGTGAAGGTCGGCGGCGTGGGGTGATTGCCCGTTTGCTTTAGAAATTGTCGTAGTATGACTGCTGTAAATACTGGAACTCAAGGGGTGTTTCGATGCAATTGAATGCCTGCCCTGTGTGTCAAGGTAAATGGTCTGGCACGTTCAATCAGCTGCCTGTTTCTATGGATGGTGCGCAAATCGAATGCTCGATTTGCGGACGATATAAAATTACTCGGAGTGCAATTGTCAGTTATTTTAATAATTCGCGCTCTGTGCTTCCAGATCGTCTGCGCGCTCTGGCTGCGCATCTCGTGTGCGCTGAGCAAGGTGGCGATACCCTCCCTCTGCTGGACTCATATTGGATGGAAAGACTACTTGCGGAGCCAAGATTCGTGACACCCGCTCAGCAGGCGACGAATGCAATTCGAGTGATTGGCAATCAAGTCAACTCGACTGGAGAGCCATGGGATTCTTTGCCTGACAATTTTTTTGTGCAAATTGGCTCTCCGAATCCTCGGTTTGCATTTTCTATCGTCAAAGAACTCTTCCAGCGCGGTGTTGTAGTGGGGATAGCTCGGGAGATGCTGAATGAGCCGGGGAATTTTTTGGAATTGTCGTTGAGTTTGGCGGGTTGGGAAGCTTATGATCAAGAACGCAAAGGGCAAATTTCCGGTAACTACGCGTTTATTGCATTGAAATTTGGTGTGCAAGATCTCGATGATCTCCTGACGCGAATTTTGAAGCCTTCAATCAAAGAATTGGGATTCGAATTGCTTGATATGCGGGACGTCGCGAGAGCTGGTATTATCGACAATATTATGCGTGAAAGAATTCGCGATAGTGCATTTGTGATAGCAGATCTTTCGCACGATAATTTGGGGGCGTATTGGGAGGCGGGCTTTGCAGAAGGGTTGGGTAAGCCAGTCCTTTATCTGTGTGAGCATGGCAAGTTTGAACAGTCTAAAACTCATTTTGATACTAGTCATTGCACAACCGTGACGTGGGGCGGCAGTAAGTCTGATGATAACTTTGTTGCCGAATTCAAGGCCACTATTAGAAACTCACTAGGACTGTTTCCAAGGGTTTAGGCTCACATTTCCGCGCGGCTTCAATCCGCCTTCCCAACCTTCACTTTCACCTTCACATCTAGCCCTGCACGAGTTGCGTGGTTGATCAACGCGTCCAAACTGAATTTGGTGATGCGGCCTTTCAGCAGGTCGTTGAGGCGAGGCTGGGTGAGGCCGAGGCGCTTGGCGGCTGCGGCTTGTGTGATGTTCCAGCCCAGCACAGTTTTGTGGATGGCGATCATCAATTCGGCGCGGGCCTTCATGTTGGCGGCCTCGGCTTTTGACGGTTCAACCGCGTCCCACACGCTATCGAAAACTTTGATCTTCATGGTTCCAACTACGTGAGACCGACCATAGAACGCCAAACGATTCATCGCTGGAATTATATCAGAAACGATATAAAATTGCAACTTGCTTGTACTCCATCAGGGGTATCAATCCGATGTAAGCGTCACAGAACTGTGCTGAAATGAATCAATAAAATGCAGTTCGTTAAGCCACCCCCTTAACTCACACCTAAAGGTTTCCAGTCCATGAGTATTGTTTGCATGCGGTTGCGGCGTGCGTTGTGGTGTGGGGCTGGCGGATGAAAATTGGGAATGTCTTGGTGGCCAAAGGTTTGGCTACGGTTGCGGATATCAACCGCGCTGCCGAACACCAGCTTGTTAACGGTGGTCGCCTTGGCGACAGCATTGTTGCTTTGGGCATTTTAACCCACGAGCAAATTGAAAAAATTCTGAATGAAGCGCCTGTGGCCCCGTCCAATGCGGCAGATACGGGCGTTGATCCGGCAGCGCTGTTGGAACTTGCCATGAAAGGCATGTATACTGAAAACTTGGAAACAGCGTCGCAAATTGCCGAGTCGCTGAAACTATCCACCAACATCATCAACCAGCTTTTGATTGATGCCAAAGAGCGCAAGCTGGTTGAAGCCGTGGCTTCATCGACATCAAGCGGAACGATGGCAGAGCAACGCTTGGTTTTGACAAGGGGCGGGCGCGATTGGGCAGCAGATGCGTTGAAGCGTTGTCAATATTTTGGGCCTGCACCAGTGTCGCTCAAAGACTATCAAGAACGCATTGAAAGCCAGCGCGTTTCAAATGAACACGTCACGCGTAAACAGTTGGATGATGCCTTCAACGGCTTGGTGATGACAGATCGCTTCATCAGCCGCCTGGGCCCGGCGGTTAATTCGGGCAGTGCCATTTTGATTTACGGGCCTGCTGGCAACGGCAAGACGACTGTTGCCGAGATTGTTGGTAAGATTTTTCAGAACACTATTTATGTGCCTTACTGTGTTGATATCGACGGCGAGATCATGAAGGTCTATGATCCAACGATACACAAAAAAGTGGCGGACGCGCCTGAACCCGTCGGTGGAACGGGCTTGCGGCGTTCGCGCGTTGACCTGCGCTGGGTGGCTTGTGACCGCCCCATGGTGATCACCGGCGGCGAATTGACCATCGAGATGCTAGACTTGAAATATAATACGATTGCAAATTTTTATGAAGCGCCACTTCACATCAAGGCGTTGAATGGCACGTTTCTGATTGACGACTTTGGCCGCCAACGCGCCAAGCCGGAAGACATCCTCAATCGATGGATCGTGCCTTTGAACAGTAAGGTGGATTATCTCACCCTGCACACTGGAAAGAGCGTGCGCATTCCATTTGATGAGATTGTTATTTTTTCCACCAATTTGCATCCAGATGACTTGATGGATCCGGCCTTTCAGCGCCGTATCGCCTATAAACTGGAAACACTTGAGCCTCCGCATGAGCTGTACCGAAAGGTGTTTGACGGCATGGCACGTAAATGGGGCCTAGAGTTGAGCGAGGCAACCTTTGCGCAAGTGTTAGCGGCCATCAGATCAAGCGATGCGCCCTTGGCCTATTTCCAACCCAAATTCATCGTTGAGCAAGTGCTGGCTTCATGCAAGTTTGAAGGCATAAAACCGCATTTTACCACCGATAACGTGGCCGACGCGCTGGCCAATCTGTTCATCAAAAAGAATGACGGCAACATGTTTGGCATTAAGAGAATTTAGCGCAAACGAGTTCCTATTAGCTGGGTTGAATGAGGCAATTGGCGGAATGACGGTTGTTGAAGATGGACAAACATCTACTGCGTAACTGTGATTTTGCACTTACGAAATGGGCGCGTTCCATACCTTACGGTTTCCGACGGGCTGTAGTTCTTGAACGCCACTTGACAAAGTAGAACATTAGAACATACAGTGAACAATGTGTTTCTGTAGGCTTTTGTAACTATTTTGCCCATGATGTTCAAATGACAAATCCGATTCTAATTCCCGCAGCAATTGCTGCACGGTATGATATTCGCGAGTGGCGGAATGGGTTTGCTATTTTGAGCGCGGCACGTCCGAAGGAATGGATTGAGATTTTAGAAGTGCTTAAGGGTTTCAGATTATTGCGTTCTGATATTGCAAATCCTGGTGGTTCCAAGTCCGACATAGCAAAGAAGCTTGATAGCCATTTCACCAAACTTGGCTGGCAAGAGAAACAGTTTCAAACAAAAATTACTGTTGATGAGAATACTTACGACGCGCCGACTCATAAGATTGACTGTTACAAGAACCGCGTGGCGCTTGAAGTTGAGTGGAATAACAAAGATCCATTCTTTGATCGCGACCTAAACAACTTCCGCCTTTTGTTTGATCTACGTGCGATCGATGTTGGTGTCATCATCACACGCGCATCGAACCTGCAAGAGATTTTCAATGAACTGGGCCGAGGCCCGAGCTATGGAAATTCGACGACGCATTTGGAAAAACTGCTTCCCCGCCTTGAGGGTGGAGGTGGCGGAGGTTGTCCAGTTGTTGTGATAGCAATTCGTAAAGAGGCCTATGTGAACGATGGAACAGCTTAACAAAACGATTGCGGATTTATCGCGTGCCGTTGGATCAAATAGGTTTCACACGGTGATGGCCGACCCTCCATGGCGATTCACAAATCGCACGGGAAAGGTTGCGCCGGAGCATCGTCGTTTGGCGCGTTATGAAACAATGACCTTGGAAGATATTTGTGCGTTGCCTGTTGCCAATGTGGCGGCGGATCCTGCTCATCTTTACATGTGGGTGCCCAACGCGCTTTTACCTGATGGCCTAGCTGTGATGAAAGCATGGGGTTTCAACTATAAAAGTAACATTATTTGGCATAAAATTCGCAAAGATGGCGGATCGGACGGTCGAGGCGTGGGCTTCTATTTTCGCAATGTTACCGAGATTCTTCTATTTGGAACGCGCGGTAAGAATGCGCGCACCATGGCTCCGGGTCGCAGCCAAGTAAATATGATGCAAACGCGCAAACGCGAACACTCCCGCAAGCCTGATGAGCAATATGAACTGATAGAATCTTGTTCGCGTGGGCCATATCTTGAACTTTTTGCGCGCGGCACGAGGCCCAATTGGACTTATTGGGGCAATCAGGCGAATGAGGACTACGCGCCGACTTGGAATACCTATGCGCACAATTCATCAGCTACGAGGTTTGCGGCGGAATAATTCCGCTCCAAGTCTCTGTTGTCGATCAACTTCTCTTCTTGATAGGTTACGAAGTAAACGATTTATCTGGCGTATTGAATGACCGTTACTGTTTAATCGCCATCAACCCGCCTGGCCCCACGCCCACCATCCAGATTTCATCTGGCCGAGCGGTGAAGGCTTCGGGTTTGAAGCCTTTGACTTGGGCTGTGAAATCCCCAGGCTTCACTTCTATGGTAGGTCCATCTGGCGCTGCGCCACCTTGTCGTGCCGCAAGTTTTACATGCTTGCCAGCAATCGAAACATCGGCCGCCTTGTCGCTCATATTGGCGAAGACCAGTTTCACCATGCCGGGCTTGGGGGCCAAAGGCGAAGCTGCGGCTTTTGATTTTTCAGTCAGTGTGAGTTCAGCATCAGACATGTCGCCGTTGCGTTTTACTGTTAACTTGGCTGGGCCTTCGGGGGCGGTGAAGGAAAGCTCAGCCTCAGCATCACTCACCTTAGCGGTGTCTTCTTTCCAGCCCTTTTTGATCAATTCAGTGCGATAAAAGGCCACAATGTCAGCCACACTATTGGGTGCGGAAAAATTTACGGCCTTCGAAAACTGCGTGGCGGTGGAACCGTTGTTGCCCATGCCATCAGCAATTGGCAGGCCGTTTTTCTCAATGGCGACAAGGGCTGTTGAAGCCGCGGCGCCCTCAGCTTTTCCGGCATCTGGTCCCACGCCAAGCTCCGCCTCTGAGTCTTCGCCATTGCGTTTCACCGTCAATCTGGCGGGGCCATTAGGTGCGATGAAGGAAAGTGCCGCTTCGTTGTCACTCACCTTGGCGGCGGTTTCCTTCCAGCCTTTCTTTGCCAATTCCGTGCGGTAGAAAGCCACGATGTCCGCCACAGAGTTGGGCGCGATAAAACTGAGTTTTATGTTATCGTTGTATTGGTTGAAATTGCTGCTCATGCCATCGGGCATGGGCAGGCCGTGATTGTCTGTGGCCACCAAAGGCGGAGTATCAGCAGGAGCAGCTACGGGTGCGGCTTGTGCGTCAACGACCTTGGGCGTTTCACCAGCGCCGCCTTTGGATTCCAAAGCCGTGCCTTGGGCTTCGACTTGCGTCTTTTCGCCCAGCGCCATGATGGTGAAGCCCACATCATTATCGCCCGCCACAAAAGTGAGAACCGACATAATGTCTTTATTAATGACAGAGGGAATTTCCTTCCACCCATTTTTTTTGGCCAGAGCACGATAAAACGCGGCAAGTTCCTTCACCGGCTTGGCGCTGGAAAATGCTAGAGTGCCTGCGTCGCCATCATAGGCCACCTCTGCCGCATCATCGGGCATGGGCACAGGGGGTGTTACATCAGCAAGCGCTGGCGTGGCGAAGTGCAACAGAGAAATGAGGCAGAGGGCAACAAACGGCGTGGCATTTCTGGCCATAGCGAGACTCCTGATATGCCCCCTCATGATCTAGGATTGTCCAACTTCGCCCACGCGTCAAGCTTCAGAATCCTTCGGCGCGGGCCGTCTCCCAAGAGCGGCGCCAAGCGTCGGGCACTTTGCCCTTCAGCAAATCACCGTCATGCACGCTGATAAATTGATTGGCCAGAGACATCACCTTGCCAGCCCCGCCACGGCGTAAGATGTGATGCGGTTTTAAATCTTTTGGCGACTTCAAACCAGCAGCAGCCAAAAGCTCGGCTAAAGACTTTACTGTTTCACGTTGGAAATTGGCCACACGCGTGGCTTTGTCGCCCACCACAATGGCACGTTGGCGTAGTGGGTCTTGGGTTGCAACGCCCGTGGGGCAGTGGCCGGTGTGGCAGCTTTGCGCTTGAATACAACCTACGGCGAACATGAAGCCACGCGCCGCGTTGCACCAGTCTGCACCGAGAGCAAAGGCACGGGCCATATCAAAGCCAGTGATAATTTTGCCAGCGCAGCCCAGCTTGATCTGGTCACGAAGTCCTACACCCAGCAAGGCCATATGCACAAAGGCAAGTCCATCACGCATCGGCATGCCCAGATTGTCGATGAATTCCGCAGGGGCCGCACCCGTGCCGCCCTCTTTGCCGTCCACCACAATGAAGTCTGGTGTTACGCCCATATCCAGCATCGCCTTCACAATGGCGAAGAATTCAGTGCGGTGGCCGATGCAGAGTTTGAAGCCCACCGGCTTGCCGTTCGAAAGTTTGCGCAGCTGGGCAACAAATGCGATGAGGCCCGTGGGTGTGGAAAAAGCGCTGTGGCTGGCGGGCGAGATGCAATCTTCGCCCTGTTTCACGCCACGGATAGCAGCAATTTCGGCTGTTACCTTTGGGCCCGGCAGAACCCCACCGTGGCCGGGCTTGGCCCCTTGGCTGAGCTTGATCTCAATCATTTTAATTTGCGGCTCAGCCGCTGTCTTGGCGAAATTCTCTGGTGAGAAAGTTCCGTCCAAATTGCGGCAGCCAAAATAACCCGATCCAATTTCCCAGATCAGGTCGCCACCTGCCTCTCGGTGATAGGGGCTGACGGAACCTTCACCCGTGTCATGCGCGAAGTTGCCCGTCTTGGCGCCTTTGTTCAGTGCGCGGATGGCATTGGCCGAAAGTGCGCCATAACTCATGGCCGAGATATTGAAGATTGAGGCATTGTAAGGCTGCGTGCAAGCAGGGCCACCGATTGTTAAGCGAAAAGGTTCATGGGCCACAGCTGTTGGCATAATCGAATGCAGCATCCATTCTGCGCCGGCGGAATAAACATCGTTGTGTGTGCCGAAAGGGCGCTTATCGAGCTGGTTTTTAGCGCGTTGATAAACAATAGCACGGCGTTCACGCGGGAAAGGACGCCCATCGGTATCGGCTTCAAAAAAATACTGCCGCAACTCAGGCCTGATCTGTTCAAGAATGAAGCGCAAGTGGCCGATGAGTGGATAATTGCGCAAAATGGCGTGGCGGGTTTGCGTGATGTCATGCAATCCCAGCAAGGCCAGAGCCGTTGCGATGAGGCCAACAAACTCATAAGGTGCTGCCCAAAGTGGATGCATGAGATTGATGAAGCTGATAACCGCGCATAAGACTGCGATGACGATTGCGGCACTGAAAACCAGATAGCGCTTCTCAAGACCAAGTCGGAGATAATACATGATTCGCATCCCTTCAGCACTATTTTATCTGTATGAAAGATTGCAGTATAGGAAATTTAGTCGTTTTAGTTGTAAATCACCTATGACAATTACATTCCGCGCCGTTCACCCAAAGAGAAAATCCTTCCTAACTTGCGCTGAGTCAGGGAATGAGTGAAGCTTTGGGTATGACACATTCTATTCCCCACAATTCCTCATTGGCCGGACGCGTATGGCTGCCTGATGTAGGCCCTGCCGTGGTGCGCGTTGACGGCGATGTGCTGATCGACATTACCGCTATTTTCCCCACCATGCGAGATCTGTGTGAAATGAAAAATCCTGCACAGGCGCTGGCTGCGGCTGCGGGCAAACAGATTGGTAAACTGGCTGATGCTCTCGCCAATGCCGCGCCAGATAAACGCAACACTGCAAAGCCACATGCACTCTCGCCGATCGATTTGCAGGCGGTAAAAGCTGCAGGCGTCACTTTCCCAGTGTCTATGATTGAGCGGGTGATTGAGGAAAAGGCGCGTGGTGATGCAGCGGCCGCTGCCACCGTGCGCGTGAAGATCAATGAGCTAGTGGGCGGTGATTTGCAGGCCATCAAGCCTGGCTCACCCGCTGCCATGGAGTTAAAAGCTGCGCTGGTGAAAGCGGGCGCATGGAGCCAATATCTCGAAGTGGGTATTGGGCCGGACGCAGAAATTTTTACCAAAGCGCCGGTGCTGGCTTCGGTTGGTCACAATATGGATGTGGGCATTCACCCGAAATCCATCTGGAACAATCCTGAGCCGGAGATTGTGATGGTTGTATCATCCACGGGCACTATTGTGGGGGCAACACTTGGTAATGATGTGAACTTGCGAGATTTTGAAGGTCGCTCGGCTTTGTTGTTAGGCAAGGCGAAAGACAACAATGCCTCTGCCTCGCTTGGCCCCTTCATCAGATTTTTCGATGCGGGCTTCAGCCTTGATGATGTACGCCATGCTGAATTGACGATGAAGGTCACCGGGCTGGACGGGTTTGTGACGCAGGGCCATTCCAATATGGCCATGATCGCGCGCGACCCGTCGGAAATTGTGGCCCACGCGATTAACGCCAATCATTACTATCCTGATGGGCTGGTGGTTTATCTTGGCACGATGTTCGCACCGGTGGCTGACAGGGTGGGCAAAGATGGTGGCGAAAAAGGCAAAGGCTTCACCCATCATGTGGGCGATGTGGTGGAGATCACAACGCCACTGCTGGGAACTTTGCGCAACCGGGTGGTTCATTGTGCGGATGCAGAGCCTTGGCAATTTGGCATTGCCGATTTAATGCGAAATCTTGCCGGGCGCGGGTTGCTGTAGAGATAATTCAATAGATAGACATTTGTTTGCCAGCTATACAAAAGCGGTTGGTAAGGTGGGGGACGGCGATGAGAAAAACGATGTTCGGCGCCAGAATACTGGGCGCCGCTTTGATGTTGTTAACCTTGGTAGACGGCGTTTTTGTACAAACCAACGGCACTGATGCAACCACTTCCAATGGCGAACTTCGTATAATCACGCGACAGATTCCGCCTTTCGTCACTAAAGATGGTGACATCTTTAAGGGCTTTTCGGTTGAACTTTGGGCGGCAATTGCCAAACAACTGGATAAGCCATTTCATTTTGTGGAAAAGCAAAATATCAAAGAAATTTTGGCTGGCATGGTAGATAACGAGGGAGACGCTGCCATTGCGGCCATCTCTATCACAGCAGAGCGCGAACAGAATTTTGACTTTTCACAGCCGATGTTTGAATCCGGTTTGCAAATTCTTACGCGCAATGATCAAAGCAATGCGCCCTCATTCTTTCAGCAATTTTGGCCCCTGCTGACAAGCAATAGCACACTGTTCGTTTTAGGTGTGCTGGCGGCCCTCATTCTTATTCCTGCACACATTGGCTGGTTCGCAGAGCGCAATGGAAAGAATCATTTGTTTCCGTCATCGTATTTTCCTGGAATTTTTCATGCCATGTATTGGGCTACAGGTGCTGCGGCGGGGCAGCAACCTGATCCGTTGTATTCGGGCTTGGGCCGCGTGCTCGCAACGTTCCTTGTCCTCGGCAGTTTATTTTTCACCAGTTATTTCACAGCCACCATCACCACGTCACTCACTGTACAACAGTTGAAGAGCGATATTAACGGTCTTGAAGATTTGGCCAACCGCAAAGTGGGAACGACGATTGGCAGCACGGCGGAAGCCTTTAGTAGGACTATTCGTACCGTTGTTGTGGGTTTTGATAAGATTGATGATGCTTTGGCAGCGCTTGATAGCAAACAAGTTGATGCGGTGATTTTTGATGCACCGGTTCTGATGTATTACGCAGCCAACAAAGGTCAAGGTAAAGTGCGTTTATTAAACGGGCTGCTAAAAAAAGAAAATTACGGCATTCTCTTCCCGCAAGGTTCGGCGTTGCGCAAGCCGGTGAATGAAGCTTTGCTTAAGCTGCGTGAAAACGGCACCTATGACGCACTTTATACCAAGTGGTTTGCTAACGGGCAGGGCGCAAATCCTTAAGCCCGCTTCGCCGCGGCATTTGATATGTGCCGAACACCCTGTCCCAAAAGCTGGTGAGCACGCCAAAATTGCGGGCTTGTGTGGCATGATGATGGCGCGCGTGGAACAGCTTGAAGTGACGCACAACTGCGTTTTGGCTTTGCGAATGATGAACAATTTCGTGAACCGCTGCAAAGGCGATATAGCCCACTAAAAAACCTGCAAAGCACGGCAAGGCTGGCCAAAGGCCCAGAAGCAAAGTTGCGGGTAACAAAGCAATACTAGCAAATACGCCTAACGAAAAGAGCGTGGGTGAAGCGATCAAGGCGCTTGGGTCATCATGATGGGCTTGATGGTATTTGGCAAAAAAAGGCCAACCGTGAAGCACGAAACGGTGCAGAAGATATTCCGCCAAACTCCAAATCACCAATCCAAAAATAAATAGAAGCACAATAGCCGCTATGCTGACTTTTCTCTGCGCCATGTAAAGGCAGATGACTATCACTGGCGGGTAGGCCACAAAATCAAGATGAAACGCGATCTTTGACATGCGCACCGAAACAAGACCCAAGCCGGCTTCTCGCAGAATGTTGATTGCTTCGTTAAATGAATTGCGCTTCATTGATGCACTCCCCGCTTACCAATAAGGCAAATTCCAGCCAGAATTGTGACAGTGTTATGGCCTCGATGAATCAGCCCACAAAAGCACGTTCCACCACAAAGCTGCCAGGTTCGTGGTTGGAGCCTTCTTTGAAACCCAGTGGGACGATCAAATCTTTGACATCTTTGATCATGGCCACCGAACCACACAGCATAATGCGATCGTGTTCAGGGTCAAAAAATTCTAAATCCAACGCTTTAAAAAAAGTCCGATCGTTGACTAATTTGGTGATGCGGCCCTGATTGGCCCCAGCTTCACGCGTGGTGGAAGTAAAATGCAGCAGGCGGCTTTGGGCAAACTCGCCAACCAGCGGATCTTCTTTCGTGGCTTTCACGCTGTCAAAACCATATTGTAACTCATCCACCGTGCGACAGGTCTGGGTCAGGATCAGTTGCTCAAACTTATCGTAAGTTTCGGGGTCGCGCATGATGGAGATGAAGGGTGCAACGCCAGTGCCCGTCGAAATCATGAACAGGCGCTTGCCCGGTGTCAGGGCATCATGCACCAGCGTGCCAGTGGTTTTGGGCCGCAGCAGAATTTCATCGCCGGGCTTTATGTTTTGCAGTTTTTCCGTCAGCGGGCCGCCGGGCACTTTGATTGAGAAAAACTCAAGGCTTTCGTCCCAGCTTGGGCTGGCAATGGAATAAGCGCGCAGCAAGGGCTTTCCCTCGGCGGGCAAGCCCAGCATAACAAATTCGCCGGAACGAAAGCGCATAGATTGCGGCCTCGTAATGCGGAAACGGAACAATCGATCCGTATAGTGCTGAACATCAGTCACGCGTTCGGCAAACAAACCGTGTGAATTCATAGACATAAAAGCCTCGTTCTTTTTACAGAACGATTGATAGCCAAAATAGAACGAATTGGCAAGCCCTTGAAAATTCCGCCAGCGTTGACGGAATTGGCGAACACGTGCAGTTATCGTTGAAGTGGAATTTCACGGCGGAGAGAGAAAATGCGGCTGTTCAAGGCAATGATCGTGGCGGGGGTTTTGATTTTGGGGGCGGCGCAGGCGCAAGCTGCCAAGTGCGGCAGTGATGGCAGTGGGTTTGAAGCTTGGAAATCAGCTTTTGCGCCGGAAGCCAAGGCAGCAGGCATTGGCCCACGCGGCCTTGCAGCGCTTGCATCTACGCATTACGCCACCAAGACCATTTATGCTGATCGCCACCAGAAGAGTTTTCATCTTGGCCTTGGAGCCTTCATGAGTTTGCGTGGCGCATCGGCCATTGTTTCGCGTGGCCGCGCATTGAAAGCACAGAATGCAGGGCTGTTCGCTTCCATTGAACAGCGTTTTGGGGTGCCACCTGGCCCGATCATTGCGATCTGGGGCATGGAGACCGGCTTTGGCGCGGTGACGGGAAACCAAAACACCATCTCAGCCGTGGCTTCGCTGGCCTATGATTGCCGCCGCCATGATTATTTCACTGAGCAGGCGATTGCCGCATTGAAGTTGGTCGACAAAGGTGTGCTGTCGGCAAATTCCATCGGTGCTATGCACGGCGAAGTGGGGCAAACTCAATTCATGCCCAAAAACATTTTCGCTTACGGTGTGGGTGGTTCACTGTCAGTGAAAGAAAATGCACTGGCCTCAACCGCAAACTTCCTAAAAGGCCACGGCTGGCGGCGCGGGTCTGGTTATCAACCGGGTGAGGCAAACTTCGCTGCCATCCAAGAGTGGAATGCCGCCAGTGTTTATGAACAAGCATTGGCAATTATTGGCAAGAAGATTGATGAGTGAGACGCGTCTCTAAGAAGATTAATTTCTTGTGGCGTTTGCGCCATAACGCAGAGCTGTGCGAGTTTCTCTGCTACATTCTTCTTGGTGGCCCTTGTGGCCCTAAAGGTTCAAGGCATATGGTTGGAGGATATTTAGAAGCTGGGGAAGGTTTATGGGACGGTTCTTCTACCCAATCGTATTTCTAGTCGCTCTTACTGCTTTTGCTCTTGGAGGTTCTATTCAGGCGACGTTTTTTTCTCCCCAAAACCTCCAGTTAACGAATGAGTTTGTAAAGGCCGAACCAAATAACGAGGCTGGTCAAATCGCCTTGCAAGAAACTAACGGACAGTGTGAACGCAGGCCCTTCGCCGAAAGGCTCCTCTGTGATCCGACTGCTTATTTCACGAAGGGGCTTGCGTATGTCACGGGCGTTCTTGTTCTCGTCACTGGCATTTTGGCTGCGTTTACCGCTAGCCTCTACATGGCCACCGTTAATCTCGGCAAAGACGCTAGGAAAAGCGGAAAGAAGCAATCGAAAATTACTCGCCAGATGTTTTTGGCTGAACATAGGCCATGGATTGCTGTCAAGCCGAGCATCGCGAGCGATTTGACTTATGACGAAGAAGGGAACGCATGGATAGCAATTCAATTCGTTGCGACAAACGTTGGGAAAGGACCGGCAATAGGCGTAATGGTCGAAGCTAATCTTCATATAGTCTCTGGCAATGAACAATCGTTGCAGAGGCAGTTCATTGAACAGATGAAGCTCTTTCCGCAAAGGATAAAGGAATTTGGCTTTACTTTGTTTCCTAGTGAACCATTGGTTTACACATATAAACTCCATATTACAAAAAATGATATGACGGATTTCAGTCGAAACTGGGCAGAAATGACCAAAACGAAAGAGGAAAGAACAGCTTTTTCGATATCTCTAATAGGATGCGTCATTTATGGATTTACGTTTGAGGACGGTGTTCATCAAACTGGGTTCATTTTTGATTTGGATAAACGTGACCCACAAAACCCCAATATAAATCTGATGATTGATACCAAGGACGGCCCTATCCCAGCTAGTCTTCTGAAGTTAAGTCATACTCGCTTCGGCATGCCTCCCGACTAGAGCAACTGTAATCAATTTGAGTGCGTCACACGCTACCTTGCGCTGCTCCCAACTTACGGTGCTCTCCAGTAATTTTTGTTGTGAGTTGGCAAATCGCTTGTGGCGTTTGCGCCATAATACCGGGGATTCCTTAGTTCACTCCGCCAACGTCGTCTTCCTGATGGGATCAAGACTGTTGTTGGTGAAGCGGCTGAGTAACGACCCAATGGTGGAGTATGACGAGAAATAGGCTAGGGGGCGGACGCTGTCAAGCATTATTTTACTATTATAGGAAAATAATTATAGGCGCTAGGCCTTCACATTCACATTCAACGGATCAACCATCGCTTCCAAATGGAGCAAGGCCTTCACATGCTCTTGCGCAACGACGAGTTCGTAGGAGCCCGCACGCGCCCAGTCTTCTGTTACGCCATCGGCGCTGCGCAGATAGCCGTAACCAATCGGTTTTGCGATGGTGTAGCCATAGCCGCCGCTGGTGAGATAGCCTGCGAATTTTCCGTTGCGCAAAATGGTTTCGCGGCCAACGAGGACGATACCTTCGCGTTCCGTCGTGAAACCGACCATCATTTTTTTCAGCGGCTCTGTGCGTTTTGTTTCAAGCGCCTTGCGACCGATAAAATCTTCATTGCTTTTGAATTTCACAGCCCAGCTAAGTCCGGCTTCCAGTGGCGTGTCATTCGGTGTGATATCTGCGCCCCAAGCGCGGTAACCTTTTTCCAATCGCAAAGACTCAATGGCGCGGTAACCGCAGTTCACGGCACCCTGCGCAATGAGTGAATCATAAATGGCGGGCAGGGTGGCGATGGGGGCGTGCAGTTCGAAGCCCAATTCACCCACATAGGTGACGCGCAACGCCAGAACTTTATGGCCAGCAATGTCGATAAAGTTTGCATCACCGAATTTCATTGTGGCGAGATCGTCTTTGCAAATCGCACCCAACATATTTCGGGATTGCGGGCCCATCAGCGACAGCGTGCCCCAATGTTCGGTGATGTCGCTCAACTTGGCGTTACTGCCTGCTGGAATATGGTCGGCAATCCAATGGAAATCATGGGTGCGAAAGCCCGTGCCGGTGACGATGTAGAAATGATCCTCCGCTAAACGCGCAACTGTAAGATCACACTCAATGCCGCCGCGCGTGTTGAGGAGTTGCGTATAGACTAAACGATTATCGCGCGTGGGGATTTGGTTGGCGCAGATAAATTGAAGCGCCGCAAAAGCATCAGGCCCGCGTAATTCAAATTTGGCGAAGGAAGATTGATCGAATAGGCCTGCCCTCTCACGCGTGGCTTTGTGTTCCAAGCCAACCGCATCAAACCAATTTTGGCGACCCATCGAATAGACATCAACTGGCTCGGTGCCGTTGGGTGCAAACCAGTTAGGGCGCTCCCAGCCGAGTTTAGAACCGAAGACTGCGCCTACTGATTTCAGGCGGTCGTAAAGCGGTGATTTCAAAATGGGGCGGGCGGATTGATATTCTTCATGCGGGAAGCCCACAGTGTAGTGTTTGCCATAGGCTTCCAACGTACGGTCACGCACAAAGCTCTTGTCGCGGTGCAGATTGGCAAAGCGGCGAATATCGACACTCCACAAATCGGTGGGCGCTTCGCCCTTCATCACCCAATCGGCTAACACCCAGCCCGCACCACCGCCTGAGGCGATGCCGAAAGCATTGAAGCCGCAGCCCATGTAAAAATTCTTCAATTCGGGGGCGCGGCCCAAAATGAAATTGCCATCAGGTGTGAAACTTTCGGGCCCGTTGATCATTTGTTTGATGCCGGTGTTGGCAAGGGCGGGCACGCGGCCCAAAGCTTCGCCCATGTGCTGTTCAAAATGATCAAAGTCATCATCGAAAAGTTGAAATTCAAAAGTGTTGGGAACTTCGCTCACATCCCACGATATGGGGTTAGGCTCATAGCCGCCAAACACCAATCCGCCCACTTCCTCTTTGAAATAAGTGCGACGATCTGGATCACGGATGGTTGGCGCGTCTTTGGCTAAACCATCGATTTTTTCAGTGATGACATATTGGTGCTTCACAGGTTGCAGTGGAACTGAAACGCCAGCCATGGCCCCAATCTGGCGTGACCATTGGCCAGCGCAGAGCACCACACGCTCACATTTCACCACGCCGTGGTTGGTGCGCACCGCCGTGACGCGGCCTTCAGTGATTTCAAAACCTGTAACGCCAACGCCCTCAAATAATTTAGCGCCATGCATTCGCGCACCCTTGGCCAAAGCTTGCGTAATATCTGATGGTGAAGCTTGGCCGTCAGTTGGCAAAAATGTGGAACCGACAAGATCCGAAACATCCAGCAAGGGCCAGAGTTTTTTGGTTTCGGTGGGCGACAGCAGGTGCATCTCCATGCCGAAACTTTGCGCCGTGGTGGCCAAGCGTTTAAATTCCGTCCAGCGATCTTCATTGGTGGCAAGGCGCAGGCAACCCGTCATTTTCCAGCCGGTTTGCAGGCCGGTTTCAGCTTCCAAGCTTTTGTAGAGATCAACCGAGTATTTCAGCACCTGAGTGATGGAAGCTGATGAGCGCAGTTGCCCCACCAGCCCCGCCGCGTGCCATGTGCTGCCGGAGGTGAGTTTGTTCTGTTCCAACAAAATCACATCGGCTTTATGGTCTCTTGCCAAATGATAGGCCGTGGAGCAGCCAACAATGCCGCCTCCGATAACGATTACTTGCGCACGTGCAGGAAGATTTGGGTTTGCCATGGGCGAATGGTTTGCCAGTTCTCAGCTTTATGTCAACGCGGGTTGCGCATGGCCTTATGCAGTGTCTTTTTATGGCATTGGATTGACCTGTAGCCGTGCTATGGCCTAATCTTGAATCGTTTCAGATAGGGTGAAAATAGATGCGATATTTGCAGCCGACAACGGCGAAAGAGGCGGCTTCACTGCTCGCCAGGGAAAAAGGCAAAGCCTTTGTTTTGGCGGGTGGCACGGACCTTTTGGTAAAAATGAAATCGGGGGTGATTGAGCCTGATCTCATCGTGGATATCAAATCCATCAAAGGCATGAAAGACATCAAGAAGTCTGCTACTGGTTTTGTCATTGGCGCAGCTGTGCCTTGTGCTGCGCTATCTGAAAATTTGGCCTTGGTGAAAGCTTGGCCGGGTGTTGTGGAGGCCGCAAATCTGATCGGTTCAAAGCAGGTGCAAGGCCGCTGCACCATGTCTGGCAATCTCTGCAATGCCTCACCTGCTGCCGACAGTGTTCCGGCACTCATCGCAGCTGGCGCAAAAGTTTTGATCACTAGCGCTAAGAAAATCCGAAGAGTGGCGGTGGAAGATGTGACCATAGGTGTTGGCCGTACATCACTTAAGAAAGGTGAGTTCATCACTGCGATTGAGTTGCCCGCCAAGAAGCCGAAATCGGGCGATGCTTACTTGCGCTTCATCCCGCGCACCGAGATGGACATTGCAGTTGTATCTTGCGCCGTGAACCTTTCCATTGACGGCAAAGGTGTGATCACCAAAGCTCGTGTGGTTTTGGGCGCTGTGGCCATCACGGCTGTATTGGTGAAAGACGCTGCCGCGGCGATCATCGGCACAAAGCTTGATGATACGACCAAAGCCAAACTGGCAGCGGCTTGCTCTGCGGCCTGCAAACCCATTGACGATAAACGCGGCACTGTGGAGTTCCGCACTGAGGTGGCTGGCGTGCTTGCGCGCCGTGCTGCTGAAACCGCTTACGCCCGCGCTGGAGGAAAATAATGGGAGTTCTTGTAAAAACCACAGTCAACGGCGATGTGGTGGAATTTAGCTGCCCGGAAGATGAAGTTCTGCTGGACGTGCTGCGTAACCGCTTGGGCCTAACGGGTGCCAAAGAAGGTTGCGGCACGGGGGATTGCGGGGCTTGCTCGGTCATCCTTGATGGACGTGTGGTTTGCTCTTGCCTTGTGCTGGGCGCTGAGATGGAAGGAAAAGTTGTTGAAACGATTGAAGGCATGGCTGATGGTGCCAAGCTGCATCCACTGCAACAGCATTTCATTGATGGTGCAGCGCTGCAATGCGGCGTGTGCACACCGGGTTTCTTGATGGCCGCTGATGCGTTGTTGCGCAAAAATCCTGATCCCACGGAAGAAGAAATTCGCTTTGGCCTTGCCGGCAATCTTTGCCGCTGCACGGGTTATGATAAAATTGTGCGTGCCGTTCAAGCCGCCGCAAAAGAGATGAGAGGCTGAACATGTCACTCGATGAAAAAAATCCAGCGTTAGTGGAAAAGAAGTTCAAGGTTATCGGCACACGCGTGCCGCGCCCCGATGGTGTAGACAAAGTTACAGGTCGTGCCCGTTACGGCGCAGACGCAACTGCACCCGGGCAACTGGTTGGCCTGGTGTTGCGTTCGCCCCATGCCCATGCGCAGATTGTGAAGATCGACACGTCCAAGGCCGAAAAGTTGCCCGGCGTGAAGGCCGTCATCACCTCGGCGGACTTGCCAGATTACACAGATGGTGATCGAGGCTTGTTGGACATTCTTGAAAATTGCATGGCACGCGGTAAGGCGCTCTATGATGGCCACGCGGTGGCTGCGGTTGCTGCGATTGACGCCACAACAGCGCGCCAAGCTTTGAAGTTGATTAACGTCACCTATAAAGTTTTGCCGCATGTGACTGATGTGGATGAAGCATTAAAGCACAGCGCGCCGATTTTGCATGCGCATGTATACACCGAAGGCCTTTCGGAAAAGCCAACAACCGCATCCAATTGGAATAAACATGGCGAATTTGGTCATGGTGATGTAGATGCAGGTTTCAAAGATGCCGATGTGGTGATCAGCCGGACTTTCAAAACCGAGCAGACCCATCAAGGTTATATTGAGCCTCATTCCACTTTGGCTTCGGTGTCCCCTGATGGTCACGCTGAAATGTGGGTTTGCACACAAGGGCACTTTGTTTACCGCAATCATTGCGCAATTTTGTTGGGCATGGATGCCAATAAGTTGCGTGTCACGGCATCTGAAATTGGTGGCGGCTTCGGCGGCAAAACGCATATTTGGGCCGAGCCTTTGGCGCTGGCGCTTTCGCGCAAAGCCAACCGCCCCGTAAAATTGACGATGACGCGTGAAGAAGTATTCCGCTGCACGGGCCCAACGTCTTCCACGTCCATTGATGTCAAAATAGGTGCCAAGAAAGACGGCACAATCACCGCCGCCTGGGCCGAGCTGCGCTATCACGGCGGTTGCTTCCCCGGCAATTGGGCCGAATTAGGTGCGATGACTGCTTTTGCCTGTTATGATTTGAAGAATGTCAAAACCGTTTCAAAAGAAGTGGTGGTCAACCGCCCAAAGACATCAGCCTACCGTGCACCTTCAGCCCCCATGGCGGCCTTTGCAGTTGAAAATGCGATTGATGAAACAGCAAAAGCCATTGGCATGGATCCGGTTGATTTCCGCATCAAGAACGCTGCCAAGCAGGGCACCAAATCATCTTACGGCCCAATCTATGGCCCCATTGGCATTGGCCCAACTTTGGAAGCTGCGAAAAACCATCCGCATATGAAAGCACCTTTGGGCAAAAACCAAGGCCGCGGAATGGCTTGCGGGTTCTGGTTCAATTTCGGTGGCCAAACTTGTGTTGATGTGAATGTAACGCCCGATGGCAATGTGACCATCGCGCAAGGCACCATTGATGTGGGCGGTTCACGTGCCTCCATCGCTATGGCCGTGGCAGAAGAGTTAGGCATTACTTATGAGCAAGTGCGCAGCACGATCGCTGATACGTCCTCGCTCGGCCACAATGATATGACTGACGGCAGCCGTGGCACTTTCTCAACGTCGATGGCGGCAATCTTTGCAGCGCGTGGTGCAGTGCGCGTTTTGCGTGAACGTGCCGCCAAGACATGGGAAATTCCTGTTGATGATGTTGAATGGAAAGATGGACACGCCCACGCCAAGGGCGCTGGCCATGGCAACCGCACACCGCTCAGCTTGAAGGAATTAGCCAAGGGCGCAGGCAACACAGGCGGGCCCATTGCTGGCCATTCTGAAATGGTGGCCGACAACGCAGGCGTATCTTTCGGCACGCATATTGCCGATGTGGAAACCGATCCTGAAACCGGTCGCTCAATCATTAAGCGTTACACCGTGATTCAAGATGCGGGCAAAGCCATGCATCCGTCTTACGTTGAGGGCCAGTATCAGGGCGGTGCGGCGCAAGGCATTGGCTGGGCGTTGAACGAGGAATATGTTTACGGCAAGGATGGCCGTCTGCAGAATGCAGGCTTCCTTGATTACCGTATTCCAGTTTGCTCTGACTTGCCGTTTATTGACACAATGATTTTGGAAATCCCCAATCCTAACCACCCTTACGGTGTGCGCGGTGTTGGTGAAACACCGATTGTTCCGCCATTGGCCGCAGTTTCGATTGCAGTGACCAATGCCACAGGCGTTCGGCAGACGCACATTCCCATGTCTCCACCACGCGTGTTGAAGTCACTTAAATCTAAAATGAAGTGAGCGACACGCACATTATCCATCTTTGGGGGGCGCTGCGGCCAATGGTCGGCGGTGCCCTTTCCATTTCGATGGAAGCCTCCACAATCCGCGAATTGTTCCGCAAGCTGGTGGATTTGCATCCGGGCATGGAGGCGCACATCAAACGCGGTGTGGCTGTTTCAATTGACGGCAAGATTTACCGCGACCAGTGGGATACGCCGTTGCAAAAAGATGCTGAAATCTATCTGATGCCGCGCGTGCCCGGGGGCTAGGCTTTAGAAGTTTTCACGCGACGAAACTTTGCGATGCGCTAAAGTTATTGCGAGGGAAGAACCATGGCAGATTTTTTGCAATCAGTTGAGCAGGAGCTACAATCCATCCGCGATCAATCTTTGTGGAAGGTTGAACGTGAAATTTTGTCGTCTCAATCGGCACATATTGCCGTGGCGGGTGGGCGAGAGGTTTTGAATTTCTGCGCCAATAATTATTTAGGTTTGGCTAATCATCCGGCACTTATCGCTGCTGCCAAAGAAGCACTGGATAGCCATGGCTTTGGCATGGCCTCGGTGCGTTTCATTTGCGGCACGACGGATTTGCACCGCCAGTTGGAAGCTCGCCTCGCCAGCTATTTAGGTATGGAAGACAGCATTCTCTTTGCCGCTTGCTTTGATGCCAATGGCGCGGTGTTTGAGCCGTTGTTCGGTGATCAAGATGCGATTATTTCCGATGCCCTCAACCACGCTTCTATTATCGATGGCATTCGCCTCTCTAAAGCCAAGCGCTTTCGCTATGCCCATAATGACATGAATGAATTGGAAGCCCGATTGCAGGAAGCGCGAGCAGCAAAAGCAAGGCGCGTGGTGATTGCCACTGACGGCGTGTTTTCCATGGATGGCACTTTCGCCGATCTCAAATCCATTCGGGCATTGGCAGACAAATATGATGCATTGGTGATGGTGGATGATTGCCACGCCACGGGCTTTATCGGCCCTAAGGGTGCTGGCACACCGCAGCGCGCGGGCGTACAGGTCGACATTCTTACCAGCACGCTTGGCAAAGCGTTAGGCGGGTCGGCAGGTGGCTATATCGCGGCGTCAAAGCCTGTGGTTGATTTGATGCGGCAACGTGCAAGACCTTATTTGTTTTCAAATTCCTTGCCACCGGCCATTGTGGCCGCGAGTCTCAAAGCAATCGAATTAGCTGAAGCAGGCGATGACTTGCGCGTGCGATTATTTAAAAATGCAAGTTTGTTCCGTACACTGATGAGTGCGACTGGCTTCAATCTTCTGGCTGGGGAGCATCCAATCATACCCGTTATGTTGGGTGAGGCTAAACTGGCGCAGGATATGGCCAAGGCGCTCTATGATGAAGGTATCTATGTAACGGGTTTCTTTTTCCCCGTGGTGCCACAAGGCAAAGCCCGCATTCGCACTCAAATGTCGGCAGCGCATTCACGTGCAGATGTGGAGGCTGCCGCTGCCGCCTTTGCAAAAGTGGGGTACAAATTGGGAGTGATCGCATGAAAGCCTTGGTGAAAGCAGAACGCGCCGAAGGCCTTGTGCTGCGTGATGAACCGAAACCTGAGGTGGGCCCTGATGATATTTTGATCAAGGTTGCCAAAACCGGCATTTGCGGTACCGATTTGCACATTTGGAAATGGGATGAATGGGCGCAGAAAACCATTCCCGTGCCCATGGTTGTGGGCCATGAATTTGCGGGCGTGGTGGCTGATATTGGCAGCCATGTGCGCACGGTGAAAGTGGGCGACCGCGTTTCGGGCGAAGGCCATTTGATCGGCATGAAAAGCCGCATGGCGCGGGCCGGACATTTTCATCTTGATCCTGAAACCAAAGGGGTAGGCGTGAATGTGCCCGGCGCTTTTGCGGAATATCTTAAGATTCCCGCCTTCAATGCCATTCATTTGCCGCCGGAAATCGATGATGAGATTGGTGCCATTCTCGATCCGCTCGGCAACGCCGTGCACACGGCTCTATCATTCGAGTTAATCGGCGAAGATGTGCTGATCACGGGTGCTGGCCCGATCGGCATTATGGCCGCCGCCGTGTGTCGCCATGTGGGTGCAAGGCATATTGTTGTGACCGATGTGAATGATTATCGCCTTGAACTCTGCAATCAAGTTTGTGACGCGGTGACGGTGAATGTTAGCCGCGAGAATTTACGCGACGTGATGGCCAAGTTGCATATGCATGAGGGCTTTGACATTGGCCTTGAAATGTCTGGCGCACCACAAGCCTTTGACCAGATGGTTGATCATATGATTATGGGTGGCAAGATTGCCATGTTGGGTATTCCCGCCAAAGCCACGCCCGTGGATTGGAACCGCGTGATTTTTAAATCGCTCACCATCAAAGGCATCTATGGCCGCGAGATGTTTGAGACTTGGTATAAGATGATCGCCATGCTGCAATCTGGCCTTGATGTGCGCAAGGTGATCACCCACCGCATGAAGGTCGCCGATTATGCGCAAGGTTTTGCGTTAATGAAGCTGGGCGCGTGCGGCAAAGTGGTTTTGGATTGGTCGTGACAGACTAAGAAGCATTCTTGGAATTCAAAACGTGCTCGGCTTCACTTAGCGGCAATGCATTTATTATAGCGCTTGTCCACGCTTGCCGCATATGAGGCCGTTGTCATTTTGTGTGAAAGTTTAGGGCTTGAAAGATCAATGCCCGGTAATTCGGCGAAGGGGGCGGGCTTGCCGGTGGTTCGCAAATAAAGATTTTTAATGGCTAAATAAGTTTGGCTGGTGGCGAATCTATCATCCTTTTCCAGCACAAGGTCGCTGCGAATTTGCGCATCAGCCAATCCTAGACTTGCTGAAGCAGAGAGTTCGCGCAGTGCCTTTTCTGTGCCACTAATGCTTGAAAGCGGCTGGCCACTTTTATCATAGAGCAATAGATCACCATCACGGGCCAATTTCTTTTTCGTCAGCACACTGATGATATGTTGGAAGGCCGCGTTGCGGCTGGAATAACGGCCGGCATTGAAATCAGCGAAGCGATAGATTTTCTGATTGTAACCGCTGTTGTAACCCAGCAGTTGTTTCACGCCATAATAGATGCCACCGCGCCTTGTGTAGAGTTCATCGCGCACAGCATAGTCATCGCTCAACGTCATCGGCAAATAGCGCCGCTTGCGGGCTTCATCCAAGGAGAAGCGGGTGGAAACTTGCATGGAGCCTATGGTGGAAATGTTGTTGCGCTGTTCAATCATGCGGTTCATCAATCCGCTTTGCACGATGAGAGACATGTTGGACGCGGTGCCCAGATCATTCACCATGGCACGGTAGGTCAGATCAAGATCGCGCTCCGTGTGTGATGTTCGAATGCGTTGCAGATAGCTGGTCTCGCCCTTGGGATGGTTGTCGAGCCAGTCCATCACCATGCCACTGAGGAAGGGCACATGGCCAAATTTTTCGCTCAAAGCTTTCTCGGCCAGCTTGCCTAGGCCGGGCACTGTGGGGTTGGCGGTGAAATTGGATTCTTGGTCGATCACAGCAATGGCCGCGCAGACGTTTTCGCGCGTGGCGGGCAAGGTTTGCGCTTGCATCACATCCAGCAAATCTGCGGCCCAGCCGTCAGGTTCTTTGACGCTTGGTCTGGCATGTTTGATCAGCAGATAAACTTCGCCGGGCGTCAAGCCATCGGCCATGGTTTTGGGGGCAAAAGCCAGAACAAAAATAAACACCATCCAAAGTCGCCACATGGCTTGCAGGATACGTTGCTTTGTGGCGAATTTACAGAAGGAGAATCCTCATGAACCGCAAGCACGCTTTAGCCCTTGACCGCAAAGACATGTTCGCCAAAAAGCGCAAACTATTCCAACTGCCCAAAGGCAAAATCTATCTTGATGGCAATTCGCTTGGTGTGTTGCCCAAGGCCGCCATCGCTCGCGTGAAACATGCAGTGGAGGTGGAATGGGGCCGCGATCTCATCAACTCATGGAACAAACATAAGTGGTGGGACTTGCCGCATTTGGTGGGCGACAAGATAGCCAAGGTGATAGGTGCTGCACCCGGCAGTGTGGTGGCAACGGACACGATTTCGGTGAATCTGTTCAAGGTGTTGAGTGCGGCGGTTGCTAAAACCCGAGGCCGCAAAATCATCTTATCAGACAGTGGAAATTTCCCGTCTGATCTTTACGTGGCCCAAGGCCTCACTCAATTTATGAATGATGGTCACACGCTGAAAGTGGTGGAGCCAGAGCAAGTGTTTGATGCCATCACCGAAGAGGTTGGCGTGGTGATGGTGACGGAGGTGGATTACCGGAGTGCGCGCCGCCATGACATGAAAGCCATCACCGCGCGCGCCCATGAGAAGGGCTGTTTGGTGATTTGGGATTTGGCCCATTCAGCGGGCGCCGTGCCCGGGCGCTTGATGGAAGTGGATGCAGATCTGGCCATTGGTTGCACTTATAAATATCTCAATGGCGGGCCGGGTGCGCCAGCATTTATTTTCGTGCATCCGCGTTTGCAGAATGAGGTGATGCCGGCACTTGTGGGTTGGTGGGGCCATGCCAAGCCTTTTGCTTTTGATGAAAAGTTTGTGCCAGCGGCCGGCATCAGACGTTTTCAAACCGGCACACAGCCCATGCTGAACATGGTGGCGCTGGATGCGGCGATGGATGCTTACAAAGGTGTATCCATGGAAAAGCTTTACGCCAAGGGCCGCAAGCAATGCCAAATGTTTGCGGAATTGGCAGAAGCGCGTTGCGGCAAATTCGGTATCACGGTTGCGGGCTCACGCCAATGGGATCAACGCGGCAGCCATGTGTGCCTTGCGCATGATCAAGCTTACGCCGTGATGCAAGCCCTAATCGCGCGCGGCGTGGTGGGCGATTTTCGCGCGCCCAACCTGATGCGCTTCGGCTTCACGCCGCTTTATGTGAGCTATGCCGATGTGTTCGATGCTGTGGAGAATCTGTATGAGGTGCTGGCGAAGAATCTGTGGAACCGACGCAAGTTTCTGGCGAAGAAGGCGGTGACTTGAGGGGGTTGTGTCTGAAAATTAGAATAATGATGATTGTGTGACTTCATCCAACCTAACGATTCCGTTGATCAGCCATGTGTCTGGATATAGCGAGTGGGTACCCATAGCCAAGAGCATGCCTTTCTTGGGGTATTCTTGACCAAATACCTTTTGCAATTCGGTCAAGGTTTTTTGCTCGCCGTACAGTTTTTCCCAATTGAAGTAGGTGGCCTCAACTTCCCAATCTTGACATGTGCCTTCGCGTTTTCCGTCGTCAGTTTGATATTTGTACTTGAATATATAAGGGCACGGTTTGTAAGGAATGATTGGTTTAGTATTAAACAGATCGGGCTGCGCACGAAGAATCTCAAACTTTCGCAATTCAGTATCCAAGTCTGCTGCAGATTTTTTCTCAAATCGGAAGTCTAGAATTTCTGCTTTCAACAACGCTAGGCTTTTGTTTTTTTCACGTTCGGCGTTGAGGCTGGTTACGATTGTACTGGAAAGAAAGTTTTGGCGTTCTCGATGTTTGAGCTCCCCCATGATTTCGAGACTGTCCTGATCAACTCTTCTACTTTCAAGTCTTTGATCATCACTTGGTAAGCGCCAATTGAATTTAATCCGATCCCAGCGGCCAAAACGCTGTCCGTCTCCCAACGTCCTGAATGAAATTGGGTAGAGGCGCAACCAATTGCCGTGCAGATCAATACCAGCGCAGCAGACCGTCTCGCCGTGCCTTTGGCCGACTTGCGGCGCAGCTTTGATAATAACAACCGCTTCAGTGTTACCCGAACGCGTAAGCCCCACCTGCTTTGACATTTAATTTGCCCCCGCTTTTGGCCAAACCTGATCTAACTCCGAGATGAGATACCTTAAGCGGCTTTCGTCCCGCCATGGCATCAGCAACAATTGTCCTGTGACAGCCACTGTGATCACGTTCAAAGCAGAACAGACAAGCCCTAGAATTGCTTGCAATATTTACAGCATCAACGAGCGCATTTTGCGAGTTTTCACGCTTGAGATGGGCACCGAAGATTTTTTTAAAGGCCTTCATGTCACCGCGCCGTGCAGCTTCTCGACCTGGTTTGGGATCGCCTAGCTCTTTCATGTGAACATAGCGGAGGCCAGCCTTTTCCACGGCGGCGGCTAGCGCCTTCTTTGAAAACCCCGGTTTGCGCGATAGAGGCAGATCCCGAATATCTAAAAGGACTTCAATCTTGGCAAACTTTAAAGTTTCTATGAAGTCGTCAAGTGATGAGCCTTCATATCCGATGGTCAGCAAATCGTTCATTTCAATTGTCCCCTCCGACTCATCTATCATGTCGACTCGCAGGGTTAAAGCTAAGTTAATGAGCGGTTAAGCCCTCCAAACCACCGGAAACTCCTCCGCTTCGATCTTCGCCCCCGCTGCCAGCTGCTCCACCAATCCCGGAAACGGCGGAGACGTTCTCCACTTTCTCGGCGCGTGTACGGTGTCGTCGCCGATGAAGCGCACTGAAAGCACGCGCCTGCGATTTCCACCCGCCACGCCGCCTGCACCGTGGAGCGTGAGCATATGGAAGAACACGGCGTCACCGGGTTCCAACGGCCATGCCAAAATTTTAAACTTGTCGGGGTTGCCATCAATATCCGGCAGTTCTTTCAGGCTGCCTTCGGGAAACCATTTGGCCTCATTGTTCATGAAGGTGCGCGGCATCAGCCAGCCGCCCAGATGCGAGCCCGCCACAAATTTCAGCGTGCTGCCCGCATTCACCGGATCAACCGGCAGCCACATGGAGCAATTCATAAAGCCATCAATATTGTAATAAGGCTGATCTTGGTGCCACGGCGTTTTGGCGGTGGTCTTGGGTTCCTTCACCAGCAGATGATCATGATAGAGGCGCACTTCATTTCCGCCCATCAATTGGCCAGCGATTTCGGCGGCGGGGCTTTCGAAAATGAAGCGCTGATATTCATCGATTCGTTGCCAGTTACAAAAGTCTTCAATGAAATAGCCAGGGTCTTCCGGCTTGCTGGCAACGATGGCTAAGGGCGAAGGCTCTGCCATGTTGCGGGTGATGCCTTGCTCCAGCAATTTCATTTGTGCAGGCGTGAAAGCACCGCGCACCACGGTGGCCCCATCAGCACGATATTGAGCGATATGTTCGGCCGAAAGTTTCAACTTCTTTCCCTAGAAAATTCCGAGCTCATATGAAACGGCATCGACGACTTCCAAGCAGTCCGTAACGAATTTCCTATCCACATAGATCAGCGTTTGGACTTCTGAGACATCTCCTTCCTCAAAGAAGCTCTCATCAGGTTGTTTGATGCGAAATGGCAAGTTCCCCCGGCTCAGAAGTTTTTCATAACTTTTGCCTTTGCCGTGTTTAAGAACATGAATTGCTTCGATAATAATTCCAAATCGATTTTCGAGATCATTGAGTCCCTTGGCCTTTAGGCGTTTTCGAGCTTCGTCAAACGCGTATTGCGTTTCTTTGCCATCTTTCATCTCAAACTGGTCCTGCAGATGTGCTTCAAAAATTGCGAATGCTCCTACGACATTGATTACCATCTGCAGATTGATTGCTTGAAGATATTTGATGTGAACCGTTGCTGCGCTCGATTGAAGCTCGTCGATCGTTTCGGACTGTAGTTTGTCCAGCTGGGCCATCACAAACCCTATGGATCGCGAAATCAGCTCACCGAATTGATGCATTGTGCAAGCCCACCTTTTGTTTCATGTCACCACGCCCGCCTTTTTATCCGCCGCACGCAATTCCGCTTTGCGTTTGGCGGGCTTGCCCCAGCCGCCGCCGCCGGGCAGGTCCAGGATCAGTGCATCTCCTGTGGGCACAAGGTGAACGCCCTTGTCTGGCAGATGCGCGCCGGAGGCTAGCTTCGCCAAGCCCAATGCTCCGGGCTTGCCGCCTTCGCGGCCTTTGGCGGCATTTTTGATGCGGTCAAAAGTGGCGGCGGAAATGGTGAAGGGTGTGGCTTCGCGGTTGCGCACTTCGATGCGTTGTGACAGGCCGCCGCGCCATTCGCCGTCGCCGCCGCTGTTGGGCAGGAATTGCTTTTCTTTGAACCATAGTGGGCATTGGCCTTCGATGATCTCGATGGGAATGCCGCCGATGCCGGAAGGGAAGGCCATGCAGGCCAAGCCATCTTTGCCCGGTCTGCCGCCGATGCCGCCAAGGCCAATGGCCAATACATTATATTCGGCGGCATTTTTGAGTTGCTCTTGCGCCACGCGGCCATGGGCAGAGGTGAACATCAACATCCAAATCGAGCCTGCGCTTTCGGCCTGCACTTGGCCGGGCAGGGCTTGGCTCAAGCAACCGAACACCGCGTCGGCCAACATCTGCCCGGTGACATGGCGCGAGGTGACGGGCGAGGGGCGGATGGGGTCAACCACCGTGTGCGGATCAGTCTCAATATCAAAGCACGAGAGCGAGCCGATGTTATTGGGCACATGCGGTGCGATGATCGCCTTCAGCGCGAAGACGGTATAGGCCTCGGTATAAGTGCGGGGGCTGTTGATGCCATAGATCGAGACAGACGTTGTGCCGCGATAATCCACCGTGACTTTGCCGTTTTTGATTTTCAACTTGGCTTTGATGGTGACGGGCTTTTCATAACCATCTAGCGGCAGTTCATAAGACCATTCACCTTCCGGCAAAGCTTTGATCGCATCACGCGCACCTTTTTCGGATTTGTCGAGAATGTGCTTGGCCAATTTGTCGAGCGAGGTGAGTTTGAATTCCGTCATCATTTCCACAAGCCGGCGCGCACCCGTGTCGTTGGCCGAGACGAGCGAGAGCAAATCGCCCTTCACTTCGATGGGTGCCCGGGTGTTGCCAAGGATGACTTTCAGCAAGTCATCATTCAACACGCCCGCTTTGCGCAACATCATATGCGGCACATACATGCCCTCTTCATAAGAAGAGTTGGCCTTGGCCGAAAAGCCGATGCCGCCCACGTCAATCAAATGGCAAGTGGAGGCGAAAAAGGCCACCAGCTTTTTACCGATGAACACCGGCGTCATCATCACATAGTCAAACAGATGGCCCGTGCCTTCCCACGGGTCATTGGTCACATAAACATCGCCGGGCTTCATGGTGGATTGCGGGTAGTGTTTGAAGAAGTGGCCCACCGCAGTGGCCATGGTGTTCACATGGCCGGGCGTTCCCGTCATCGCCTGTGCGATCATGTGGCCCTGCGTGTTATATACTCCGGCCGAGAGATCGCCTGCTTCACGCGTGATGGTGCCGAAGGCGGTGCGCAGCAGAGATTGCGCTTGTTCTTCCACAACGGCGATGAGGCGGTTCCACATCACTTGGGTACGAATGGCTTCGAGGGCGTGGTTGCTCATGCGTGCACCGAGATGTTTGAAATGCTTAGGGCGAACGCCATAGCCGTATTTTCTAGCGCCACCTTCACAGCCGTTATTCCTGCGAAGGCAGGAATCCAGCTTTGGGCTGCGGTGCTGGTGGCTAGCGGGATCCCTGCCTTCGCAGGGATGACGGAGCTAAAATAATGGAGGGCGGGAATCAAAAATAAAAAAACGTATCTCATTTCATCAACTCCATCACAATCTGCCCAAGGCTGTTGATCTCGGCTTTGAAGCGGCTGCCAACAATGGTTGAGGTCTCATATTCTGCAATAATGGCGGGGCCTTTGATGGCGGCACCCGGCTTCATATCGAAGCGCCAATAAACGGAAGCGTTCATTTGTTTTGCGGCGGCGGCATCGAAGATGCGGCGTGTGCGAATGGGTTTGGGCGCGGCATGTTTTGCGGCCTTCTTTGCCAGCTCCACTTTCGGCGTTGGGGAAGAGGAAGTGACTGACCATGTAATGGCTTCAGCTTGTTGATTTGGGATGATGAGGCCATAGACAGCTTTATAGGCTTTCTCAAATTCGGCCTTCAACCTCTTACCGTCCGAATTCGTCAGTGTACGGACGGGTATGGAAACTTGGATTTCGTGGCCTTGGCCAACATAGCGGCAATCAGCTTTAATCGTGAGTTTTGGCTTGCCGGATTTCATAGCGGGTTTCACAACAGATTCAGCAGCTTGCGCCATATCTCTAAGAAGTTGATTCACCTTGTTGGCGTGGAAGTCATCGAGATTTACAGCGGCACTTTTGGTGATTTCATAAGCGACGGGAGCCTGCAAAAATCCAATCGCTGAGCCTACGCCTGCGCCCGATGGAACGATGATTTTTTTGATGCCAACTTTTTCAGCCAAGCGACAAGCGTGCAAAGGTGCGCCACCACCGAAAGCGATCATCACACATCGTGTAATATCTTTGCCGCGTTCAATAGCATGAACGCGTGCGGCATTAGCCATGTTCTCTTCGACAATTTCTGCAACACCAGCGGCGGCCCAGAAATCTTTGAGGCCAAGCTTGCTGCCGATGGTTGAAACGAAAGCCGCTTCGGCTTCTTCAACATGAAGTTTCACTTTGCCGCCGGCAAAAAATTCTGGATCAATTTTGCCGAGGCAGACATTGGCATCAGTAACCGTTGGCATGGTTCCGCCGCGCCCATAAGAAACTGGACCGGGAGTCGAGCCTGCACTATCAGGGCCAACAGTTAAGCGGCTCAACTTGTCAACACGTGCGATGGAACCGCCGCCTGCACCAATCTCCACCATCTCAATCACCGGAATGCGTACTGGAATGCCAGAGCCTTTCATATCTTTATAGGCACGCGCAATTTCAAAACGGTGGGCGCGTTCGGGCTCGGCGTTAGACAGCAAACAAATTTTCGCTGTGGTGCCGCCCATGTCGAAAGACAAAACTTCTGGCAGTTTCAAACTCTGCGCCATGCGGCTGGCAAGGATGGCACCACCAGCAGGGCCAGACTCTACCAAGCGAATGGGAAAACGGGCAGCGGTTTCCAGTGTGGTTAAGCCGCCGCCAGACATCATCAAATAAAGTGGTGCGTCTAAACCAATCTTGGCCAAGCCATCGCGCAGGCGGTGCAAATATCCCGCCATCAATGGCCGCACATAGGCATTCGCCACTGTGGTTGAGAAGCGTTCGTATTCACGGATTTCGGGGGCCACTTCAGAAGACAGGCAGATGGTGACATCCGGCGGCAGAAGCGGTTTCAGCAGCTCAGCAATGCGCAGCTCATGCTTCGGGTGGGCATACGCATGAAGCAGGCCAATCGCTACGGCCTTGCAGCCTTCAGCTGTGATCGTGGCAGCGAGAGCTGGAATCGCGACTTCATCTAGCGCGATCAACACTTCGCCATTCACAGCCAACCTTTCACGGATGGGCAACCGCAAGTGCCGCTCCACCAATGGAATAGCGCGGTCGATCATGAGGTCATAGTGATCAAAGCGCTTTTCATAACCCTGTTCGATCACATCGCGGAAGCCCTCGGTGGTTATGAAAACCGTCTTGGCGCCCTTGCGTTCAATCAAGGCATTGGTGGCCAACGTGGTGCCGTGGATGAACACCTCAACATCTGATGGCTTAAAGCCCGCATCGGCCACCACCTGTTGCAGGCCCTCCAACATGGCCACCTCAGGGGCTTGAGCCGTGGTTAGAACCTTGCCGCTCCATCGCTTTTTGCCCTGTTCCAGCACAATATCGGTGAAAGTGCCGCCAATATCAGATGCCAATTTGAGGGGTTTTGCCATAATGAGTTGATGACCGATTGATTGGCGTTTGACAAGTCTTGATGGATTCGCTTCAACACCGTCATGGCAAAAATCACCATTCAAGACGTTGCCCAAAAAGCCGGAGTTTCAGTAGCCACCATAGACCGGGTGTTGAACCACAGGCCGGGCGTGAAAACCCGGACGGTTGAAAAGGTTGAATCTGCCATTCGTGAGCTGAACTATCAGCCAGACCGCATCGCCGCACGCCTCGCACGCGGCCGCGAATATCGCTTCTGGTTTGTGCTGCCCAACACGGCGGGCGAATTTATGAACCGCATCTCAGAAGAGGTGGAAGCCGCCGCTAAGCGCATGGCGGGAGAGCGCGTGGCCATTATGGTGAAGCGCGTTGACGTGTTTGACGGGCCGCTTCTCGCCAAGGTTCTCGACAGCTTAGAAGATGGTATCGACGGTGTGGCGGTTGTGGCGCTTGATCATCCTGCGGTGCGTGAAGCAATTAACACTTTGGTGGCTAAAGGCGTTTCGGTTGTAACTTTGGTGTCTGACGTGCCGGGATCTAAGCGCACACATTATGCAGGCATCGACAATTCTTCAGCGGGCCGCACAGCGGCGGGGCTGATGGGCCGTTTCCTCAATGGGCGCAAAGGTAAAGTGGGGCTGTTTGCTGGGTCGTTGGCATTGCGCGATCACATTGAGCGGCAGTTTGGTTTTGAGCAGGTAATGGCCCATGAGTTTCCTGATCTAATGGTTTTGCCCGTGCGTGAATCGCGTGATGACACGGGCCGCAGCGAAGAGCTTTCCAAGCAGTTGCTGCGCGAGCATCCAGATTTGCTGGGCATCTATAACGTTGGCGGCGGCACGGCAGGCATTACGGCCGCGCTGGAAGTGGGTGGGCGCGCCAAGCATATTGTATTTATTGCCCATGAAGTGACGGACGGATCCCGCCGCGCACTGATCAGGGGCACGATTGACGTGATTATCAATCAAGACCCCGGCCATGAAGTGCGTTCAGCAGTTCGCGTTTTGATGGCAAGGGCCGATAATGCGCCGCTGATTGAGTCGCAGGAACGCATCCGCATTGATATATTTATGCGCGATAATCTGCCGTAACGCTAAGCTCAATAGAAAATAAAATCGCTGGCGTGGAGTTGCGCTGGTGTCAAGCCATCAAGTTGGATTGAGTCTGCGCCAATGGTGACGATGGTGTTGGTGCCGCTGGCGGTCAGAGTAAGAGACGCGAATCTTGTGACTACACTGGTCGAAATATAGATTTTGTCTGGGCCGATGGTAAAATCTATAATCCAACATGATCTCAAAGCTCGATCAAGGCCGTGATTTTTGTTTGAAAAACTCAACCGCATCTGTCAGTGTTGTGGCTGTTCTGCGTAATGGTTTTGCTAAGCTGACCATGATGCCGACGTGGCTTATGCTTTCATAGACTTTTAGGGTTACTTTTGCTCCGGCTTCTAACAGCGCCTTTTGCAATGCAAAAGCATTTTTAGGATAAACTGTTGTATCTGCGCTGCCGTGCAAAATGAGAAACGGCGGTGCGTCACCTCTTGCAAAATTGATCGGTTGGGTTTCTTCCAAGTTTTTCAACTGGCCGAAAACGTCTTTCGTAATCGGGCCATCCAATGGCAAAAAGTCAAAAGGCCCCGCCAGTGTTGCAACGCCTTTAATGGCAGAAACATCGGTGCCTAAATTGGCAAGATAGTGTTTGTCTAAAATGGCTAGGGCCAGATTATAAGCTCCGGCTGAATGGCCCATTGCAAAAATTGTGTGGCCATCACCGCCATAGTCAGCGCCATGTTTTGTAGCCCAATCTAGGGTGAGGGCCGCATCTTCAACAAAGGCCGGGAATGGGTGTTCTGGATGCAGGCGATAGTTTGCGACAAGCGTTAGAAAACCTTGCGCTGCAAGGGCGCGCCCCACAAATTCATAGCCGTTCTTGCTGCCACTGCTCCATGAACCACCGTGAACGAAAACCACAATTGGCAAAAGGCTCACTGGCTTATCAGGTGCATAGATATCCAAAACCTGGCGCTCATCACTTCCATAGTGAACATTGCTGGCCAGCAGCTGCGTGTTGGCGTCCTTCGGGATAATAAAGTTAAAAATTTGCAGCGCTGCGAAATGAAAAAGCAGGCCGCCGATGATGAGGACAACAGCCAGAGCGTAGAATAATTTTACCATGCGGTGCAGGCCATCACAGTTTTTTTAATCCGGCTTCGATGACCGCGCGACGGCTTTCAAGGAAGGGGGGCAGCGATAGTGTCTCGCCCAATTTATCCATGGGTTCATCTGCTTGAAATCCGGGGCCATCCGTTGCCAATTCAAACAAGATGCCACTGGGTTCGCGGAAGTAAAGACTTTTGAACCAGAAGCGATCAACCTTGCCAGAGTTGGGAATGCGCATCTCACCCAAGTGCTGCGCCCATGCGTCATAGTCGCCCGAGGGAATGTTGAAAGCCACATGATGCACGCAGCCTGCACCATGTGTGGCGGCTGCCAAATTGGGTTCCACGCGCACATGCAGTTCGGCCACAGGCCCTTGGCCTGTCATTTTGTAAACCTGCGTGTTACCAAAGGGTGTTTCGCGTTTCATGCCCATCACATCAACCAATACAACGTCCGTGTACTGAAGATTGGCCACACTTAAGGTTATGGGGCCCAAGCCTCTGATTTGGTGAGCTGTGGGAACCGGGCTTTTAGCCCATGGATGAACGGCAGTATCACTTTCATCTTCCACCAATGCCAGACGTTGGCCTTCAGTGTCTTCAAAGGCAATCATGCGGCGATTATTTTCGATGGCTTCAATTTCGGATTTCACACCGAGCGCTTTGAAGCGGTCTGCCCAATAAGCAAAGGCCGCATCACCTTTAATACGCAAACCGGTTCGAACCACGGAATTAGTGCCGCGTTGCGCTGGCTCCACGGGCCATTCAAAGAAAGTAATATCGGTTCCAGCACTTCCCAAACCATCAGCGTAAAATAAATGATAGGCCGAGGTGTCGTCTTGGTTCACGGTTTTCTTGACGAGGCGCAAACCTAAAACTTCAGTGTAAAACTGATGGTTTTTCGGCGCATTGGCTGAAACGGCGGTGAGGTGGTGGAAACCATGAAGCTGCATGATTCTGATATAGAGCAAGTAGAAACGAATTTCACCCTGCGAGTTGTGGCTCCGGCTGACCTAAGATGAATTCTTTGCCGTCTAGCTTATAAACATCGGGCCTGAAATTAACGCGGCCATCTTCCGTGGCCCAGGCGGTGAGATACATGAAGCGCACATCAGGCGGGTTTTGCACTTTTACTTGCTGCGTTTCGTGGCTGGCGATGATGGGATCAAAATTAGATTCATCATAACCGTCTTGGCCCCGCATGATCCAAGTGATCAGCTGTTTGACACGGTCCACGCGCACACAGCCAGAGCTTTCCCAGCGGTCGTTTGTGGCGAAAAGCTCACGGTGCGGTGTGTCATGCATATAGACCATAAATTTATTCGGGAAATTGATTTTCACAGTTCCCAGTGCATTATGCTCGCCCGTTTCCTGTTTGAAAACGAAGCGATCAGGCGGCGTTTGCTGCCAGTCAATTTGGGCGGCGTCAATTTCTGGGCCATCCACACCATCGTAAACGTGAATGCCCATGGTTTCCAAATAGTTTGGCTCTTTCAACATTTTTGGGATGATGTCTTTGGCAACAATGGAGGCAGGTGCATTCCATGTGGGGTTAAAGAGCACATCGCTCACGCGGCTTTTAAGCGACGGTGTGGGGCGTTCAAGTTTTCCAACCACCACATTATGACGGGAATAAAGTTGGCCCAGTTCAACTGATTCCAGTTGAGCGCCAGGAATGTTCACGGCAATGTAACGTGGCCCCAAATCGCGCATGTATTCAGAAACCCGCGGAACGTTTTCATTCAAGCTGAAGAGACGCGCCTCGGCAGAGATGTTTAATTCTTGGCGGGTGCGTTCATCCATTTTGCCGGTGGGTAAAGCGCCGTGATTATATTGAAAGGCGCGCAAACTTGCAGCCAGAGATGCATCCCATATTTCGGCGCGGCCAGAGGCCAGAGTGTCGAAATCTAAATAGCCTTCGCGCACAAGTCTTTGGCGTAATAAAAGAACAGCGCGTGGGGTTGCGGCTTTATCATATCGGCCTTGCGGCACTGTAGGCCAGCCGCCACCAGCGCTGATTTCTTCATATTTTGCAATGGCCGCTCGCAGGGCTTGCAGCGAACCCAAAGTGAGCATGGGGGCTTGGCCTTGACCGACAACGATTTCGGTTTTGGTGGCCAGCTTTCCTTGCATTGCAATGCGTGGTGCAATCGAGGTAACCGAGCCGATGTTAGCTGGATCTTCTGCGAAGGCCTCTGCTGCATTTGTCAATGGAAGCAGAGCTGCAAGTTGCAGCAAGCGGCGGCGGTTGATGCCTGATTTTAACACGTTATTTACTCACTCCGTCTTTGTTGCAGCCTCGCTGAACATGGTAAACGGAGACTTAATTTGAGGGGGGTGCGTGGTTGTAAATAAATCTTAAGTTGCGCCGCCGCCACGGTGAATTATGCAGCGGTGGCGGGTATTCCGTCTGGAGCACTGAACAAAGGCACATCATCCATCTCATCGGCCTTGCGGCGGATGATGACGATGCGGCTTTGCGGAACTTCGGCTGCTTGCGTGTGTATTTTTGGGTGTTCCGACGGCGCGGGCCGTTCCGGCTCCACCGTAAACACGTCCTGCATAATTTCAGGCATGAATTGTAGCTGTGGACTGACGGATTGCGCATGAATTGTCGATGACGCCAACCTTTGAATCACAAGCTTGGCACCGCGCGGAGGCATATCTGCTGGCTGTTCGCTACGCGTGGTCACTACAACGGGCTTCGGCGCTGGGGCCGGTTCAAAAACCGCTTCATCCTGTTTGAAAAATTGTTGGGTTTGCGCCGGTTTGGCGGCAACCGAGAAATCTAAATCGAGATCGGCCACCAAACGCAAGGCGCGGTCTACGCCGTTGCCCGTGGCTGAACCTGGTGGAAAAAGCGGCTTGGAGAGGCTGGCGAGTTTGGCAAAAAGTTGGCCTTCGTTTGAAAGTTCGGGCGGTTTGCCGGGCAAATCTAAAATGTCTTTGCGGGCTTGGGCAATGGCGGCTCGGGCGCGGGTGAGTAGGCCACTTTCAACGCCAGGCCCATCCATGGCCTGAATTTGACGTTCAAGTGTGGCAATAGCGCTGAGGATTTTTGAGGTATCGTTCGTGCGCAGGCGGTTTTCATAAGATTCAAGAAACCAGCGGCCGCGCTGCGTTTCTTTCACTGCCGCCAGAATATCATCCAGCTTTTCAGGCTCAGCGCGATCTTCTAAAATCATAGTAACCCCACAAACGCAAACACACAGACATGCAAATGGCACACAGGCCACTTGCGTCTTTTATCGTAGAAAGTGGTGAATCTTTCGTTTAGTTCTCAAAACTGTTTCGACGCGTTCGCGCCGTGGCTGCAAAATAACCCACTTCTTCACCGCACGGTCACCTGTTTTGGCCTGGGCGGCACTTCTTGGTGATATGACTTTACGCACATTTGGATTTCGCTTTTCCCTCAGTTACGCGCTGTTAATGATGGGTGTTGGCATTCAACTGCCTTTCTTGCCATTGTGGTTGCAGGCAAAGGGTTTGAGCGTGGCGCAGATCACCGCTGTTGTTGCCGCGATGACAGCCACGCGTGTGGTGGGGGCACCTTTGTTTGCGGCCCTAGCCGATTATACGGGGCGGCGGTTTCTGGTGGTGCGTGGCTGCGCTATCGGGGCGGTCATATCTTATGGCCTGCTGTCGCAAGCCTCCAGTTATTCGACGATCATGGTTTTCGGTTTGCTGGCTGCTTTGCTGTTTGCGCCGATCTTTCCCTTGATTGAAGGGTTTAGTGTGGAAAGTGCTGCACGCTTGGGATTGGAATATGGGCGATTGCGGTTGTGGGCCTCGCTCAGTTTTCTGGTTGGAAGCATAGCATCGGGTGCTTTGCTGACGATTTTGCCGGCGCAAGATACGATGTTGCTGATCACAGCGGCGCAACTGCTTTCTGTGGTGGCCACATTTGTGCTGCCGCCAGAGCCGCCACACCCGCCGCATCATGTGCCGGTTACGCCGCTGCAATTGGGTGAGGCATTAAAATTTTTGTTTGCGTCGCGCTTTACAGTTTTTGTGGTTGCGGCAAGCCTCGCAAATTCAAGCCACGGAATGCTTTATGCGGTGAGTAGTTTGCATCTCACGCGGTTGGGTTTTGATACATTTCAAATTGGAATGTTGTGGTCAGCGGCAGTGCTGTCGGAAGTGGTTTTGTTTTTCTTCGCCGGGCAGTTGGTGAAAGAGGTGCCCTTGCCGCGCCTCCTTTGCATTGGGCTTTTTGGTGCAGTGATGCGCTGGTTGGGCATGGGCTTTGCAACTGAATTTTATCAAATCGCCTTGCTGCAAACACTGCATTGCATCTCCTTTGCCGCCACCCATTTATCGCTGATGCATTTTATCAGGCTGAATGTACCGCAGAATTTACGCAATTCGGCGCAGGGGCTGTACACAGCTTTTGCCGCAGGGTTACTGCTCTCTTCAGTCACGTGGATTTCTGGCCCGCTTTATGACCGCTTTGGTGGCTATGCGTTTTTGTTCATGGCTGGCATTGCTGGCGCGGGGTTGGGCATAGCGGTTTTCAACTTCTTGAAACTCAGCCCCAAAGTGCCGCAGGGGCAGGGTGCATCAAGCCCCGCACATAGTTGATTGCGGGTTTGCGGTCATGGCTAAGCAACAAAGGCCCATCAAGATCAACATAGTCTGCCATTTGTGCCACAAGGAATGCTGGGGCCATGGCCAATGAAGAAGCCAACATACAGCCCACCATGATTTTGAAATTCTGCGCCTTGGCCTCTGTGGCCATGTGAAGGGCCTCTGTTAAACCACCGATTTTATCAAGCTTGATGTTAACGGCCGTGTACTTGCCATTAAGGGCGCGAAGGCTGCCCCCGTCATGGGCACTTTCATCGGCACAGATCAGAAGCTGGCTTTTGATCTGAAGTAAAGCGTCATCTTGGTTTTGCGGCAGCGGTTGTTCCACCAACTCAACACCGTGATCGGCGCAAGCCGTCAGCATGTGTTCGATGTTGCTTTGGTTCCAGCCCTCATTGGCATCCACGATCAGGCGTGCGTCTGGCACGCTCGTGCGGATGGCAGCAAGGCGTTGTTCATCACCTTCGCGGCCCAGCTTGAGTTTCAGCAAGGGCATGTGGCTGGCCTTGCGTGCGGCCTCAGCCATCAGGGCGGGTGTGTCTAAACTTAAGGTAAAAGCTGTCACCTTTGGTTGCGGTTCAGGCAATCCTGCCAAAGCCCACACGGGCTTACCGGATTGCTTGGATTGCAGATCCCACAAGGCGCAATCCAACGCGTTTTGGGCGGCTTTAGGCAATGCCAATTCAAGCAACTGAGCACGGATTATGCCAGATTCAATTCTGGTCCGCACGCTTTCCAAAGCCGCAAGACATTGCGGCACAGTTTCGTGGTAACGCGCATAGGGCACGGCTTCGCCCCAGCCTTTGTGGTCATCGGCCTCAAGGGCCACGACCAAAACCTCAGCCGTGGTTTTTGACCCGCGCGAAATCGTGAAGGTGCCGGCAATCGGAAAGGATTGCGCAGATAGTGTAAGTTTAAGCAAAGCCTTTAGCTCTGGTTTGGCAAGCGGCCTGCAACTTCAGCCAGCATCACATAGATACGGCCTTGTTCAGAGGCCAGAACTTCTTCCATCACGGCCTCTGCTCCATCAGTTTCGGAAATACTGTCGAGTAGTTTTTCAAACAAACGGTTGTAGGCCTGAATGCGGCTTCTCAGCAGGCGCTCTTCGGCATAGCGATTTTCTAATGCCTTGATCAATTTGCGGCTGCGTGTTTCATACAGGCGCGTTGCGTAGACACCGCGATCAGAGGCTGAATAGCGCTTTTCCAAATCACGTGGCAATTGCCCTTCGATGGCTTCAACTACGTCACGCGCTGAGACATTGAGTTTGGTGTTAAAGGTTTCAACTTCGCGTGCCAGATTTGCGATCTTCGTGCTGACCGGGGCTGCGGGTTCAGGACGGGTGCGAACGGCCGCCGCAACCTGGGTTGGTGCAAAGCTAGGTTCAGCCCTTTGTGCGATGGCTGCAGGTGAACGTGGGCTCATAAATCCCGGGCCTGAAAAATCCAAGCTGCCAGATTGTTTGCGCACAACTTCAGCCAGCGCGTTGAGAGCGCTGATTTGATCGGCCACAACGCGGCGCATGTTATCGGCATTGGTGCGGGTTTCTTCCGGCAGATCGATCACAGCGCGTTTTAATTCGCCGCGTGCGGTATCAATATCCTTCACAACCTGCTGGGCGGTGATACGCATATCTTGCGCGGTTTGCTGGAAGTCTGAGGCGGTTGAAGACAACATCTCATTCATGTTGGTCAGCGCACGTTCATGCTGTTCACGAAGTGCACGGGCTGCTTGCGCCACTTGACCCGTTGAGTTGGTTTCCAGTTTGCGCAACTCTTCTTCCAAGCGCGCAAGGGCGGCGTTGCTTTGATCAGCCACAATGCGTCCCAAATGCTGGGCGCGTTGTTCCGCTGTCGTCAGGCTGTCTTCGATCATGGCAATATAGCCATTCATCATCTTGTCAACTTCAGCGGCCTTGCGGCTGGCATCGTTGGACAAGGTATCCAACGCGTCACGGCGTGATTGCAGCACGTGTTCCATCTCAGTGTTGAACTTGTCGATCGACTTGTCAACCAGTGCAGATACATCTTCAAGTCGGTCAGAGATGCGCGTGCCAGTGGATTCCAGTTTACCGGTCAATTGTGTTGACACGCTTTCGAGGCGCGTGTCGATATCGTTGGCCGCCGTGGCCAATTGGTTGGTGAGGAACGTATTGGTGCCAGCCACATGATTGGCAAATTTCTGCGAAGCCTCTTCCAATTTACCCGCTGATGAAGTGGCGGTTGTATCAAACTCAAGCACGGCTTTGTCGATGCGTCCCACCAGCAAGCCGGTTTCCTGCTCAAAGCGGCCAGAAATTTGCATAGTGGTTTCACCTAGGCCCTCAGAGAAGGCATCGCGGGCTTTGCCCAAATCAGTGAAGATTTGACCAGATGCGCTGTCGAGAATTTCAACAAAGCGTTTGCCTTGGCCGTCAAGGCGCTTGGATATTTCGGTTGTCACACCTTCAAGATGATCAGTGGCCACGTCAAAGCGGTTTCCCAGTTCAGCCGTTGTGCCGTGCAGGCGGTTAAACATGGTTTGGCTGGCGTCGTCGATCTTCGTGGTCACTTCCAGGCCAGCTGAGCTTAAGGTTTGGGCCGCTTGAATGGTGGTTTCAGCGAAAGAGGCTGTGACGGCGGTGGAACTTTTCTCCAGCTGATCCGTCAGCATCTTGGTGTTTTGATTGAAGAGGGCCTCAAGTTCGGTCGAAGCTTGTTCCAACTGGCCGCCTAAGCGGCGCTCAGTGGCCACCAACAATGAACCAAGCTGTTTAGAAGTAGCATCAAGCTTGGCAGTCAGGCCGTCGGTTGCCGTGCTGATACGTTCCCCGGAAAGGCCAACAGTTCCTTCGAGCTTTTCATGTAATTGGTTGGTGACGGATTCCAATTGATCAATCAAGTCGCCTGTCGCGCTATGCATCCGATTGTGGACGGCCTGCGTGGATTCATTCAGACGGTTTTGCAGCTCAGACGATGTTTCATTCAACCGTTCATTGACGAAGGCTGTGGTTTGCGTGAAGCTTTCTTGGAATTCTCCTGAAGTATCTTTCAGGCGGGCATTCATGGCGTTTGAAGCTTCAAGCATCTTCGATGTTGCATTGGCCACATGCTGGCTGGAAAACGTTATCGTGCCATCTAATCTGTCGTTGATATGAGCGGCCACTTCAGCCAGTTGGTCAGACATGCTGGCATTGGTGTGTTGCAGCTTGGTATAGATGCTGGTGGATGTTTCTTGCAGCTTGGTTGTGAGGTCGCCAGAGGCACCAAGGAATGCGGTCAGCAAGCCTTCGCGTGTGCTAGAAAGTTTTTGTACAAATTCACCCGATACACTGATCAAGCGGTCAGTCACGTGGCCGCCGGATTCTTCAATGTTCTGCGCCAATGCAAGGCCAGAGTCTTGCATTTGCCGCGATACGATTTCCGATGTTTCCTTCAAATGGGCTGCGATTGTGCCACTGGTGGAAACCAATAGATCGTTAATGTTGGTGCCTACACCTTGCATCTCTTGTGAGAGCAGGTTGGTTGTTCGGCTAATGTTTGTTGATGCCGCAGTGGCAGAAAGATCAAGCCGATTGGTGGCCTCGGCAAGGGCTTGCGCATATTTTTCGGTGGAAGACTGGATCGAACCCATCAAGCCGCTGCTTGACGCACCCAGTTGATTGATCATGTTAGTGGATGATTGATCAAGGCTGAAGACAAGTTGATTGCCGGTTTGAAGGAAGCGATCATTGAAGCGCACGCTGGTGCTATCCAATTCCGCCACCATTTTGGCGGCTGATTGATCGAGATGGGCCGTCAACTCATTGCGCGCTGTGCTGAGCTTTTGCAGATAGTCTGCTGAAACAAGTTGCAGCCCACTGGTCACAAGGCCATTAGCCTGTTCAATGCGTTGGGCAGTGTCGAGACCAGCACGGGCAATGTTTTCAGCCGCAGCACCCGTTGTTTGATGCATGGTTGCAGCAAAGCTTTCGCCCAAGCGTTCCAATACACCTGAATGTTCGGTTGCGGCTGCGCGCACTTGCGTGCTGACGGATTCATTCATTCGTTCAAGCTGGGTCAAGCTGTCGCTGGCGGCAGACTTAATCTGGAAAGTAATGGTTTCACCGATAGAGCCAAAAGTTTGCAATAATTCATTGGCGGTTTGCTTGGCATTAGCGTTGGCACTGCCAGCCAAACGCTCAACGGTTTGTGACACTTCGACGTGGGCGCCAATCAAACGGTCAGCGCTTGATTGCAGCAGCTGCACCAAATTTGATTCCATGCCCTTTACTTCGCTGCCGAACTTGCGGGTTTCATTGCCCAAGTTAGACGCGGTGTAGCTGAGTGTTTGGATATATTCTTGTAACTGGCCAGAGAAGCCGCGGAAGTCGCTCACCAGCATTGTTGAAAGGCGTTCAAATTGGGTGGAATGCGTACCAATTTCAGCGCCGGTTTCAGCGGCACGCTGCGAGACACCCTCCATGGTGCGGGCCAGCTCAGCGGTTGAATTTTTCAAACCATCTTCAAGGCGACCAAAGGTGGAAAGGGCCATGGTCACAACTTGACCCAGATTCTGGGTATTGGATTCTAAGCGCTGCAACATGGGTGCAGCGTCAGAAGCCACCAGGTTGGACGTTTGCTGCAAGGCGGCGCGTTGCGTTTCAAGGCCATTTACAAGGCCACGAATGCGGTCTTCATTGGATCCGAAAGCGCGTTCAACAGCGGCGATTTCTTTGTGAACAATTTCTTCAAGTGCCGTGGCGCGTTGGAACGCATGTTCAACACCACCCACCAAAAGATCAACCTCTTGGCGCACGGCTTGGGCAATAGAAGTCAAGCCTTCGGTTGCAATATCTTGCGGACGGATCAAGCGCATGGCCTGATGCATCAGCATTTCTGAAACTTGGCGCAGCTGCTGAGCGCGCCATTGGAAATAAGATATCGAAAGCAGCCCCAAAACGGGCAGTATGAGCAAAGCCACGGCCTGCAAAAATTCGGTTGGCGAGTTCACTTGTTGGTTGGCGAACACGTCTTTGTAGACCCAGAACCAGCCGGCAGCCCAAATGGCCGAAAGAACAACAGCAGCCCAAATCACATCATAAGATGGCGGACGGCGCAAACGTTGCAGCATGATGGACGTTGTCGGATCATTTTCGTTGGCAGGGCGACCGCGCAATTGAGTCTGTGGGGATTGGCCCTCTGCCCCTGCGGTTACATCAACAGGTTGTGGTGCATCAAGCGAAGGCATTCGGTTGCGGCGACGGTTATCATTCGGTGGTTTTGCCATAATTTTAGCGCATCCCTTACAATTTACTTAGCTTTTCGCCAGACCTCTGCGCTAAGCTTTTCAACCTTTGCGCGTAGCATGTGTTGAAAAGGGCCTCTCAGCCACAGAACTTCTTAATTGTCATTAACCTATTTTTGTCCAAATTTGAACCTGAAAGGGCGCCTCATCCGCACAAAATGAAGATTTGGTTAAAATGCTGAATCCAATTGAATAGACTCGTGAAACTGCACTTTAGCTGTTCCATGATAGCGTCAAGCTCAGTTTGGGAGAGGAGAGGCCCTTGGGCCTCTGGTGCATAACGTGGGCAAGCAATTGACACAGGTTGATCGGTTTTCGGGTGCTTCAGCGGCTGAGCCGCCGGTGTTTGACCGCACTGTTTTGATGCAACACACAATGGATGACGCCGCCTTGGCCACCGAGGTTTTGACCCTGTTTGAAGCTCAATTGCAGCGCCTCGAACATCTCGATTGGGAGAAACTGGATTTAGCCTTTGAAATGCACACCTTGCGCGGGGCTGCTGCCGCAGTGGGGGCGTCGCAACTTCAGCAAATCGCTGAAAATTGGAAAGACAATGGCGGTTTTGAAACTGCTGTCAAAGCCGCCATCGTGAACTTTCGAGCAAAAATCCTCAATTAATTGGTCGGCACATAGGCCGCAATGGCCTTTTCCAGATCGTCTTTCTCCTCACAGCCTGAAGGACAAAGACTTGTCAACTTTACCAGATTTGCCTTGGCCTTTTGCGGATCGTTCATTTGCAGGAATAGCTCGCCTTGATATTCAATGGCTGGTTTGAACGTGGGGTCAAAGTCCAAGGCCTTTCCATAAAATGTCGCCGCTTGTTTTAAGTCTCCACTCTTACGATAGCTGAAGCCCAACAGGTTAAAGACATCGGGGTCTTGGAACTGGCTTGTCATCGGCGTGAGCAAAGCAATTGCTGCCGCATAATCCTTGGCTTCGATCTTGGACCGTATGGCGATAAGATCAGGTTTACCAAGGCTGGCTGAATTATCGACAGCGTGGGCGGCACTGGTGAGAGCGCGTGCAAGCAGTGCCGCAACAATGAATGTGTTTTTCAAATTCATCTCAATTAAGCTTTCTCGATGGTCAAAACATAATCTGGGCCGTCTTTAGACAAAACGCCATGGCCGGGGAAGGGGAAGTGATAGCCAGATAGGGCCAGCTTATCAGCCACCAACCTATCCATCATTTTCTGGCGTGAAGCCACCGCAGTTGGCCCGTCTTGGTCATAACTGCCCATCCAATCCGGGTGGCTGACATTGAGGGCTGGCATATACATTGTGTCATTTGAAAACATGTGTTGATCCTTACCGGAGGCCAGCAGAAATGCCCGGTGACCGGGGGTGTGGCCCGGTGCTTCGACGAAGCTCAAACCCTTCGCCACTTCTTTTTCACCAGATATTTGCGTGATGTTTTTCCAGGTGGGGAATACGGTCTGAATGCGTTTGACCAAAGGCTTGCGATCATCGGGCACTTTGTCGAGTGTGGCCGGATCGTTCCACCATTTATATTCAACGTCAGAGATCAGAATTTCAGCATTAGGAAACACTGGTGCGTTGGTGTCTTTCGCCATCAGGCCAAAGATGTGATCGGGGTGGCAATGTGAAATCAGAATTTTGGAAACCTTGGTGGGATCAAACCCTGCGGCTTTGAAACTATCCATAAATTTGCCAGCAGTGGGCACAACTTGGCCGCCGGTCCCAGCATCGCAAAGGATCACGTCATTGCCTTGTTTGATCACCGAAACAGTGAAGGGCAAAGTCAAGAAGGCATCGGGCAGATTGGCTTTTATGAGTGCCGCCTTCACATCATCCACCGAGGCATTGGCCACCAGATTGGGCTTGTAAGGCCGTTCCCATACGCCGTCATAAATAGCGGTAACTTCCGCATCACTAACTTTGAATTTTTTAAAACCGACATCCGGGTCTTTGGTGACCTGGTCGGCCAATGCCGTGTCGACAAAGAGGCGGGAAGTGAGGCCTAAGGCACTGGCCATGGCTGCGCTTTGGATGAAGTGCCTGCGGGATAGGGTCATGAATGGTCTCCTTTTTGTTTATCAAGCATTAAGACCCCGTCCGAACGCGTCTATTCCCACCTCGGCGATGAACTATTTGTGAACTTGGGGAATAAATTGTCGAACTAGGGTCGATTTCGTTACTGGCCGCCAGCAGCGGCAAGGCGCGGCCAGTCATCCATCAAGATGCGGGCAATGAGCTTTGCCTGGCCATTTTCGGGATGAAAAATTGAGGCTTCGCCTTCCTTGACGTCAAACCAGTCCTTGCCCATGGCGGCCACGATATTCGGCTGGTGCGTGATCAAAATGACATTGGTTCCGGCGGGCGGCGGGGTTGCCACAAGCTTGCGCAGGGCCTCGGCGCGGCGCGTGTTTTCATTTGGTGGAACAATGAGGCCGCCTTCGGTCAAATCGGGCGTCTTTTCGATGTCCTTAAAGCCTGCTACAACCGCGGTTTCATACGCACGGTTGTATTTGCTTGTATAGACTTTGCCGACTGGCACACTGAGCTTGGTGAGCACATCGCCAAAAGCCTTCGCAAGCGCCTTGCCCTTGTCGTTCAAATTGCGCTGGGCTGTGATATTGTCGAAGTTGAGCGGGTCAGTGTCGGCTTGGTCTGGAAAAGTCGCGCCGTGACGCACCAGTATGACAAGGCCGCCGCCACGCAAGTCCTTGACCAGCGCCTTGTCTGAATCCGTATCGGCTAAAGTCACGGTTGAAAATGCGGTGGCCATGGCAATGGCTGCGCCTAGCCCAAGAAAGGCTCTTTTATTCGGTTTGAACATAGGTCACTCCAATTGAATACTGCGCCTCAGGGCGTATGCTTAAGGACACCGGCACGATCCGGTTTATTCCGGGTCGGGAATAAATCGTTGGCCACGCGTGTTATAAGTTCATGATTGCAAGTGTGACTAGGCAAGAGCTTGAAAAATTGGTGCTGGCGGAGCTGAGGCCTGCCTATAGGCTGGCCTATGGCATATTGCGCAATGCGACCGAAGCTGAGGATGCCGCGCAAGAGGCGAGCTTGCGCGCTATCCGCGCCGTTGCTCAGTTCCGCGGCGGCTCTTTCCGGCCATGGTTCCTGACTATCGTGCGCAACACGTGTTACAACATGCTGCGCTCGCGGCGGCGGGCGCATAATGTGATTTCTCTCGATGAGGCCTTTGCGCCGCGGGATGCGGATGACTATGCAGTCGAAGTGCCCAGCGAGGCAGCAACGCCCGAGCAAGCGTTGCTCACGGCGTCAGACTCTGTGCTGATCCGCAATCTCCTTGACGCGATGCCGCCAGCGTTGCGCGAAGTTCTGGTTCTGCGAGAGATTGAGGAGATGAGCTATCAGCAAATCGCAGATATCATCACATCGCCGATTGGAACGGTGATGTCGCGCCTATCGCGGGCGCGAACGGAACTGCGGAAGCGCTACAAGAAATCCCAAGGACTGGAAGGCAAGAATGCCCTGTGATGTAAGTGATATGGATCTGAACCGCTATTTTGACGGCGAGTTGCCGCCTGCAAAACAGGCAAAGATGGCGCAACACATTGCCTCTTGCGCTGATTGCACAAGTGCACTTGCCAACTTGCAGGAATTGCGTGCGAGCCTGCGCGGCGAATTGTCGCCGGAATTGCCAGCCGGATTTGCTGACAAGGTGAGTTCGGCACTGCGTGCCGAGGCGCCGATGGTTATGGCGCGGCCACGTCTTGTTATCGGTGGATGGCAGCAAATGGCAGCCTCATTCCTGCTCGTCGGCATATTAGCGTCGGGCGGGACATATAGCTATGTGAAAGGCAAAGTTGCCGATGATGGCGTTACGCATGATGTTGTCGCTGCTCATAACCGCGCCATGCTGGCAGACAGCCCAATTCAAGTTGTTTCCACTGACAGGCATACAGTGAAGCCCTGGTTTGCAGGCAAGGCCGACTTTTCACCAGACGTGAAGGATTTCGCAGATCAGGGCTTTGCCTTGCAGGGCGGGCGGCTTGATTATGTTGGCGGGCGTCGCGTGGCTGCGATGGTTTACCGCCATGACAAGCATATGATCGACCTGATGATGTGGCCCACAGCCAGTTCTGATTCCGCGCCGCAATTTTCCATGAGTGATGGCTTTCATTTGGCTTCTTGGGTTTCAGGCGGGCTGGAAGCGCGGGCCATTTCAGACATGGGGCCTGATGAAATGAAAGCCTTTGCTGAGTTGGCCTCCGCTCCCTAAATCTGACTATTTTGGAAAGTTGCGTTTGTGCTGCCCTTCTCCTAAAGCCTGCCCGTAACAGGAGAGATTATGGCCAAGATCACGTTCATCCAGCATGATGGCAAGGAAATCACCGCTAACGGCACGCCCGGCATGACGGTGATGGAAACCGCGATCAAGAACCAGGTGCAAGGCATTGACGCCGATTGCGGCGGGGCCTGTGCCTGCGCCACGTGCCATGTTTATGTGGAGCCGGATTGGTTGGAAAAGGTTGGCAAGCGCAACCCGATGGAAGAAGACATGTTGGATTTTGCCTTTGACGTGCGCGATAATTCCAGGCTTTCCTGCCAGATCAAGGTTTCCGATGCGCTGGACGGTTTGCGTGTGAAAGTTCCGGAGAAACAGTTCTGATGTCTGACACCATCACCACCGACGTTGTCATCATTGGCGGGGGCCCATGTGGCTTGTTTGCCATTTTTGAATTGGGCCTGCTCGATATAAAATGTCACGTCATCGACATTCTGGATCGTCCCGGCGGGCAATGTGCTGAACTTTACCCCGAAAAGCCGATCTATGACATTCCAGCTTTACCGTTGGTCACGGGCGCTGATCTCACCACGCGGCTGATGCAGCAGGCTAAGCCTTTCAAGCCGGAATTTCATTTCAACCAAATGGTCACCAGCCTTGAAAAGCGCGGCGACAATGATTTTCATCTCACCACCGATGGCGGATTGAAATTTAATTGCAAGGTTGTGGTGATTGCGGCGGGTGGCGGGTCTTTCATGCCCAAGAAACCTCCCATCCCCGGCATTGAGCTTTACGAAGGCACATCCGTTTTTTATTCGGTCAAAAAGATGGAAGCCTTGCGTGGCAAGGATGTGCTGATCATCGGCGGCGGTGATTCAGCACTGGATTGGACGAATAATCTGCAACCCCTCGCCAAGAGCATGACACTGCTGCACCGCCGCGATGAATTCCGCGCCGCACCAGACAGCGTAAATAAAATGCGAGAGCTGGTGGCCGCAGGCAAAATGCAATTGAAGATCGGGCAAGTCACGGGCCTGAAAGGTGAGGGCGGCGTGCTTTCATCGGCCACCATGAAAGGCGCTGATGGCACACTGTCTGATGTGGCCTGCAATGCCATGTTACCATTTTTCGGCCTCACCATGAAACTGGGCCCGGTGGCGGATTGGGGCTTGGGCCTCACTGAAAATCTGATCAAGGTGGATACCGAAAAATTTGAATCCAACGTGTCCGGCATTTTCGCGGTGGGTGACATCAACACTTACCCCGGCAAGTTGAAGCTGATCCTCTCCGGCTTCCATGAAGCCGCATTGATGGCGCAACAGGCCTTCCGCTATATCAACCCGGGTGAGCGGTTGACGTTCCAATACACCACGTCCAGCAGCAATCTGCAGAAGAAGCTGGGCGTGGTGTGAGATATTCTCATGAGGGTCGATCAAATTAGGATTTGTGGAATCAAGGCCTTTGGCGACTCAGGGGATATTTCGTTTGACCAACGCTGCAACGTATTCGTTGGGCAAAACAATTCCGGCAAGTCGACATTCATTAATGCTATTTTGACGTTGCAAGGAAATCGCTTTGGCGAAAACGATCTACGCAGAAATTCCCAGAGTGGAGCTTGGATTTCATATGTTTTGTCTGGCTTAGACCAAGGTGTGAAGTTTGTTAACCCAATTGGGACGGCTAAAACAATCCGGCTAATACCAACGGTTATTGAGTTCGACCTACGTGTGCCCATTCACGCGTTCCGATTGATGTGATTTTGTTTGGCAGTGCGATGAGGTTTTTCCAGGATTT
>JAYVOQ010000107.1:0-19194 GCA_043757845.1 Hyphomicrobiales bacterium | reverse complement strand
GAGTCCGGCCGCCCGCACCAACTAGCCCCTAGGGGGAGGTAATCAATAGCGCAGTCAGCTCTGCTCCATATTCTTTTGGCTGCAGGCTTTTGCCCAATCAGCTGCCGTAAATCGTACATTAGGTTAGAAGGCATATTGCTCGACTATGGCGGTAACAACCAAGTTTTTCAACTTGGTTGTTACGAAAGTCGTACAGGGATTTTAAGATAATGTACGCCGTCGTTGTCAACGGGCGGCAGATTTCCAGCTCTGATGTTCACTTGAATTGAAGGTAGAAGAAGTGTGGGCGCGGCAAGTGTTGCATCACGCGCTGACCGCATCGCAACAAAATCGTCTTCGCTCACACCCTCATGCACGTGAATGTTATGATTAAGTTCATCTCCAACGGTGCTTTCCCATGCAAAGTGTTCGCGGCCATCCTTCGGGAGATAATCATGGCACATGAAAAGCCGGGTTTCGACCGGCATCGCTACAAGTTTTCGGATAGAACGAAAGAGTGTGCGTGCATCACCGCCCGGAAAATCAGCACGCGCCGTGCCATAGTCCGGCATGAACAGCGTGTCGCCAACAAATACCGCGTCACTAATTTTGTATGAGATGCATGCTGGAGTATGGCCGGGCGTCGATAAAACCTCGCCATTCAAGTTCCCGATTTCAAAGGTATCACCGTCCTTGAACAATCGGTCGAATTCAGAGCCGTCGCCGGAAACATCCAAAGCGTTGAACACGGGTCGGAATATCTTCTGTACTTCCCGGATACGCTCGCCAATTGCAACCTTTGCACCCGTTTTTATCTTGATATAGGGCGCACCCGACAGATGGTCGGCATGGGCATGGGTTTCCAACACCCAGTCGATGGTAAAGCCCTCGTGGGCGGCCTTCGCAAGAATTGCATCAGCTGACTTGAGTGAGCCCGTGCCTGATTTGTGATCATAGTCGAGTACCGGGTCGATGACCGCAGCTCTTTTAGTTTCAGGATCAGCGACCAGGTAACTCACCGTGTTAGTGGGCTTATCAAAGAAAGCGTGAATAAGAGGTCTAACAAGCATCATGATCTCCATAAGAAATTATTTCTTGACAATATATTAGATAATTCTAAATTAGCAACATCTAATTCAATGGAAACGCAATGACAACCATGCTGGTCAACAGGTCTATGGCTGATTTCGCCGAGCGCGCTAGTGAGGCAGCCGGGCTCTTAAAAGCATTGGCCAATGAGAAAAGGCTAATGATCCTATGTAAGTTGTTGGAAGAAGGCGAAATGAGTGTCATGTCGCTTTGCGACAATGTGGGGCTGAGTCAATCAGCCATGTCTCAACACCTCGCCAAAATGCGCGAAGAGAAAATCATTGATTTTCGTCGCGACGGTCAAACAATTTATTACCAGGTCTCCAGTCGCGATGTGAATCGCATCCTCAAAACACTTAAATCAATCTATTGCTGAAAGGATCTAACTACATGTCACTGCCTCATATTTCTCCAACCAAGGCGAAAGCACTGATAAACGGCGGCGCAATCCTCATCGACATCCGCGATATGGACGAACACGCCCGCGAGCGCATTCCGCTAGCCCAAAATAGGCCATTGTCAAAACTTGGTGAAAACAGTATTGGCAAGGATCAAACAGCAATCATATTCCATTGCAAGAGCGGCAATCGCACCAGCATGAATGCGGCCCTTCTTGCTCAAGTGGCCCAAGTTGATGCCTTTATATTAGATGGTGGCATTGAAGCATGGAAAAAGGCAGGCTTGCCAATAGCGCAGGATCGCAAGCAACCTATCGAAATCATGCGTCAGGTACAAATTACGGCGGGGGGCCTGTCTCTTGCTGGGGTACTTTTAGGTTTCATAATTAATCCCGCGTTTTATGTTCTTTCCGGAGCTATCGGGGCTGGCCTGATGTTTTCGGGCGTTACCGGCAGTTGTGCTATGGCAAGGGTCCTTAAAATCTTGCCTTGGAATCGTGTTGTGGCCTGATGCAGGATTTTCTGTCTATTGTTTCGGGGGCCTTGGTAGGATTTGTGCTAGGGCTGGTAGGCGGCGGGGGATCAATCATTGCTGTTCCTTTGCTATTCTATGTCGTAGGCATTGGATCGCCCCATTTGGCCATCGGCACGAGTGCGATGGCGGTGTCTCTAAGTGCCCTTTTCAACCTCGTGACTTACGCGCGCAAAGGCCTGGTAAAATGGCCCTGTGCGTTGACCTTTTCGGCAGCAGGTGTTGTCGGGGCTTGGGGTGGCTCAAGCCTTGCGATACATGTGTCGGGCGACCGCCTACTCGCCGTGTTCGGCGTTGTAATGGTAATTGTAGGAATCGTTATGGCGTTTCGCAGAGACGCCGGAGGTAATCCCGAAATTCATCTGAACTTTTCAACCGCGCGGGAACTTTTGCCCCTTTTACTTGTTATCGGTTTAACGGTTGGTGCCCTGTCAGGTTTCTTTGGAATAGGGGGAGGATTTCTTATCGTGCCCGGTCTCATGATCGCAACCGGGATGCCTATCTCTTATGCCATAGGTACCTCGCTTGTCTCAGTTGCTATTTTTGGTGCGACTACATCGGCGAACTACGCGTTAGCTGGACTGGTTGATTGGGGAATCGCGGTCTATTTTTTGGGTGGCGGTATCATTGGAGGTCTGGGTGGTTCACTCGCTAGCCAGAAACTGGGACAAAACAAAAAGGTGCTCACCATCGTGTTTGCAAGTTTCGTTATTCTGCTTGGCATTTATATCGCCGGCAAAGGAATTTCTGACTTACTTTTGTGACTTAATCTTGCGCTATTTATTAAACTTAACAATAGGAGATCTAAAATGAAATATACATTCGACCGTAAGATAGCCGGAACTTTCGATGATGTCGTCGCACGGACAATTGATGCGCTTAAGAAAGAAGGTTTTGGAGTGCTTACCGACATAGACGTCAGTGCCACTATGAAAGCCAAATTAGGTCTTGATTTTCGGCCCTATCGAATTCTTGGTGCTTGCAATCCACCGTTGGCACACCAAGCGCTGCAAGCGGAAGACAAAATTGGGGCTATGCTTCCATGCAATGTTATCGTGCAAGAAAAAGCGACTGGCGTTGAAGTTTCGGCTGTTGATCCGCTTGCTGGAATGGAACGGATTGGTAATCCCAAGCTTTCAGGCATCGCCAGTGAAGTTGCAGAGAAGTTAAAAAAAGTAATTGCCTCAATTTGATTGGTAAAAAACATTGTTTGGTTTGTTTCGACCCTGCAAATATCTTGCATGAGCTAACAAGCTTCCACCGCTCTGCATTTTATACCGGAAATCGCGTAAAACGACTTACACATAATCTTACACAGTTTAATTAATATTTTAAATAAATGTAGTTAAATCAATTAGATACTATTACACACAACGGACTTAAAATCCGTTTTTCGAAAGGAAGTGCCGGTTCGAGTCCGGCCGCCCGCACCAGTTTAGAAATGCTTTGTTAAAGCTGAAGCGAGGTTGCCTTGTTTCACAACCTCCACCTCTTTCAACCCCAGCCAGCCTGCCATGCGGCGGAGTTCTTCGGCGGCGGCTTTGGCGAGTTCTGAAGTCGAATGCTTGTCATCGTGATGAGAAGTGTTGACGCGCAAAATTGCATTCTCACGGTCGGCCTTGAGGCAGAAGCGTCCAGCCAAGTCTTCACCAAAAAGAAAGGGCAAGACGTAATAGCCGAATTTGCGCTTGTGTTGCGGGGTGTAGATTTCGATGCGGTAGTGGAAATTGAACAGACGCGATGCGCGGTCACGGTTCCACACCAGCGGATCAAAGGGCGAGAGCAGGGCGGTGCCACCTACTTTACGCGGGCGCTGGGTGTTGGGCAACATGTAGGCGGATTTGCTCCAACCCTGCACTTCAACGTGTTCCAGCTGCTTTGAAGCGAGTAATGCGTGCAATGCTTTTCTGGCGTCAGCCACGGGCAGGCGAAAATAATCGCGCAAGTCAATTTCTGTTCCAATGCCCAAGGCCTCTGTGGCCATTAACATTAGGCGTTCGAAACCTTCTTCTTCATCGGGTGTGGGTAAGTCCAAAATGTCAGCAGGGATTACTCGTTCGGTGATGTCGTAGATGCGCTCGAAACCGTGGCGGTGCGATGTGGTGATGAGGCCGTGATCAAAGAGAGTCTCGACTGCGAGTTTGCCTTTGCTCCAACCCCACCAGCCGCCAGCGGATTTTCCCGCACCGGGAATTTTGCTTGCGGTCGTTGGGCCGTTCTTGGCGATGAAGTCTATCGTTTTTGAGAGGTAAGCTTTTTCGGTTTTGGCAAAGCCATCAAAAGCGCCATAGTTGCCATCTCCGTTACGGGCACGGTTCATGCGCCATCGCATGAGGGGGTGTAAATGAAGCGGAACCAAGCTGGCCTCATGGGCCCAACATTCAAAAACTTTGCGATTGGTTTTGGCCAGTGTGTGTTTATCCAGCAGACTTTTGTCATAGGCACCGAGGCGCGAGAACAGCGGCAGATAATGTGAGCGGGTGAGAACGTTCACGCTGTCGATTTGCAGCAAGTGCATTGCGTCGATCGCTTTAGAGAGTTTCGGCCAGCCCACTTTGGCATCGCGCGATTGCCGGGTGAAGCCCTGTGCCGCAAGGGCTATGCGGCGGGCTGCGCGCGGTGTCATCGGTGAGTTTAAACTAGGCGGCTTTGCCGTGCCAAACCGCTTCGGCGGGCTTGGCATCAGCGCCAGAAAGTGCCTTGTTGAACTTATAAAGTGTTGAGCAATAAGGGCAGATGGTTTCTGTCGCTGAGCCCATGTCAATGAAGATATGCGGATGGTCAAATGGTGGCATGGCCCCGATGCACATGAATTCACGCGCTCCTACTTCAATGGTGGATAGCCCCATCGAATTTTGAAAATGCGGAGTTGCGCCTGCGGCCATGATCATCCTCAATGTCTTGTGTTCGTGCACAGCCGATAGCATAGAGAGGCCATGAGTGAAAAGTTTAATTCAGATGGTGTTGAAATTGCTTATCGGCAGTGGGGCGAGGGCAGGCCCATTCTGCTGATCCACGGTTTTGCCTCCAACATGAATGTGAATTGGCGCGATACGGGCTGGGTGGCCGCACTGAATAAGGCTGGATACCGCGTGATTGCCATTGATAACCGGGGGCATGGCGAGAGTGAGAAGCTTTATGACAAGACGCGCTATCTGGCCCCGATGATGGCTGAAGATGCGCGGCGCTTGCTGGATCATTTGAAGATCGAGCAGGCCGCAGTGATGGGCTATTCCATGGGCGCGCGCATATCGGCGTTTTTGACCATGAATAACCCAGACCGTGTGCGCTGCGTTGTGTTTGGCGGAATGGCTTCCAACCTTGTGAACGGTGTAGGCGGTGCGGAAGCGATTGCGCAGGCTTTGCTGGCACCGAAGTTAGCTGATGTAACTGATCGTGAAGCACGCGGATTTAGGATTTTTGCAGATTCGACCAAGGCCGACAAACAAGCCCTTGCCGCTTGCATCTTGTCTTCACGGGTGAAACTCAAGGCCGAGGCCTTGGCCGCCATTCAATGCCCAGCCTTAGTGGTGGCAGGGGAGTTGGATGAGGTGGCGGGTTCGGTCGACGGTTTGGTGGCGATGTTAACCCATGCGCGGGGTGTAACCTTGCCCAAGCGCAACCATATGAATGCGGTGGGCGACAGCGGTTATAAGCAGGCGGTGCTGAGTTTTCTTAACGATGTTGACCTTGGCAAATTCAAAAAGGCTGCCCATCTGAATTGAAATATGCTAGAGCTGTATGAGGAGATACGCCCCATGTTGCGCGACATTGGAAATGCCAGAGTTGTTGAGAAGTTAGATCCGGTTTGGAACCGCTTGCGCGGTGAGGCTGAGGATATTGCGCGGGCTGAGCCAGGCTTGGGGGGGTTTGTTTACGCATCGGTTTTGGCGCATGACTCATTTGAAGACGCCCTCATTCACCGTTTGGCCCAGCGCCTGGGCGGTGTGGATTTGGCGGCAGATGCAATTGTCAGTGCTTTCAGTGATGCCATCGCAGTAGAGCCGGACATTGGCCATGCGGCGCGGGCTGATATAATTGCCACTTTTGACCGTGATCCGGCCTGCCACCGCTATATTGACCCACTGCTTTATTTCAAGGGCTGGCAAGCGCTGCAAGCGCACCGCATGGCGCACCGCTTGTGGGAAATGGGCCGCAAGGACATTGCCTCTTATATTCAAAGCCGCTCTTCGATGATTTCAGCCATTGATATTCATCCTAATGCCCGCATTGGCAAAGGCATTATGATTGATCACGGCCATGACATTGTGATTGGTGAGACTTGCGTGATTGAAGACAATGTTTCGCTGATGCAGGGTGTAACCCTGGGCGGCACGGGCAAAGAAGCGGGTGATCGCCATCCGAAAATTCGCCAAGGTGTGTTGATCGGGGCTGGAGCCAAGATCTTGGGGAATATCGAAATTGGCCGGTGCAGTCGTGTGGCGGCTTGTTCGGTGGTTCTGCATGATGTGCCGCCAAACACCACGGTGGCGGGGGTTCCGGCTAAAGTGGTTGGCAAGGCTGGCTGTGCTGAACCGGCGCGTGCCATGAACCACCAAGTGGATGAGGACGGCGAGGGTTAAGCCTTTTGGTGGGTTGCCGTTTGTCGTAAAATTTGGTTTAAGCTCTTTTACCAAATGGAGCCACGCCCTTGAAACCTGATGAACTTGCCAAGTTGACTGCCTATTTCCGTAAGACATTCAACAATTCCACCATCATTGCGAAGGCCCGCCCGCAGAAGAAAGATTCTTGCGAACTTTACGTGGGCGATGAATTTGTGGGCATAATTTCGCGCGATGACGAAGACGGCGATTTGTCATATAATTTCGCTATGGCCATTCTGGATATCGATCTGGAATAACGGCGCGGATATTGCACTTACAGCTCCTATGACGGCTGCTGTTCCAAAGCGGAACAGGCCCTCTTGGGGAACGTGCTTTGAATATCCATTGGGTGGCCTATGTGTTTGCCGTTGCGGCGGGGGTTGTTTCATCAGGGGCCATTGGCACACTTTGGGCGCTGGCGTTCGATGAAGAGCCGGGTCTTTATGCACTTGAACGCGCTGATCTTTTAACCCCATTTCGCGGTGTTGCTTTTGTTTTTAGCGCACCAACACTGTTGATCATCACATCCACGTATGGGTTTTTCAATCGTCCGTTGACAGCCTTTGGCATGTTGATACTTGGTCTTGCATTGAGCTTTGTGCAGGGTGTGGTAGTTCTTACGCAAGTTTTCGGTGTGACATGAGGTTCCCGCGTGGCGATTTATACTTTGGATGGCATAGCGCCAGAGATTGACGTCAACACTTGGGTTGCAGCTTCGGCTGATCTTATGGGGCGGGTGCGTTTGCTAAACGGCGCCAGTGTTTGGTTTGGGGCGGTGTTGCGCGGTGACAATGAATGGATCACTGTAGGTGAGGGTTCTAACGTTCAAGACGGCTGTGTGCTGCACACCGACATGGGTGCCCCTTTGAGCATTGGCGCGAACTGCACAATAGGCCACAGCGCCATCTTGCATGGCTGCACGATTGGCGAGCAAAGCTTGATTGGTATGGGGGCAACGGTGCTTAATCATGCGGTGATCGGAGCGCGCTGCCTTATTGGAGCAGGCGCCTTGGTGCCGGAAGGTAAAGTTATTCCAGATGGTTCTTTAGTGGTTGGTATGCCAAGTAAAGTTATTCGCGGGCTCAATGCGGAGGAGCAAGTGGGGCTGCTCAAGGCGGCACAAAGTTATCAGCGCAATTCCACAAGGTTCAGGTCTGGTTTGAAGCTACTTTAAAAAAGTGGAACCGACACTGAGGTGGGGGTCAGTGTCGGCTCCTAGTTCACCCGGCTGCTTGGGGGATGGGGGGGACGCCAGCCGAGTGTATCTGTCATTCAAAGTACCGATCAGTTGCTGCCAGCACCTGTTGGTATTTGAGAGGTGGTAACTGTTGGGGTGGATTGCAAGCTGACCCAGAGGTTGGATTGAACTTGTGATTGGCGTTTCAGGAATGTGTAACCCGTATCATCCCAGCGCAAAATTTCCTTGCGGCGGTTGTCGAGCACATAGTCACCTTTCGGTGTTGGGATGGTCAGCACGGCGTGGCCTTGCTTGTTCTCATCCAACACAACGGTGATCAACAGCACATCGGGACTGAAGCCTAGGCCTTGCAGGTAACGCTTTTTCAGCAACACATAATCTTCACAGTCGCCCGCATCGACAGGGTATGTCCAATAGTCAGGCACGCCGTAGAGTTCCAGATCTGTCGCCGGGCGGATCTTGGTGTTCACATAGTGGTTGACTTGTAGAATTTGATCCCAGATTTCTTGCGATGGACCCGTGGTTTCAACTTGGCCTGTGGCAAATTTGCATTCATCTTCGCCACGACTACAGAATTCCACATAGCCGATCGGAGGCAAGGTTTTGCCATAAGTTGTGGCGAAAGGTGTGTTGGCGGTGGGTTTTTGGAAAGTGGTTGCGCCAGCAGCTTGACCGACGGTTGCCAGCAATAGCAGACTGAATGCGAACCCTCCGATTTTTGATGTCTTGCCCATATTGAAGCCCCGTTGGTTTTTTTCTTGTTGGGCCAACGTAACAGACACAGGTTTCGTCTGGGTTCGGATACATGATATAAGTCTATGTAATTGCTATCTATTTTGTATTCAATTTGTTAACCATGTGAATTGCGTAAGGCGTTCCGCATCGGGGGTTGCGGAAATTCAATCCACCTGTTAATCGCCACTCGTTTCGTAATGGCACGCGGTCGTGGCGGAATTGGTAGACGCACTACCTTGAGGTGGTAACGGGGAAACTCGTGGAGGTTCGAGTCCTCTCGGCCGCACCATTCCCTTTCAAATGGAATGCTAAAAGCAATTCATTGTTAAGCAGGTTTTGAGGTGGCACATGAATGATTTTTCCCATGATGTGCAGCTGAGAGACCAGTGGGGGGCGTTGCGGCCGGATTATCTGGAAGACCTTGTCGCCAGCCTGAGCGTTCAAGATGCCAAACAAGCCAAAGCCCTGACCAAAGATTTGCACGCCGCCGATATGGCTGACGTGATGGAAGCGCTGGTGGCACCACAGCGCGTGGCCTTGATCGGGCTTTTAGGCAAAGGCTTCGACGTTGAGGCCTTGGCCGAACTTTCTGAAGGTACGCGTGATTCCATCGTAGAGGAATTGCCACCAGACGTTATGGCCGCCGCAATCAAAAAGCTTAATACAGACGATGCGGTTTATCTGCTGGAAGACTTAAACCGCCAGCAGCGCAGCGAAATTCTGGCGAAGATTCCAAAGGAAGACCGTGTTGCCCTGAACCGGGCATTGGATTATCCGGAAGATACTGCAGGCCGTTTAATGCAAACCGCGTTTGTTGCCGTGCCGGAATTTTGGACGGTGGGAAAGGTCATTGACCACACGCGCAACACGCGCGGGCTTCCTGAAAGTTTTGTAGAAATTTACGTGACGAACGAGAGCTTCCATCTCAAAGGGGCTTTGCCCTTGTCACGCCTGCTGCGCACAGCGCGTGAGCGCGATGTGTCAACCTTGATGGACACCGCTCAAACGGTGTTCAAAGTCAGCGATGGCAAAGAGGATGTGGCGTATAAATTTGAGCAATATAATTTGGTTTCCGCTGCTGTGATTGACGGCAATGGCCGTCTGGTCGGCACTTTGATGGTGGATGACGTGCTGGACATCATTCAGGAACGTGCTGAAGATGATATGCTGCGCCTTGGCGGTGTAAATGCTGATGAAGAATTAACGGGCCCGGTGCTGGCGATCACGCGGTCTCGGTTTGCGTGGTTATTTGTCAATTTGCTAACCGCCATTTTGGCCTCATGGGTGATTTCTTGGTTTGATGCCACCATTCAGCAAATGGTGGCGATTGCGGTTTTAATGCCGATCGTGGCATCGATGGGCGGCAATGCTGGAACCCAAACCATGACGGTGGCGGTGCGGGCCTTGGCCACGCGCCAGCTTGGGCCGTTCAATGCCTTTAAAGTTGTGGTGCGCGAATGCAGCGTGGGTCTGATCAATGGGTTGCTGTTTGCGGTGATCATGGGCCTGTTCACTTGGTGGTGGTTTGGCTTTTCGGCCCTCGGCATTATTATCGGTGCGGCCATGATCATCAACTTACTGGCGGCGGCACTGGCAGGCATTCTGTTGCCCTTGGCACTGGATTGGCTTGAGACGGACCCCGCGATATCTGCGGCTGTGTTCTTGACAACGGTCACAGATGTGACAGGGTTTTTCTCATTCCTGGGCCTTGCCACTTTGTGGCTCAAGATAGGAGCAAAGTAATGTTACGAATAGTGAAACTCCTTTTTCTGGTCGTATTGCTGGTAATTCCTGCAGCTGCATGGTCAGCACAAAGGCTGCGAGTACCTTCAGTTTGCCAAGGGGCGCCTGATTGCAATTTCTACCGCGTCAATCCAAGGCTGTACCGATCTTCTCAGCCTTATGCGGCATCTCTACACGATATGGTGCAACGTTATCATATTAAAGGTGTTGTCAATTTGCAGTGGTACGGCTGGTCAGACAAGACTTACGCCGACGGTCTTGCGGTTCAGACCGTTCATGTTCCGTTTTGGGGATTGTGGCATCCCAGTAATATGCAAGACAGGGTATTGGTGGCACTGAGAGCTATCCACCGGCTTCAGCGCAAAGGCCCAGTTCTGGTACATTGTAACTTTGGAGCAGACCGAACCGGCGTGGTTGTAGCCATGTACCGCGTCATTTATCAAGGGTGGACAACAAAACAGGCCAGAGACGAAATGCAGTACAAGCCTTTGGGGGCACATGACAATTTGCATTTTTGGGATTTCGTCACTGAAGTCAATGTAAAGGCTGTTCGCGCCGCACTTGCAAAGAACCTCTGAGACGGCTAGAAGGCCCTCCACATTCCCCGTATTTCAGGAGTTTTCGCTTTGGCACGTGTGACCATTGAAGATTGCATTGACAAGTTGCCCAACCGTTTTGAGTTGGTTTTGCTTGCTTCCCACCGCGCGCGCAACATTGCGCAAGGCCAGCCGATTACTGTTGACCGCGATAACGATAAAGACCCTGTGGTTTCGCTGCGTGAAATCGCTTCTGAAAACATCAACGCAGATGATCTGCGTGAAGAATTCATTCACGCCATGCAGAAGCAAGTTGAAGTTGATGAGGCTGAAGAAACCGAAATGCCCTTGATTGCCCAATCAGGTGACATGAGCATGGTGGATGATTCGGCCCAGTTGGAACAAATGACCGAAGAAGAATTGCTACGCGGCCTTGAAGGCATGCCACCAGCTGAAAGCCCCGGCAGCCAACGCAACGGGTTTTGATACAGGTTTGTTTGAAAATTGTAACGCCCGCAGGCGATGCGGGCGTTTTAATTTGAGGATGAAGTTAGAACTTTAAAGCTGCCGTTAAATCGCCAATTGGTGGTTGGTTGGCGGCTTTCAATGCAGCATCACGCTGTTTTAGACCATCGAGCTGATCAAGTTCGAAACGCTTGGTGATGAAACGCAAAATCGACGTTGTGTCATAAGGCGTGTGATCGACGGTTCCAGCATTGGCGTAAGGCGACACAATGATGGCGGGCACGCGATTGCCCGGGCCCCAACGGTCTGCCGTGGGCGGGGCCACATGATCCCAGAAGCCGCCGTTTTCATCATAAGTGACAACGATGATCATGTCTTTCCACTGTGGGCTTTTTTCGAGATGGGCAATCACATCAGCGATGTGTTGATCACCAGAAAGCTCATCAGTGTATCCGGGGTGTTCGTTGAGGTTGCCTTGCGGTTTGTAGAAGGCGACCGCAGGCAACTTGCCGGCATCCACGTCGGCCAAGAAGCCTATGCCGCCAAGGCCAGCATCTTTGATGTGCTCAGCGCGGGCTGAGGTGCCTGGGGCCATGTTGGCGAAATAGTTGAACGGTTGATGATGGAATTGGAAATTTGGCACGGGGCCGCCGCCTTTGCCGGCAAGAGCCTCAGCCCAAGCACCAGAATACCATGCCCAAGTGATGCTTTTGGCTGAAAGTAAATCGCCGATGTTTGGCATTTTTTGGGGAGGTAAAACGCCGGGGTCGGCTGGGTCTGCCAATGCCGCATCTGCACCTGCGGCGGGTTTGACCGCACTGGGCTGATAGGGTGGTTGCATTGTGTTGACGGCGTAATTGTCTGGCGTGATAGCCCCATCATTTTCAAACTTTGGCGCACCGAGTATTGCCGATGCTGGATTATCTGTTTTTACTTTCAGCGAAACACCATCATTATTCACCGCCGCTATCTTGGCTTTGGCTGGGGAATTTACTGCGTCAGGATAGACGGGCACGCAAGCGCAGACCAACATGAAGTGGTTGAGGAAGGAGCCGCCGAATGCGCCGAGAAAGAAGTGATCGGCCAAGACATATTTTTGTGCGATAGGCCACATGGGCAATTTGGAACCATCGTAATAGCCCATCACTGCGCTGCCGCCATCGGCCCAAGCGGCGAACATGTCGTTCTTGCCGCCATTGATTTGCATCTGCTCTTGATAGAATCGGTGCCACAAATCACGCGTTACTACTGAAGCCGACAAGTTCAGGCCATTTGCTGCATCAATTTGAAATGGCTTATTGGCCATGTGTTGGGTTTGTTCTTCGCTGATTGCCGGGGTTGCACCTTTGGCCGTCAGGCCGCCCCAAGAAGGTGGCAGTTCGGCCATGGGCTTGCCGTCACGGTCCATCTGGGTGAATTGCTCCGGCTTCAGGTTTTGCACGCCTTCAGCGCCGGGAAAGAGGCCATAAAGATTGTCGAAGGAGCGGTTTTCGACGTATATTACTACCACATTTTTGATTTTGCTCAAACCCGCATCATCAGCCAAAGCGAATGAGGCTTGCGAGATGCCGATAAGAAATGTGGCTCCAAGTTGTTTAATAACTGATTTAAGCATGATGTGCCTCCGCTTTTTGCAAGAGATTAAATATGATTTCGCAAAATGTCGATTTGATGAAGGTTGCGGCCTTGCGGCTCTAGCGCTCGGCTGAAAATTCCGTATTCTGCACAAGATGATGCGGCAGTATGAGTTAGTGGAGCGTGTGCAGAAATATGATCCGGAGGCGGATGAGGATTTGCTCAACCGTGCTTATGTCTATGCCATGAAAGCCCATGGCAGCCAGACCAGGGCTTCGGGTGAGGCTTATTTCAATCATCCTCTGGAAGTGGCGGCTATTCTTACAGATATGAAGTTGGACTCTGCCACGATCGCTGCGGCTTTGCTTCACGACACTGTGGAAGACACCGAAGCCACGCACCAAGAAATTGCTGATAAATTCGGTTTTGAAATTGCCTCACTTGTAGATGGCCTCACCAAAATTGCCAAGTTGGATATGGTGACGAAGGAAGCCACGCAGGCGGAGAATTTGCGAAAACTTCTTTTGGCCATGTCACGCGATGTGCGCGTGTTGTTGGTGAAGCTGGCTGACCGCTTGCACAATATGCGCACCCTGCATCACGTGAAGCCCGAAAAGCGGCAACGCATTGCCCAAGAGACGATGGAAATTTATGCACCTCTAGCAGGCCGTATGGGCATGCAGCTCGTGCGTGAAGAAATGGAAGATATTTCTTTTAAGGTTTTGAATCCTGAAGCCCATCACCTTATTCAACAGCGGCTGGAAAGACTGCGCAGCGAAAGCGGTGATCTTCTCAAGGCCATTGAAGAACAATTGATGGAAGCGCTTTTGCAGCACAACATCAAAGCTGATGTAAAGGGACGAGAAAAGCGGCCCTATTCGATTTTCAGCAAGATGGAGAGCAAGCATCTTTCGCTGGATCAACTTTCGGACATATTTGGATTTCGGGTTTTAGTCAACACTGTGGATGAATGTTATTTGGCACTGGGAGTTGTGCACCAAAAGTGGCTTGTGGTGCCGGGGCGATTTAAAGATTATATTTCCAGCCCCAAACAAAATGATTATCGTTCGATCCACACCATAGTCATCGGCCCGCATTCGCAACGCGTGGAAATGCAAATTCGCACCCACGCTATGCATGATATTGCAGAGCGCGGTGTTGCGGCCCATGCCCATTACAAAGACGTGCGTGAAGCCAAGCAGGCCAAAGATGGGGTTCGCGTTCCGGCTTCAGAATCCAATGCCTATCGCTGGCTGCGCCATTTAATGGAAACGCTGCAAGAGGGTGATAGTCCGAAAGAATTTTTGGAACATACGCGCCTTGAATTGTTTCATGATCAAGTATTTTGTTTCACGCCCAAAGGCAAAGTGATTGCCTTGCCGCGCGGGGCCACTGCGATTGATTTTGCCTATGCGCTGCACACATCGATTGGCGATAGCTGCGTGGGCTGTAAGATTAATGGCATTACAGCGCCGCTTGTTGCAAAATTGCAAAATGGCGATGAAGTTGTGGTTATCCGCTCCGATGCGGCAACGCCACCGCCAGCGTGGGAAGCCATTGCGGTGACGGGCAAAGCCAAGGCTGCCATCAGACGCGCCACGAGGGCCGATAGCCGTCGACAGTATGCAGGTATTGGGCGAGAGCTGGTTGAAAAATTACTGGCCCGCCAGAAGCGTGCGTTTAATGAAAAGGAAGCCGTTGCTGCTATTCCGAGATTGGGTCACAAAACTTTGGATGATGCATTTTCCGCTATCGGTCGCGGTGACCTATCGGCGGCTGACTTGCTGAAAGCTATGGGCATGGAGGTGGAAGCTAAAGATTTACGCGGGCTTCGGCGTAAGGCTTCGTCAGACAAAAAGGACGATAGTCAGTTCTCCATTCCAGTGCGCGGCGCTGCCGCCAATATGGCTTTGCGCATTTTTACAAAAACCGGCGCTGTGCCAGGCGAGCGCATTGTGGGCATTGTGACGCCGGGTGAGGGGATAACAATCTATCCGATCTTTGCCGCAGCCTTGGAACAATTTGATCAAGAGCCTGAACGCTGGGTGGACTTGGCTTGGGGTGTGGCCGAAGAGAGTGCGCGTTTTCCTGCCCGCATTGCCATAACACTGGTCAATGAAGTGGGGGCGCTGGCGCAAGTGACGCAAGTGATCGGCGACAATGGCGGAAACATTGATGAGCTGACGTTGCACGCCCGCCACGGTGTGCGCGATTTTTTTGAATTGATTATTTTGCTGGAGGTTTTCGACATCCGGCATTTGAATGACATTATGAATGAGCTAAAGGCCAAGCCAATGGTTTCAGCTGTGAACAGGGTGACGGAATGACTGCTTTGACGCAGACGCAAGTGCTGGATGAGTTTCGCGCAGCGGGCGCATTGCTTGAAGGGCATTTCGTTTTGTCCTCTGGTCTACATTCACCGCGCTATTTGCAATGTGCACGGGTGTTGATGAACCCCGCACGGGCGGCAAGGTTATGTGCAGCACTGGCAGACATGGTGCGTGGCGGTGGCCATGGCAAAATTGATTTAGTCGCATCACCGGCGATGGGCGGCGTTGTAGTGGGTTATGAGATGGCCAGACAACTTGGCGTGCCTTCGATTTTTTTCGAACGGGTTGATGGCAAGCTGGCCTTACGACGCGGCTTTAACATTGAAAAGGGTGCACGCGTTTTGATGGTGGAAGACATTGTGACCACCGGCCTTTCGTCGCGCGAATGCATTGACGGCATTGCGCAAGAAGGCGGGGTGACGGTTGCCGCCGCATGCCTGATCAATCGTAGCGGCGGAAAAGCTGATGTGGGCGTGCCGCTTCATGCGCTAACAGCTTTGGATGTGCCCACCTATGCCGCTAATGCTTTGCCGCCAGAACTGGCTGCACTTCCCGCTCATAAGCCGGGCAGCAGAGGCTTGAAGAAGTGATCATTGGTCTGGGCAATGATATTGTGGACATCAGGCGCATTGAGAAAACCTTAGAAAAATTCGGGACGCGGTTTACTGATCGGGTATTCACGGACACCGAGCGCAAGAAATCTGACCGCCGCGCTCAACGGGCCTCGTCTTATGCCAAGCGCTTTGCTGCCAAGGAAGCCTGTTCCAAGGCTTTGGGCACTGGCTTTTCGCACGGTGTTTTTATGAAAGATTTGGGCGTGGTGAATGAACCATCGGGCAAGCCCACCATGGCGTTGACGGGTGGAGCAGCTCTGCGCCTAATGCATCTCACACCTAACGGCATGACTGCTAAAGTGCATCTTACCATCACCGACGAATATCCTTATGCGCAAGCTATTGTGATGATCGAGGCACTGTGACATGCAAGACACATTGTGCTGCCATGAAAGCGGCATTATTGCGTTGCACCTGAGCAAAACAGTATATGACAACAATTCAGGGGGGCTGCTTCGCGGCCCATAAAAAATGAGCGACAAGAGTGCCGTGATGGGTGAAAAAACTGCTGCCGGAGAAATCTGGGAAACCGCGAAAGTGATTGTGCAGGCGTTGGCCATTGCCTTCTTCGTGCGGTTGTTTTTGTTCCAGCCCTTTAACATTCCGTCGGCGTCGATGTATCCAACGTTGAATATTGGGGATTATCTATTTGTTTCAAAGCTTTCTTATGGCTATGGAAAGTATAGCTTTAACTTTCAGTTTGGCGGATTTTCGGGCGAACCGATTGTAAAATGCTGCTCATTTGTAAATTTCCCTGGCCGTGAGTTTGGCTTTGGCCTGCCGCAGCGTGGCGATGTGGCGGTGTTCAAATATCCACAAGACACCAGCATTGATTACATCAAGCGCGTGATTGGCTTGCCCGGTGATCACATTCAAATGAAGTCTGGTGTATTATCCATCAATGGCGCGGAAGTGAAAAAAGAGCGTATTGAAGATTATATTGATCCAAACCGTGACGCTAGCCCGCAGGGGGCAGCAGGGCCCGCCGCAGTGGCGCAGTTTCGTGAAACACTGCCCAATGGCGTTCAATATAACGTGTTGGATTATGGCGATTCATCTGAAGACAACACGCAGGAATATGTGGTGCCGGAGAATCATTATTTCATGATGGGCGATAATCGAGATAACTCAGCGGATTCACGATTCTTGAATGGGGTGGGCTATGTGCCGATTGAGAATTTTGTTGGCCACGCCAATGTGATCTTCTTCTCGTTCAAGCCGGAAGCATCGCTTTTCCGCCCATGGGAATGGCCCTTGGAAATCCGCTGGTCGCGGTTTTTCAACTGGGTGCGCTAACGCCGGTTCGCATGGCAAATGGGCATGAAGTTGAGCGCAAATTAGGCCACGCGTTTAATGATGCTTCGCTGCTTGAAGCGGCTTTGACTCACGGCAGTAAGAAAGACAAGGCTGCGGATTATCAACGCCTTGAGTTTTTGGGCGACCGGGTTTTAAGCTTGGTGATCGCAGATGAATTATTTCACCGTTTTCCTACAGAAAAAGAAGGCCCCTTGGCTGCGAGGTTAAGCCTTTTGGTGCGGGCCGAAACTTGTGCTGCCGCGGCAACTGAGCTGGCGCTTGAAGACCATATTCAAGTGGGGGCCGTTGAAAAACGCAAAGGCGTTGGCGGCATGGCCTCGGTGATGGGTGACGTGATTGAGGCCTTGATAGGGGCGTTGTATCTTGATGCTGGGTTGGCGGGTGCAAAATCATTCATTCTGCAAAATTGGGAAAAGCTGCTGTCTGAAGAGCCTTCCAATTTGAAAGACCCAAAAACTTTTGTGCAAGAATGGGCGCTGGGGCAGGCCTTGGCTTTGCCCATTTACGAAGTGCAGAAGCGCGAAGGATTGGAACACGCACCAATTTTCACGATCTCATTGCAAGTTGGAACGCTGGCGCAAAGTATCGGTCGTGGTAATTCCAAACAGTTGGCAGAAATGGAAGCGGCTAAAGCTTTTATCGCACGCGAGGAACTAAGATGAATACTGAAACACCTAAGCGCTGCGGCTTTGCTGCCATTATTGGCGCACCGAACGCGGGCAAGTCCACTTTGGTGAATAAGTTGGTGGGCGCGAAAATTTCCATCGTGTCACATAAAGTGCAAACCACGCGGGCGCGCATTCGGGCGATTTACTTGAATGGTTCGGCGCAAGTGATCTTGGTGGATACACCGGGCATTTTTAAACCGCGCCGTAAACTTGATGAAGCCATGGTGGGCAATGCCTGGGGTGGGGCGACGGAGGCAGACGCCGTGTTGCTGCTCGTGGATGCGCGGCGCGGCGTTGATGAAGAATTTGTTGCCATTTGCAACACGTTTAAGCAGCAAAACATCAAGGCGATCTTGGTGATCAACAAGATTGATCTTCTTCCCGCTGAAAAGCTTTTGGCTTTGTCGCAAGAACTGAATGCGGTTTATGACTTCAGCGAAACTTTCATGGTCAGCGCGGTCACTGGCTCTGGCGTTGCAAAACTGGGAGAGCGATTGGCCGCTTTGATGCCTGCCAGTGAATGGCTTTACCCAGAAGATCAAACCGCCGATGTGCATTTGCGCTTTATCGCTGCTGAAATCACGCGCGAGAAAATTTATGAGCGGCTGCATGATGAATTGCCCTATTCCTCCACGGTTGAAACCGAAGCTTGGGAAGAACGCAAAGATGGTTCGGTGAAAATCAGCCAAGCCATATTTGTTGAGCGCGATACACAAAAAGCCATCGTGTTGGGCAAGGGCGGAGCGCAAATCAAATTGCTAGGCACTTTGGCGCGGGCTAACATGGAAGAATCGTTTGAGCGAAAGGTGCATCTGTTTCTTTTCGTGAAAGTGCGAGAGAATTGGGCGAATGATCCAGAGCGTTTGCGCATGATGGGGTTGGAGCTTTAAGCAATATGGAATGGCGCGATGAGGGCGTGATTGTTGGGGTTCGCTCACATGGCGAAACTTCAGCCATTGCCGAAATCCTCACCGCTGAACATGGCCGCTGTTTGGGCATGGTGCGCGGCGGACGTTCACGCCACATGCGCCCGGTTTTGCAACCCGGCAATTTGGTGATGGTGACTTGGCGCGCACGACTTGAAGAGCACATGGGCGCGTTTCAGTTGGAGCCTTTAAGTTTGAAGGCTGGATTTATTCTAGCCCATCCTTTGCGGCTTGCTGGCCTGAATACCTTGATGGCCATGGCGCAGATGATGCCAGAGCGTGAGCCGCATCCACGGCTTTATAATGCCGCGCATGTTGTTCTTTCGCAGATGGAAGATGATGCCGTGTGGCCGGCGCTGTTGGTGCGCTGGGAAATGGGTTTGCTGGATGAGTTAGGCTTTGGGCTTGATCTGTCGCGCTGTGCTTCGACCGGCCAGAATGATGATCTGGCCTATGTGTCTCCAAGATCGGGCAAAGCTGTTTCC
>JAYVOQ010000106.1:0-57314 GCA_043757845.1 Hyphomicrobiales bacterium | reverse complement strand
CACACCTTACGAATACATCTGCAAATGCTGGACAAATGAACCAGAAAGATTCAAACTAAATCCAATCCATCAAATCGCGGAACTAAACAGCTAGGTTCATCTGCCCATTAATTTGAGGGCCGCTTTGAAGGATATTTTTATTATGACCGGAACCAAACTTGTAGGCCGTTTGAGCCGCACTGAATTTATTGTGTTGGTGGCGGCGCTGATCGCCATCAATGCTTTTGCTATTGATGTGATGCTTCCGGGCTTGCAGCAAATTGGCGCTGGCCTTGGAGAGCCGGATGCCAATCGCCGTCAATTAGTGATTCCGGCATATATGTTGGGCTTTGGCATTTTACAGATGGTGTTTGGGCCCTTGTCGGACCGTTTTGGCAGACGCGGGCCCTTGCTCATTGGGCTTTGCCTTTATTGTATTGCGGCGCTTTCAGCTTTTCTGGTGCATGATTTCAATTCGCTGGTGCTTTTGCGCTTTCTGCAAGGAGCAGGGGCGGCCGCGTCGGCAGTTATTGCCATGGCGCTGGTGCGTGATTTGTTTGTGGGCGACGAAATGGCCAAAGTCATGTCACTGGTTTTCATGGTGCTGATGCTGTCGCCGATTTTTGCGCCGGGGCTTGGGCAGGTGCTGTTAATGATTCTGGATTGGCGCGGGCTGTTCATGTTCATGGCCGGCCTTGGTGCGCTGGTGACGTTATGGGTGTGGTGGCGTTTGCCGGAAACCTTGCTGCCTGAAAATCGCAGGCCGGTGGGTTTCAAATCCTTCGTTGATGGCTTTGGCATTGTGTTTTTAAGCCACGCGTCACTGACCTACATTCTGGCGACGGCTTTGTTGTTTGGGGCTTTGATGGGCTTTCTCACTTCATCACAGCAAATTTACACGACCACTTATGGGGTGGGATTGTGGTTTCCGGCCTTCTTTGCGGCGGGCGGTGCGGCGGCAGCGATTGGGGGCTTCATCAATTCGCAACTGGTGACGAAATACGGTATGCGGCGCATATCACATGCGGCGCTGTTTGGTTTTATCGCTGCAACGGCAACCATGCTGGTGTTTGGTTGGTTGCATGTTCTGCCGTTGGGATTGTTCGTTGGTTTGTCTGCTGTTTCGTTTTTCACGTTTAGCATGATCATGCCGAATTTTGGTGCCTTGGCATTGGAACCCTTGGGCGAAGTTGCCGGCACGGCGGCTTCTGCACAAGGCGTTTTGCAAATGGTAATTGGTGCCGCAATTGGAGCTTATATCGGCCAACAGTTTGATGGTACGGCATTGCCCTTGGCCCTTGGCATGGTTTTGCTGTCGTTAGGAGCTTTGGTTTTGGTCAATTTGAAGAGAGGCAGAGCTGTTCCTGCTTGAGGCTTTGGGGGCCGTGACTTGTCAGGCTTTTGCCGATCACTTATAAGCGCTGATGTTATTCACAGTCGCCATATGTTTTCGCCGTCGCGCGAAACCTCCGCTCCGGCTGCTGCCGACGCGGCACCGAAGAAGAAGTAAGTTTCTTTGCCAATTGAAGCAAGCGGCTGGCTCACTTGCCCGCCGTTTTTATTTTGACGGCAAGTGATTTATTTCTTAACTTGCGTCACGAATAACTGGAGACTGGCATGAGCGAGGTGACAAACAGACCTTCCTACTCTTATGCCTTGGCAACGGGCGAAGCGGCGGCGTGGCGCTTGTCTTTGGTGAACCGCGTCTATGGGCCAGAGTGCGAGCGAATTTTGGCCACCATTGAAATCCCCGTCGGTGGGCGCGTTGTGGATTTTGGCTGCGGAACAGGAGCCAGCTTGCCATGGTTTGCCCGGAAAGTGGGCCAGCAAGGTGAGGTTGTTGGCCTTGACGCGAGCGCTGAACAGCTTGCTGTTGCCAGACAAAGCTGCGCAGCTGCAAACCTGACCAACGTGCTTTTCGAGCAGGCCAGTGCCTATGACTCCGGATTGAGTAAGGGCCAGTTTGATGTCGCCCATTGCAGACTTCTACTGTGCCATTTGCAGCAGCCGGAAGTGGCCTTGCGGGAGATGGCTTCTTTGGTGCGGCCCGGCGGCGTAGTGATCTGTTGTGACCTTGATCTCCATGGGCTGCACTCAATCCCCCACCTTGGCTGTTATGACACTATGCGCGCACTCTATCTGGAACGACGCAGAAGCGACGGGCTTGACAATGATCTTGCACTGCACATGCCAGCGATGATGAAAGATGCCGGGCTGCGCGACATTGAAATGGCAATCATTCACCCGGTTTATTTCAGGGGTGAGGAAAAGCGGCTGTGGGAATACACTTTTGTCGAATCGCGCGGACGAACCTTGGAAAAGAAACTTATTAAAGCGGAAGATTTGGACAGGCTGCTGGCCGAGATTGCGGCGGTTGGCGTTGACGACAGCATCGGCATTGCACAAGCTAGCATGCCAGTTTGCTGGGCGCACAAGGCAGTGTAACCTATGCTTCTCTTTGTTGGCCTTGGCAATCACGGAACGCAATATGCCTCAAATCGCCACAACATTGGCTTTATGGCGGCAGATGTGATTCATGCGCTCCATGGCTTTGGCCCATGGAAGAAGAAGTTTCACGGCGCACTGAGCGAAGGTGCGCTCGGCAGTGAGAAAGTGCTGCTGCTGAAACCGCAAACTTTTATGAATGAGAGCGGGCGTTCGGTTGGGGATGCGGTGCGGTTTCATGATATTCCGTTGACCCAAGTTTATGTATTTTATGATGAGCTTGATTTAGAGCCGGGCAAAGTGCGCGTGCGGTTGGGTGGCGGTGCGGCTGGGCATAATGGCATTCGCTCGATCACGCAGCATATCTCGCCCGCGTTCAAACGCGTGCGACTAGGCATTGGCCATCCGGGGGACAAGAAATTTGTGCACCCGCATGTGCTGGGGAATTTCGCCAAAGAGGATAAAGATTGGTTGGTGGCTGTGCTTGATGCTGTGGGCGACAATGTGGACATGTTGGCCCTGGGCCAAGATGAGAAGTTTCAAAGTAAGGTGGCGATGATTGTGAAGCCGCCACGGGCGAATGGAGTGAAGCCTGAGTAGTTTCAGTTTTGATTCTTGGATTGGGGCCAAGACTTGTTTTTCTACACTTGGGCCAGTGGCACATCAGTGCGGCCGCTTCTGATATTCCAAAAAGACGGCGCTATTTAGGTTTCAGGCCTGTATCTTTTGTACTCTGATCAATTTGCTCAGTCCCCAACTGGTTTCGCGCTTGCAGAAACTGGTTGCGTGTGGCGGCAACTTCGGCTGCAAGGTGCTGGGGCCGAGAGAATTCCTGCAAAAAAACAGAACCCGTTTTTCCCATTTTTTCGGCCGCATGGTTGATACTTGCTTTGACAGCTACTGCTGCAGCTAAGACAGCACCCAAGCACTGATCGGGCTGCGGGTCGGGCGCATTTTTGTACGCCTGCATCGCTGCTGAAAGTCTTTGCAAATCTGCACTCATCTTCACCAGTTCACCGTTGCAGAGTCTCTGGGCATCGGCGAATCTTCCGTCATCTTCAAAGTGCAGGGTGGGCAAGTCAACATTTCGGTTTGAGGCCAAATCGCCATCGTTTTTCTGCTGCTCATGCGCAGAAAAACCAATATCCAGTTTGTAGGTGCCATCATGATTCAAATTAGAAATCTTGAGGTTGCTGCGGTTCCAACTGGTAGTGATTGAGTAAGCAATTGAAATTCCTGTTGCTGTTTTGGTTGTCACGGTACGATTGGAATGAGGAACGACGATATCGGATGCGACATCAAAGGCGAAAGACTGGTTGCCGGGCCCCACGCTTGCACCGTTGATTGTCCATCTAAAACTGGCCATTGCGAAGCCCGCACAAGACGCTGAAATAGTGATCTCATTTGCTTCCTCTACGCGCCAGAACCTGAACACTCCCTCGCCACACAGAATGCCTGGCTTTAACGTGACGAGTTCTGAAGGTTCGAGCCGAGCGCTGCTCAACTGTTGCGTTTGATCTGATGAGTAGACAGACCGGTGAGCTGCATCGCGCAGTGGAAATATGTTGTCCCGCCCTACAAAACACTGCGCCGCTTGATCAGCGGGCAGATGTTGTTCCAAAAGCGCCATGAATTCTGGATACCCTTGGCTAGCTGGCTTGCCAGTCAAAACCGCAAAGCGATCTGCCAAGGTCACATGCCCGAAAATGCCCGAGCCCCAAGCTGGGCGTGCAGCTATGATCTGCGAGAGACTGAAGCCGAGCTGAAAACGAAGATAGTTCAAGAACAGGATCCCGCAGCCGTAAGAGATGATATTTTGATCGGTTACTTCAGTTGATGAAATCCAATCACGGCGTTCAGATTGAAGCCATGGATTAACGCGTGGCGCACCTCCTACCGTCTGATAATATGCATTGGTGTAAAGCTCGGTTGCCAAGACAATAGAGAGCGCTTCGCCGTCACTCCAATTCGAAATCCAACCGCTTGGCGAAAGATCCATGAGGATTTCGCACAACTCTGCCGAAAACAGCAGACTGGCTTGATCATTTCGCAAAATTGTTCCTTGCGAACTGGGTTTTGGCGGCACGTAGTCGCCATTGATATCCATGTCACTTGCACCAAGCAGGCCACCCCATCCAGTATTACTAGCTCCGCCACTCGGTGGGCTGATTACATACACTCGGACGCCGCCTTGGTTCAGGCCCGGGATATCAAAGGTAGTTTGAAATAGTTTGGCCAAAGCCGCAATGTCGCTTTCACAACTTTGTGCGATTGCCTTTGCTCGGAATAACCCGTCCTCAGTGTCGCTGTAGTGGATTTCGACGTTACGCGTGTGCAATTGTCCCATGTTTGCCCCCAAAAAAAGATGAAAACAACGTTGTGGCGGCTTAATTACCAACATAGAAAGCCAATGCTGTCAAGCGTCTGACAAATAGGCTTGCTGCCGTCTTACTAATGACTTCGCAAACGCGCGGACCCTTGTCCAAATTCTCCCAAACGAGGGTTTCCATTGCAGTGCTTTTCGCCTATCAGGGCCAATTTGGTTGCGGGAGCATCTTTCATGGGTTTTAAATGCGGCATTGTTGGTTTGCCGAATGTGGGCAAGTCTACCTTGTTCAACGCTTTGACGCAGACTTCAGCAGCACAGGCGGCCAATTATCCGTTTTGCACCATTGAGCCCAATGTGGGCGATGTGGGCGTGCCTGATCCACGACTGGATATTTTGGCGAAGATTGCCCACAGCGCGCAAATTATTCCGACGCGTTTGACGTTTGTGGATATCGCGGGCTTGGTGAAAGGTGCTTCAAAAGGCGAAGGCTTGGGCAACCAATTCCTCGCCAACATTCGCGAGACGGATGCCATTGCCCATGTGGTGCGCTGTTTTGAAGATGGCGATATTACGCATGTGTCTGGCAAGATTGATCCGCTGGCTGATATTGAAACCATTGAAACCGAATTGATGTTGGCGGATTTGGATGCATTGGAAAAGCGCCAACCCGCCGCTGAGAAAAAGGGCAAGCAGGGCGACAAAGAACAAAAGGAATTGGCTGAACTGATGATGCGCGCCCTTGTGCTGCTGCGCGAGGGCAAGCCCGCACGATTGGTGGAACGCATTCCAGACCAGGAAAAGATTTTTGCTGGACTTGGATTGTTATCATCAAAGCCAGTGCTTTATGTGTGCAATGTTGAAGAAGCTTCAGCCGATAAGGGCAATGCGTTTTCAGACAAAGTGATGGCTTTTGCCAAGACCGAGGGCAACGTGGCTGTGGTGGTTTCGGCCAAAATTGAAAGTGAAATTGCGATTTTGCCGGTGGGTGAGCAGAAAGATTATTTAGATGCGGTGGGCTTGACAGAGCCGGGTTTGAACCGCGTGATCCGCGCGGGTTATGAGTTGCTGGGGTTGTTTACTTACTTCACCGTGGGCCCGAAAGAAGCGCGGGCTTGGACGATTACGCGCGGGACGAGAGCGCCTGCGGCGGCTGGTGTTATCCATACCGATTTTGAAAAGGGTTTCATTCGCTCAGAGACGATTGCTTACGGCGATTATGTTTCGGGCAATGGTGAAGCAGGCTCAAAGCTTGCAGGCAAGTTTCGACTTGAAGGCAAAGAGTATGTTGTTGCCGATGGAGACGTGATGCATTTCAGGTTTAATACTTGACAAATTCCCAAAATGGTAATATTGATCTCTTATGCATGTTATATCCAAAGCGAGACTTGTTGGGTTTTGGAGCAAATATCCTGATGCGGAAACGCCTCTTTGTGCTTGGCTGTTGTTAGCTCGCAGGCACGAGTTTTTAAATTTTGCTGAACTTAAAGCAATTTTTGGAAAGGTGGATATTGTTTGTCGTCTTTTTGTATTTGACACTGGCGGTAACAAATTTCGCCTCGTTGCTGCGGTTCACTTCAATCGGAAGAAAATTTTCATCAGAGCGATTTTACGTCATGCGGATTACGACAGAGGCAAATGGAGGACTGATTTATGAATAAAATATCGCCTGAATTTTTGCCTGACCAACTCTTGAAAGCTTGGCTACCTTTTCGTGATGCAATTGGCTTTTCGACTATCCGCACTGCGAAGGACTTTGCCAAAGCCCAAAGAGTTTTGGATCAATTGCTGGATATTGTAGGTAACGACGAGAAACATCCCTTGGCAGATGTATTGCATTATATTGGTAGCCAAGTTGAAGTTTACGAAGATGAACATTTCTCTATTCCAGATGCCAAGCCAGCTGATGTTCTCAGATTTTTGATCAAACAGCACGGCTTAAAACAGTCAGACTTGTCGGACTGTTTGCCTGCTGCTCGTGTTTCAGAGATTTTGAATGGCCATCGTGAGATCAGCAAAGACCAAGCAAGAAGGCTCGCGAAGCGTTTCAAAGTAAGTGTTGACGCATTTATTTAATCATAGTCATAAAAGCTGATCGACATTAGAGGCTGAGGGCGATTTTGACTTTTCTTCGAAAAGTCAAAACGCTTTAATGCCCGTCAAAACCCACCAGCGTGTGCACTTTCACGCCTTTGGCGCGGAGTTTTTCGGCGCCGCCTAATTCTGGCAAGTCAATCACGAAGGCTGCGGCTGCGACTTCGCCGCCGGATTTGCGGATGAGGTCTATTGCTGCACCCGCAGTTCCACCAGTGGCCACAAGATCGTCTATCAATAAAATACGGTCACCCTTGGAGATGGCGTCGGCGTGGATTTCAATGGTGTCTACGCCGTATTCCAGCGTGTATTCTTGGCCGATGGTGCGGGCGGGTAGTTTGCCCTTTTTGCGGATGGGGATGAAGCCGCGCCCCAAGGTGTGTGCGACGGCGCCGCCTAGAATAAAGCCGCGCGCTTCTATGCCTGCCACATAATCACATTGGCCGTTTAAGAAGGGCCAAGCCAGTTCATCCACGGCGGCGCGGAAGGCGTGCATGTTTGACAGCAGAGTCGTGATGTCCCTGAACATGATGCCGGGTTTAGGATAATCCGCAATGGTGCGGATGTAGCGTTTAATGTCAAAGCCTGATCGGAGGTCCATAGCACTATCTTAGTGGCGCATCTTTCCACTCGCAAGTCTGCAACTTGCTCACCCGATGCGGCCTATGGCCACTTAACCTCAGGCGGAAGTGAAGACAAAATGCTATCGACATTGCCACCGGTTTTCAGGCCGAAGATGGTGCCGCGGTCATAGAGCAAGTTGAACTCAACATAGCGGCCACGGCGCACCAGTTGTTCTTCACGGTCTTCGTCCGTCCAATGTTTTTTCATGTTGGCGGCGATGATGTGGCTATAGATTGCGATGAAGGCTTTGCCCACATCTTGCACGAATTCTAAATCTGATTGGTTATCGCCGGAATGCAAATTATCGAAGAAGATGCCGCCGATGCCGCGTGGTTCTTTGCGGTGAGGCAGATAAAAATAGTCGTCACACCATTTTTTGAAGCGCGAATAGTCTGCCACCAGATGCGGTTCACAGGCTGCTTTCATGGCAGCGTGAAAGGCTTGGGAATCAGCATCTGCTTGGGTGCGTCTGCGGTTTAACACGGGGGTTAAATCTGCGCCGCCGCCATACCACGTTTGCGTGGTGCAGACCAACCGTGTGTTCATGTGAACCGTTGGCACATGCGGATTTTTTGGGTGGATGATGACCGATATACCCGAAGCCCAGAAACGCGGATCATCCGCTGCACCCGGCATGGAGGCGGCAAACTCTGGTGAAAATTCGCCATGAACAGTGGAGCAATGCACGCCGGCTTTTTCAAATAATTCGCCATGCAGCAAAGCCATTGTGCCGCCGCCGCCATCTTCTGGCCGTGTCCAAGGGGTTTTGACAAAATGTGAATCTGAAAAACCGCTTTCAAGATGCTCCAATTCGGCGATGACGCCGTCGCGGAGAGTGTGAAACCAAGCTTCAGATTTTTGCTTTAGGTGTTCGATGGCTGCCTTCATGATCACCTTGTTATTGTGAATTGACGGTTCTGGCAAAGATATCCGTCGCTTCGGCTTTCACAACAATGTGTCGAAGTGCCCCAGCTGGCGCATGGCTTCACCCGTGACGAGGCTGGCGGCCACGGCCACGTTGAGCGAACGCAGGCCCTGACGCATGGGAATGCGGATGCGGTGGGGCAGGGCGGCGTGGACATTTTCTGGCACACCTGCCGACTCGCGGCCCAGCATTAAAATATCATCGGGTTGAAAGTTGAACTGGGTATGTGGCATTGCGGCCTTGGTGGTGAGCAGCACGATGCGGCGCTGTTGATTGGCGGCATGAAAGGCTTGCCAGCTGGCGGCACGTTCCAGCTCAAGATTTTCAAGGTAGTCCATGCCGGCGCGGCGGAAGCTGGAATCAGTAAAAGCGAAGCCAGCCGGTTCAATGATTGTGAGTTTCAGGCCAAAGCAGGCGCACAGCCTGCCGATGGTGGCGGCGTTAGGCGCGATGTCTGGTTGATAGAGAGCGATTTCGAGTGGCATTTTCGAAGGTTTAGCTGATTTTTTGCCAGCGGCAATGTGCCCGTGGGCTGCGACATCCTTCTGGCTAGACTTCTTTTAACCGCAATGCCAAAACGCGGGGGTTTTAGGGCGATAGGCCCAATTTGATTAAGGGTGAGGCAAGTGGCTGATACGGCACATGATAATGTCAACCGGCGCGACTTTTTAATGATTGCCACTGGCGCTGTGGCGGGGGTGGGCGGTGCATTCGTCCTTTGGCCCTTGATCACACAGATGAACCCAGACGCTGCGGTTTTGGCCATGGCTTCGACTGAGGTGGATTTGGCCCCGATTGCTGAGGGCCAAGAGATTATTTTAAAGTGGCGCGGCAACCCGGTGTTTGTGCGCCACCGCACCAAGGCCGAAATTGACGCGGCCAAGGCTGTGAAGATGGAAGATCTAAAAGACCCTATCGCTCGCAACGAGAATTCCAAAGACGGAGTTGCGGCCTCAGACGAAAACCGGGTGGTTGGCGGCAAAGAGCAATTTTTGGTGATGATGGCGGTGTGCACCCACTTGGGCTGCATTCCACTGGGCAATTCTGGCGAGTTTGCTGTGGTGCAAGGCAACACAAAAACAGGTGGTTGGTTCTGCCCGTGCCATGGTTCGCAATATGATACGGCTGGCCGTATTCGCAAAGGCCCCGCGCCGGAAAACTTGCCCGTGCCGCCCTACAAATATCTCTCAGACACAAAAATTCAGATTGGCTAAGTGGAACCCAAGAACATGAGTGGACCTTCAAAATATCAACCCACCAGCGCTGTTGGAAAATGGTTCCATGAGCGTTTACCCATCGTGGCTTTTACCAAAGATCATGTGCTGGATTTCCCCACGCCAAAGAACTTGAACTATTGGTACACTTTCGGCGGCATTTTGGCCGTGATGTTGGTTGTGCAAATTATCACAGGCATTGTGCTGGTGATGCATTACACGGCGCATGTTGACATGGCCTTTGCCTCGGTTGAGCACATCATGCGTGATGTGAATTATGGTTGGCTGTTGCGCTATTTGCATATGAATGGTGCTGCGATGTTCTTCATTGCCGTTTACATTCATATGTTCCGCGGCATGTATTACGGCTCTTACAAAGCGCCGCGCGAAGTTTTGTGGATGATTGGTGTGATCATTTATCTGATTATGATGGCAACCGCTTTCATGGGTTACGTTTTGCCTTGGGGCCAGATGAGTTTCTGGGGCGCTAAAGTGATCACCAATTTATTCTCGGCCATTCCGTTTATTGGCCCCGACATCACCACTTGGTTGTGGGGCGGTTATTCAGTTGATAACCCCACTTTGAACCGCTTCTTTTCACTGCATTATCTGCTGCCCTTCGTTTTGGCTGGTGTGGTGATCTTGCACATTTGGGCTTTGCATGTGACGGGCAATAATAACCCCACGGGCATTTCCGTGAAGAACGACAAAGACACTGTTCCGTTCCATCCCTATTACACTTTAAAGGATGGCTTTGCGATTGTTGCATTTTTGATTTTTTACGGACTGTTCGTGTTCTATGGCCCCAATTATATGGGCGACGCCGTGAACTATGTGCAGGCCAATCCACTTTCTACGCCCGCGCATATTAAGCCGGAATGGTATTATCTGCCATTCTATGCGATTTTGCGTTCCATCCCTAACAAGCTGTTTGGCGTTTTGGCGATGTTCTCATCGATCCTCATTTTGTTGCTGTTGCCATGGCTTGATACAAGCCGCGTACGTTCTGGCAAATATCGCCCCGTATTCAAATTAGAGTTCTGGGTGTTCTGTGTTGTATGCGTGGCACTGGGCTTTATTGGTTCTAAGCCGCCGGAAGGCTCTTATGTGTTGTGGGGCCAAATTCTTACGGTTTATTACTTTGCGCATTTCATCATCATTTTGCCTTTGATGGGATTGTTGGAACAGCCCAAGGCTTTGCCCAATTCAATCAGCGAAGATGTTTTGGCGCATTCACACGGCAAATTGGCCGCAGCTGAGTGATCAGGAGAAAATGATGAAAAAATTTGCTTCAATCCTGATTGCTGCTTCGGCCTTGGTAGGCTTTGCTGGGCTGGCGCAAGCGGAAGCCGAGAAAGACGCTAAGCCGATTGGCTATTCCTTCGAAGGCCCTTTCGGTAAGTTTGATAAGGCGCAATTGCAACGCGGTTATAAAGTTTACAAAGAAGTTTGTTCAAGCTGCCACGCCATGAAGTTTGTGGCCTTCCGCAATTTGGCAGACAAGGGCGGGCCGGGGTTTACCGACGTGCAAGTGAAAGCCTTGGCGGCAACTTTCAAAATCAGTGACACCAATGACGCTGGTGAAACTAAAGATCGAAAAGGCATGCCCTCGGATTATTTCCCTTCACCATTTGCCAGCGACGGTGCGGCCAAAGCTGCCAATGGTGGCGCTTTGCCGCCGGATTTGAGCTTGATTACCAAGGCCCGCGAAGGCTGGCACGGCACATTTAATCAACTGATCAATGGCATCGGCGGCCCGCAATATGTTTATTCGCTGCTGACGGGCTATGAAGATCCGCCCAAGGATGTGGCCAAAGTTGATGGCAAATACTATAATCCTTATTTCCAAAATGGGGAATGGATTGCCATGCCAACGGCTGGCACACTGACCGATGGCAAAGTGGAATTTGACGACGGTGCTCCTAACAAAATTGAAGATGAAGCGCGCGATGTTTCGGCATTTTTGGCGTGGACGGCTGAACCCAAGATGGAAGAACGCAAGCAAACTGGCTTTGAAGTTCTGATCTATTTGGCGATTTTAGCCGGCTTGCTTTATGCAGTGAAGCGGAAGGTTTGGGCGGCTATTCATTAACCCCTCATTCCGGCTTTGGCGGGAATGGCAGTTGCTGATAGTGTGTCGCAATGACCAAAACTGTTCTTGGCATTATTGGTGGCTCTGGGGTTTACGATATTCCCATGGAAGGGGCGCGTTGGCGGCGCGTGGTTTCGCCTTGGGGTGAGGCTTCTGATGCGGTGCGCGAAGGCGAGATGGGTGGTTTGCCGATTGTGTTTCTGCCACGCCACGGGCGCGGGCACGTATTCTCACCTTCTACAATCAATTACCGCGCCAATGTGGATGTGTTGAAGCGCTGTGGCGTGACGGATTTGTTTTCGCTTTCAGCTGTTGGCTCTCTACGTGATGACGTATCGCCGGGCATGTTTGTGTTGCCGGATCAATTTATTGATAAAACTTTCAAACGTGAGAATTCGTTCTTTGGCACGGGCTGTGTGGCCCATGTGCCGTTTGGGGAGCCTACGTCGCTCAACCTGGAGCAGTTGGCCGCAACGGCTCTGGCGCAAGAGGGCATTTTGCACCGTTCTGGCGGCACTTTGGTTGTGATGGAGGGGCCGCAATTTTCAACACGCGCCGAATCAATTCTGCACCGTTCATGGGGTGCGGATTTGATCGGCATGACGGCTATGCCTGAGGCCAAGTTGGCGCGTGAGGCGGAGATAGCTTATTGCAATGTTGCCATGGTGACGGATTTTGACTCTTGGCATCCACAGCATGAGGCGGTGGATGTTTCGCAAGTGTTGAACGTGATGAATACCAATGTGGAGCAGGCCAAGAGGTTTGTGATCCGTCTGGCTTCGTTGATGCCGCAGCAACATCCGCCGTGTTCAGCTGGATCTGACCACGCATTGGATTTCGCCATTATGACGGCACAAGAAAAGCGCGACCCGGCGTTGCTTGCCAAGCTTGATGCCGTGGCGGGGCGGGTTATAAGTAAGACATGAATTCTTCATCCAAAGCACTGCGCACGAGGGGCATGGTCAAGTTCTTCAACAAGGACAAGGGCTTTGGATTCATCACGCCTGATGAGGGTGGCAAAGATGTTTTCGTTCATGTTTCTGCTGTGCAGCGGGCTGGGGTTCCGCATTTGATGGATGGCATGAAGATTTCATTCGCCACCGAGGACGATACGCGTGGGCGGGGCCCGCAGGCAGTTTCGTTACAATTATTATGAAGCGCGCGCTTATTCTTCAACACATGGATCACGATCATCCGGGCCGATTTCTGGATTGGTTTGCGGAAGATGACATTGTGCCGGAATTCTGCCGTGTGTTTGAGGGGCAGGATGTGCCAGGGCTGGCGAGCTATGATTTGATGTTTGTGCTGGGCGGTTCACAAGACACTTGGCAGGAAGAAAAATTTTCGCATCTTGCGATGGAGAAAGCGGCGATCCGTGAATGGGTGTGGGACAGGGCCAAGCCCTATTTTGGAGTTTGTTTGGGGCATCAACTTTTAGCGACGGCCTTGGGCGGCGAAGTGGCACCCGCATCGAAAGCCGAGGTTGGCGTGTTTGACGTGGAGCTTGCTGATTGTGCTTTTTTTGCCGGGGTAAAGGCCCTGCAAAAAGTGATGCAATGGCACCATGCCGAAGTGACGCGAATCCCCCAAAGTGGGCAAGTGATTGCATCTTCTGCGGATTGCGCCGTGCAAGCTTTAGCCATTGATGGCCACGCGCTTTCCACCCAGTTTCACTGTGAGTTTTCACCGCAGACGGTGGCGGGCTGGTCATCACTTCCTTCATATGTAGCGGTGTTGGAACGTGAGCTTGGCGTTGGCGCTTACGAACGGCTGCGCGAAGAGTGCTGGCCTTTGATGCCAGAGATGAACCGCGTGACGAAGATGGTTTGGGACAATTTTAAGGTGTTGAGCGGGCTTAAGGCCTGATCAGTTTGGAATGAGTGAACACCCCAACTCCGTCACCCCTGCGAAGGCAGGGGTCCAGCTTTGACCGGGTACAGAGTTGGTGAATTTAGCTGGATCCCTGCCTTCGCAGGGATGACGGGGCGTGTTTGGTTGGTTGTGAACGAACTGTTCATTCTCTAAAACTTCAGGAAGAAAACTTCGCCCTCGGCTTCCTCTGAATCGAGCCAGAAGAAATTGAAATCTGGAAATTCGGCTTCCAGAATTTCGTCGCCGGTTCCCACTTCACAGAGTAGGCCGCCGCCTTTATTTAAATGCTTCGGCGCATCACGCAGAATTTGGCGCACCAGGTCAAAACCGTCTTCACCGCCCAGATGGGCCATTTTCGGTTCGGCTTTATATTCGGGCGGAAAGGCTTCCACTTCAGCACGGGCCACGTAAGGGGGATTGGAGATGATGAAATCAAATTTCATGTTGACGAGCGGCGCGAAAAGATTGCCTTGGTGCAAAGTGACGCGTTCATTCAGGCCGTGATCATTTAAGTTGATCGCGGCAACGTCGAGCGCGTCTTGCGAAAGATCGACAGCGTGGATTTCCGCGTTGGGAAATTGGGACGCGGCTAGAATAGCCAGACAGCCTGAGCCTGTGCACAGATCAAGCACTGATTCTGCCGCGTCAAAATCCACCTCAAGATCTGACAGCAGCCCTTTAGCCATCATCTCGCCGATGTAAGAACGCGGCACGATCACGCGCTCATCCACATAAAACGGCACGCCCTGCATGTAGACGCGGTTGACCAGATAGGCGGCGGGTTGGCGCGTGGTGATGCGCTTGTCGATGAGGGCCAGAAGGGCGGCGCGTTCGGCTGTAGTGAGGTGCGCATCGGCCCATGGGTTGATGTCATCTATCGGCAGTTTCAGTGATTCAAGAATGAGGAAAGCGGCCTCATCCACCGCATTGGTGGCGCCGTGGCCGTGGGCAAGGCCAGCTTTGTTGAAGGATGTTACGGCATAGCGCAGCACGTCGCGGATGGTGATTAAATTTTGCATGGCACAGGGATAGCGCAAGATGTGCGTTTGCGCAAAGCGGGTTTGACCTTTTTGGCTTACGCACCTATCTAAAGCTTATGGCCAAGCTCAAAATTCTTATCGTCCCCGTTACGCCGTTTCAGCAGAATTGTTCCATCGTTTTTGATGAGGAAACAAAGCAGGGGGCTGTGGTTGACCCGGGCGGCGATCTTGAGCGCATTCAGGATGCAATTAAACAATCAGGCGTGAAGATTGAGAAAATTTTGCTGACGCATGGCCATATTGACCATGCCGGAGGGGCGGCTGATTTGGCGGCGAAGTTAAAGGTGAAAGTGATTGGCCCGGCGATTGCCGAAAAACCGGTGTTGGATAACATTCCGGCGCGGGCCCATGTGTTCAACATGCCCGATGCCAAGAGTGTTACGCCCGACCAATGGTTGAAAGAGGGTGAAGAAGTGGCGGTGGGTGGCCTAAAGTTTTCGATTTTTGAAACACCGGGCCATTCGCCGGGTTCCATCATATTTTTCAATGCAGAGAACAAGTTTGTATTGATGGGCGATGTGCTGTTTCAAAATTCCGTGGGGCGGACAGATTTGCCCGGCGGCAGCCACGAGACGTTGATGGCCTCAATCAAAAACAAAGTATTGCCGTTGGGCGATGACGTTCAGTTTTTGCCGGGACACGGGAATGCCAGCCGCATCGGCGATGAGCGGCTGAACAATCCGTTTTTAAGATAATCTTATTTTAGAGCGGCGGATGCTCACTTACGTTCGCACGGCCGCTCTAAGTATTTATTTGGTCGCATCTTTCCGCTCGCAAGCGATTCCGCTTGCTCGCCGATGCTCTAGGCGGCGTTACGGTTCTGCATAACCATATGATAGGCGAACAGCAAAATCAGTGCGCCAACGATGGATTTGACCCACCACATCAGGCCAGCGTCTCCAAAAATTGGAATAAGGCCGCCCACATACATGCCCACAATGCCCAAAATGGCTGTCAATATAAAGCCTGACGGTTCGTTATTGCCCGGCATCAAAAACTTGGCCACAACGCCAATGATTGCGCCACATATAATTGTTGTGATAATTCCCATATTTACCCTCCATTGTGCCCCTTCGGCATGGTGCGATGTTATCATCTTGACATTGGTCTGCAACTATTCATCTTGAAATGTTACAACAAGAGCACATATCATCTGCACTTAACTCAAAAGGAACTTTATCATGGCCAATAGCATCTCGCCTTCATTGACAGCACTCTTGGGCCTTGCGGCCGTTGCGGGTTTTCAAAACCGCGACAAGATTTCTGATTTCGTGAAAGGCCTCACAGGTGGTGGCAGTGGTGCTGCGGCTGCTCCCGCGCAAGCCATCCCCGGCGGAATTGTCGGCGCATTAAGTGGGCTTGTGGCTCATATGCAAGGCAATGGCGCTGGCAACATTGCCAATAGTTGGGTGGGCACGGGGGCTAATTTACCAGTTACGGGTTCGCAGCTGTCGCAAGTTTTAGGGCCAGATTTGATAAACAAAATTTCGGCTTCAACCGGATTGTCTGCTGATCAGCTGGTGGCACAGCTTTCAGCCGTGTTGCCACAACTTGTTGATCACCTGACACCACAAGGCCAAATGCCGAAGGCATAAGGCATAAGGCATAAGGCATAAGGCATAAGGCATAAGGCATAAGGCATAAGGCATAAGGCATAAGGCATAAGGTTTGACTATTCATGCCAACGGGCCGCCAGAGCGATTTTGATGTTTCCGAGAAACATCAAAACGCTTTAGCGGTCCGTTTTTATGGCATGTTTCTGGTGTTTTGATTCATGTTCGCAGAGCCACACATTCGCGGATGACAAATTGAAAAGCGGGCTTTTCTGAAAACTTAGTTTAAACTTTCATCTCCACCAGCCGTGAATTGGCGGCGAAATAGGCGTCTCCGGTGAATTTGAACACACCGCATTCAAGCGGTTGGGTTGCGACATAAGTTTCACAATATTGGCCAGTGGAGGTGCTCCACTTTCCCACAGAGGGGCCTTTTTGATCATCGGTCACGCTTAATGTGCCATCGGCATTATAGGTGACAAAGCCTGACGCACCTGTGCGAGTGAATTGGAAAGTTTTTCCACTGACGGCGGGGGCAATTTCGCTTGCAGAAAAATTGCGGATGGCAGCGGCTTGTTTAGCTGGAACGGCAGAGGTTCCACCATTGATAATGCGCACACCTTGCGGGCTTTGCGCGCAGGCGGCCAAGAGCATTGCCGTTGTGAGAAGGGCCGTGCGTCGTATTTTAAAAATTATGTCCATTACGGCGCGGTGTGCCATATTGTTGAGAAGGCGGCAAGGCTGGACATGATGTAGGTTTTTTTAGTTTGCGGCAGTGAAATCAGTGGCGCCCAAAACTTTGACAGGCGTGCCTTTGGCAGCGCGTTCATATAAGTCTGCCACATCTTCGTTCAACATGCGGATGCAGCCCGATGACATGGCCTTGCCGATGGAGCTGGGGTCATTAGTGCCATGGATGCGGTAAAGTGTGTCTTGGCCATTGGCATAAAGATAAAGCGCTCTGGCACCTAAGGGGTTTTCTGGCCCACCAGGCATGCCATTGGCCCATTTGAGGGCATTGGGATCACGCTCCACCATGCTTTCTGGGGGCAGCCAGCGCGGCCATTTGCGTTTAAGGCCAATGACGGCGCGGCCCGACCAGGCAAAGCCTTCGCGCCCAACACCTACGCCATACCGAATGGCCTGATCGCCGCCCAGCATATAATAAAGCTGGCGATTTTGCGGATCGACGATGATGAAATTGGCCGGGTTATTAACACCGATTGTCACCTGTTGGCGGCGGAACTGGGCAGGCAGGTTTTTCTCATAGGACTGGATTGGGAAATCTTGAGCCGCTTCCGGTGGTGGTATGAGGGCCGGATCGCGAGTGAAATCCGTTCCGCCATAGAGCGGATGGGCCGCTTGGGCCAACGTGGTGTTGGCAACAAGGCTTGCGCCAGCGAGCAAGAACGATCTGCGATCTAACAGGATTTTTGACATATTTCATTTTCGGAGATGGAAACGTCAGAACCATGAAAAACTTGTGGCGAGACTGTGTTCACGTCTCGCCATCAGTACATAAATAAGTGGCGCAGATTTATGAGGCCAGCGAGAACGTTGCTTTGCCAACCATATAACTGCCGGGCACAGAACCAGGGATGAAGGGCTGGCAGGTAAGCGGGATGCCTTGCGGCAAGAAGGCGGCTGGCGCGAAGCTTTCGCAGAGTTGGCCTTCTTTCGCCTCCCATTTGCCTTGTGTTGTGCCTGAGCCGGTGATTTCAACCAGCGATGTGCCATCTGAGGCATAAAGTGTGACGCCTGATTTTTGGCCTCTCCAGCGCCAGCTTTTGCCGGTGAGAAGTGATTTGATTTGGACAGCCGATAACGCGCCCGCGGCGCCGGTTGGTGCCGTTGATATGGGGGCAAGGGCTGCAGACGGAGGGGCAGAATCTTTAAACAGGTTTAAGTTGGCGCAAGCGCTGAGGCTTAGAGCCAAACTGGCAATTCCGGCCCATTTTAAATTCGTCTGCATTACGTTTTTGTCCCCCAATTCAAGTTGGTCTTTCAGACAAACTCTAAACTCATGTCAAATTTAAGATTGGCAAATTATGGTTGAACTGCCGCAGCAATAGCCTGAATATCGGCATTTGGTCGCTTTTGACAGTTTGGCGTTTCACAAAGTGGGGTGCTTATACCGCTGATTTTAGCCGAATCAGGCGTAAGCTCAACTGTGAACGCCGCTTTAAATACGCCATCCACGGTTCCACCAAAAAGCGGGCCAGTGGGTTCGGCCCGCAGCGACACGCTGGCTACGGCCACAAAGCAAAGCAAATAGATAAGAAGTTGTAATTTCATCGCCGCGCAAATTGCAGTCAAATGGTTTCGATTGGGTTAAAGGCAGGATTGGGTTATTCAGCGGGCTCATGAACTATCGCCACGCCTATCACGCTGGAAACCATGCAGATGTTTTGAAACATGCTGTGTTGGCGCAGTTGATTGCATATCTTGCCGCCAAGGATAAACCTTTTGCAGTGCTTGACGCGCACGCGGGTATTGGCACTTATGATCTGCTTGGGCTGGAGGCCAGCAAGACCGGTGAGTGGCATGGCGGTATTGCGCTGATGCAAGATGCTTTTGCGGATGATGTTGAGAAAGTTCTGGCACCCTATCGCCGCGCTGTTGCGGCTTTAAATCTGGGTGGTGGACTACGATATTATCCGGGTTCACCAGATATTATTTTGCAGGGCATGCGGGCAGCTGACCGCTTGATTGCCAATGAGCTGCACGCCCGTGACGCTGAAACCTTAGCGATGAATTATGCTGGTGAGGCGCGGTTGCAACCTATTGTGTTGGACGCGACGCAGGCGGTGAAAGCCCATTTGCCGTTTCAAGAGCGGCGCGGGCTGGTGTTGATTGATCCGCCTTATGAAGTGGCGGATGAAACGCAACAGGTGTTACGCATCTTGGCGCAGGGGCAGAAACGTTTTGCAACGGGCCTGTTCGTGATCTGGTATCCAGTGACGACAGATACGTTTGTTTTAAACTTTCTGGACGGAGTGAGTGAATTGGGTATTGGCAACATTTTGCGGGCCGAGTTGCGCGTTAAGACTGTGCATGAGGCCAGTGGGCTTTCTGGTTCTGGGCTTCTTATTTTGAATCCGCCTTACACACTGGAAGGCGAATTACAGATTTTGTTACCCGCATTGGCCCAGCGCCTTGGTGTGCAAGAGCTGGGCCGCGCAGAAGTAAGTTGGCTGACGCAGCCTAAAGGTTAGAGCGGGCTGGCGTTGATGACCTTTGACAGATCTTGGTATTCTTCACAGGTTGTGCCGCAGATTTTTTGAATCTCACCCAGTTGGAATTTGGCAAGATCAAGTTTGCCTGCCGCAACATAACCTTCACCCAGATATTCGCGGGCGCGCACGAAGTCTGGCTTCAAAGCTAGGGCCTTGTCGTAATAAGAAATGCCAAGTTCAATGCGGCCGGCTTTGCGGTTGGAATAGCCCAGCATATTGAGAACGTCCGGGTTGTTATGGTCTTTCACGACGGACAGAACTTCGATGGCCCAATCATATTGACCGGCTTTGGCCAGTTGCCAGCCTTGAGTGTAAAGTTCTGAGTCTGGCAGCAAATCAGCTTTGGCCATGACGCATTTCATTTTGCCGTGCTTCTTCATGGACACTTGGCCTTTTTTGCAATGGGCCATCATGGCGGCTGGCACTTTTGCTGCTGGTGCAGCGGCTGCGGGTGCAGTGTTGCCAGTTCCTCCAGCGGCGACAGCAAGGCCTGCGGATAATGTTGAGGCCAATAGGGTGGCGATGATCAATTTCATGAGGCATTACTCCTTGGGTGAACGAATAATCTTATCTAACAGATACGCCGGTGAGTTGCAGTCTATTCCGAGCAATATTGCAAACACAATGGTGCCGCATGAATGGCAAATGAATGGCAAGTTCAGGGCAGGTTCGGTGTTGTTGCGATAATCCATCACATATCGATCAAATGGATCGCAACCTTAAACAACGGAGAACTATCATGAACAACAAACTTACACTCACCGCCCTTGCCATTGCTGCAATTGGTATTGGCCTTGCAACTTCTGCGCCCGCACGCGCTTCAGGCAATTTGCTGGATAAATGCCAAAATTATGGAAGCCGCTATGGAGCAGAAAAGTGTTGCAGCTCTTGGATTCGTCAGCAGGGCAAACCTTGGTGGTTTGGTGATACCGGCACATGTCATAATGTTGTGGCTTGCGCGAAGAAAGCCAGCACAGTGGGTGCAACGCTGAGTGTTGTAAAACCCAAATGCCATATTGTGATGCCGATTGCATCAGGTGACGGCGGGTCGCGCGAGTCCAAATCGACACCACCGCGCGATGAAGGCAAGGGGAATTTGGTGCGCGGCCAATAGCTAAGCGTTATAAATCCATGCCATTCGGCCTAGAATTATTTCATCTGATGAGAGGCGCAAGACTGCGTTTCTCATCAGTGCTGGAAGGCCACTGAGATGATAGAGCTGGCCATTACGCCAAGATTGTTGATGCAACTGGGTGCAGCGCGCAACCCGTAATTCTTCAAACTTTGTGGGATCAGTGGTGATGAGCAAGGCTGCCGCATCTTCCAAAGACATGGCAGCACCTTGGGCAAGATATGGCAGTGTGCCGTGGGCGGCATCGCCAATTAACATCACATTGGCTTTATGCCATTTCAAAAGTGGATTGACGTAGGCTGCCGTCCACTGCGTCCATTCGGGCACTTTGGAAATGAGTTCGCGCAAGGTGTTCGCAGCTTGAGCAAGTTGCGGGTTCGCACCATTGAGCACTATATTGAGTTTTCTGGCCTGCCCTGCAGGATAGTGAACAACGTGGGCACCGGGATAAAACCACAGATTCACACACTCAAAATTAACACCGGAAATTTGTGGCATATCGATCAATGCGCGGAAGATTATCGATGGGTGCGAGGTTGCAGCTGTGCCGGGGAAAAGCTGTTCGCGGGATTTCGACCAAAGGCCATCAGCCGCAATGACTGGGCCGGTGAGGCTTCCCAGTTCGACAGTCACATTCATTTTTATTGTAACTTGGGGCAAGGCTTTGGCCACTTCGAGAAGGCTGGCATGTAAATCTGCACGGTGGGCCACACGATAAGGCTGACCGAAGCGACGCTCGAAGTTTACCCCGAGCTTAATTTCCTTCAAAAGGCGGTCTGATGTGGCGCTGCGAAAGTGCAGAGCTGGTGGTGCTGTGGTGATTTTCTGAACCGCGTCCCAAGCCCCCATTTTTTGCAAAGCGCGCACAGCATTGGGGCCGAGTTGGATGCCAGCGCCGATGGGATCAAAGGTTTTGGCTTTCTCTAAAATTGAGACGTGGTGGCCTTGTTTTGCCAAAGCAATGGCGGCGGCAAGCCCTGCTATACCAGCCCCCAAAATTGTATAGCGCTGTTGCGTCATCATCATGTGATAGCAGCTTGCGCGGGGGCATCCAAAGCCTTAAGTCCTGACGCGAAAGGACGACTTTAATGGGTTTTATTTCTGACGCTTTGAACCGAATCAATGCATCGCCGACCATCGCCATTACCACCAAGGCACAGGCCATGCAGGCTGAAGGCTTGAATGTGATTGGGTTGGCCGCTGGCGAGCCTGATTTTGAAACGCCGCGCAACATTAAAGATGCAGCGATCAAAGCAATTAACGATGGCAAGACTCGCTATACGGCAGTGGACGGTATTGTTGAGCTGAAGAGCGCCATTGTGGCCAAGTTCAAACGCGAGAATGGGTTAGACTACAAGACTGCCCAAGTGTCTGTTGGTACGGGTGGAAAACAGATTCTTTTCAACGCGTTGATGGCAACTGTGAATCCCGGAGATGAAGTTATTATTCCGGCACCTTATTGGGTGAGCTATCCTGATATTGTGATGCTTTCGGGTGGTGTGCCGGTGATTGTACAAGGCGATCCGGCCAAGGGCTTTAAGCTAAAGGCTGCCGCTTTAGAAAAGGCCATCACCCCTAAGACGAAGTGGGTGATTTTAAATTCGCCATCCAACCCCACAGGGGCGGCTTATTCGCGTGCTGAGATGAAGGCCATCACCGATGTTTTGATGAAGCACACGCATGTGTGGGTGTTAACCGATGACATGTATGAACACTTGACCTATGACGATTTTAAATTTGTTACACCTGCGCAAATTGAACCTAGGCTTTATGACCGCACCTTGACGATGAACGGTGTTTCCAAAGCCTATTGCATGACGGGCTGGCGCATTGGTTATGGGGCGGGGCCGGAAACGCTGATTAAAGCGATGTCAAAGTTGCAATCACAATCCACTTCCAACCCATCTTCTATTGCGCAATGGGCAGCGGTTGAGGCGTTGAACGGGCCGCAGGATTTTATTGCGGCCAATAATAAAATTTTTAAGGAGCGCCGCGACCTTGCGGTTTCGATGCTTAATCAAGCCAAAGGTTTGACGTGCCAAACACCGGAAGGGGCATTTTATGTTTATCCTTCATGTGCCGGCTTGATTGGCAAGACTTCGCCATCCGGCAAGGTGATTGCAACGGATGAAGATTTTGTCAGTGAATTGCTGGCTGCTGAGGGTGTTGCTGCGGTGCATGGCGCCGCATTTGGGACGTCACCTTATTTTCGCATCTCTTATGCAACGGCTACACTCACGCTTGAAGACGCTTGCACACGCATTCAGCGCTTTTGCGGTAATCTTATTTAACAAAGGAAGACAATATGTACGCACAATCAATTCCATTTCTGCTGCGCAATCTTGAATCTATCACCAAAATATTGAAAAAGGCCGAGGCGTTTTGTGACGCGCGCAAGCTTGATAAATCAGTTGTGCTGGGTTTGCGCACCTACCCCGATATGTTGCCTTTGACGCGCCAAATTCTGATATTGTGCGATCAAGCCAAAGGCTGTGCGGCACGTTTATCAGGCACAGACATTCCAAGTTATGCTGACGATGAGAAAACGTTTGAAGAGCTTTATGCACGCATCACCAAAACCAGCGATTTTATCAAAAGCATTGAACCCCAGAAATTTGAAGGCGCAGCAACCCGCACCGTTAAGCTGAAAGTTGGCGGCAATGACATTGAGATGAAAGGCAGTGACTATCTGAATGGCGCAGTTTGGCCGAACCATTACTTCCACATGGCGACCGCGCATAATCTGGTGCGCAGCATTGGCGTTGAAGTGGGCAAGGGCGACTTCCTTGGCCGGAACTAATTTTTTGAGGGCCGCATGACGCTTGATCTTTATGCGGCCCTTTTTGTTTTTGCCGTTATCATGGCCTTCACACCGGGGCCGAATAATACCATTCTGATGGCCGGGGGTATTGCCCATGGGTTTAGGCGCACGCTGCCTGTGGTGGCTGGGGTGGCGTTAGGCTTTCCGTTTTTGGCTTTATGTGTGGGGCTTGGGCTTGGCAAATTGTTTGAGGCTTTGCCCATCTTACTTAGCGTGTTGAAAGTGGGGGGCGTGATTTATATGTTGTGGCTAGCTTTCAAAATTGCCACGGCGGTGCCTTCACAAAATGATTCTGAAACTGCTGGCAAGCCGTTGAATTTTATACAGGCTTTTGGTTTTCAATGGATCAATCCAAAAGCTTGGATCATGGCCATTACAGCGCTTTCAAGCTATACTTTGACAGGCCATTATTGGGTTGGTTTGGCTTGTGTTGTTGGGACTTTTTTGTTTACAGGGATTACGAGTGCCAGCACTTGGGCGGGATTTGGTGCAGCGTTGAAAAACTGGCTGACCCATCCGCGGTGGTTTCGACCGATCAATTATGCTTTGTCGGCTTCACTGCTTTTATCACTGGTGCCGATGCTTTGGCATTGAAAGAAAACAGCTGATGAATCGAATTGTTATAGCGCTGTTCACGTTTATTCTGATTTCGTCATCGGCAAATGCTGCTTGCAATGCAACGGCTGCGCGGCTTTGGGCGGGTTTGAAAATTGAAGCGTCGTCCGCGGGGCCAAATTGTTCACAAGCCGTGGTTACCATCAGCTTACGCAATGGAAATGGCGAAGCACTTTGGACGCATTCTTATATTGCCCAGCAACTTCTCAATTTTTCTCAAATCAATAGTTCCAACACCAAGGCCAAGGCGCTGGTTAGCTGGATTTCGGGCGGGGGCTTCATGAAATCTGCCGATGCTTTAAAGCTGGACGGCGAATTTCCGTTCACGCCCTCAGAAGGCATTGATGCGGCAACTCTTGCGCAATATCGCAAAGCGAAGCTTCCGCTGTTTTGCTATATTCAAGGCATGGAGTCTGGCAACTGCCTTGCGAAAAACAAGGATGGCAATTTGATTGAACTTGGACTGCAAAGTTTTCCCGGATGAATGATTACCTGCCCCAAAGTGGTGGAAATGAACTTGATTGCGCGCTGTTTTAGAAGCTCCAACCCTTGGCTTCGTTCACAATGAAATCCCGAAACACGGTCACGCGTTTGGTTTCTTTTAGCTCTTCGGGATAGACGAAGAAGCTTTCAAACTGCGGGGCTTCCAAGGGCAAATCAATCTGCACAAGGTTGGAATCTGCGGGCACATTATAATCAGCCAGAATGGCTATGCCAGCACCAGCTTGCACGGCGCGGCGCAAGCCATAGGCATTATTGACGCGCAAAGCCGGAATACGCGGATTTTCTGAATCTCTGCCCACAGTGGCCAGCCAGTTCAGATCATTTAGAAAGCCTTCGGTTTCGCCAAAGATCAGAATTCTGTGCTTATCCAAATCTTCCACGGCTTTGGGGATGCCGTATTTCTTCACATAATCCGCAGCGGCATAAACGTGGTGGTGGACGGTGAAGAGTTTGCGCTGGATGAGGTCTGGTTGCGAAGGCCTGCGCAAGCGGATGGCCACGTCTGCCTCACGCATCGAAAGATCAAGTTCACGGTCATCAAGGATGAGGGCCACGTGAATATCGGGATAGAGTTCCATAAATTCACGGATGCGCGGCGTAAGCCAGACTGAGCCCAAGCCGATGGTTGTGGTGATGCGCAAATCTCCCGAAGGCTTTTCTTTGCTATCCATCAAACGGGTTCTGGCGGCAGCAAGTTTAGTAAAAACTTCATGGGCCGTGCGGTGCAACACTTCGCCTTGTTCGGTGAGGATGAGGCCGCGGGCGTGACGGTGGAAAAGCGCTACATGCAAATCCGCTTCGAGGGCCGAAATTTGACGGCTGACGGCTGATTGCGACAGCAGCAATTCATGGCCCGCATGAGTGAAGCTGCCCGCTTCGGCAACGGCGTGGAAAATGCGCAGTTTATCCCAATCCATCGTGTTACTCCGCCGCTTGTCTAACGGATTGTTGCGCGTGAAGATATTTTTCTGCTTCGAGAGCCGCCATACAACCCATGCCTGCTGCCGTGACGGCTTGGCGATAAATGTCGTCAGTCACATCGCCTGCTGCAAACACGCCTGGAATTGTGGTGGCTGTGCTGCGCGGGTCGGTGATGAGATAGCCACCGTTTTTGAACGGCAGTTGGCCTTCGAATAATTCGGTTGCAGGTTTATGGCCGATGGCAATGAAAATTCCGTCCACCGATAAATCAGTTGTTGCGCCAGTTTTCACATTCTTAAGGCGCGCAGTGGTGACGCTTTTTGGATCTTCTGAGCCAATGACATCAGCCAATTCGGAGTCCCAAATGACTTTGATCTTAGGGTGAGCGAAAAGGCGGTTCTGCAAGATACGTTCAGATTTAAATTCGTTACGGCGGTGAACGACTGTGACCTCTGTTGCGAAATTGGTGAGAAACAAAGCTTCCTCAACAGCCGTGTTGCCACCGCCGACCACCAACACTTTGCGTCCACGATAGAAAAATCCATCACACGTGGCACAGGCTGACACGCCGAAGCCTTGGAAATGTGCCTCGGACGGAAGACCCAACCATTTGGCTTGGGCACCCGTCGCAATAATCAAGGCATCGCAGGTGTAGGTTACACCGCTATCACCGATCAGTTTAATAGGCTGTGACTTGAGCTGCACGGAAGTGATGGTGTCACTGATAACTTCGCTGCCCATGTGTTCGGCTTGGGCTTTCATCTCATCCATCAAAAAAGGGCCTTGGATGGTTTTGGCAAAGCCCGGATAGTTCTCAACGTCGGTGGTGATGGTGAGTTGGCCGCCAGGTTGTGTGCCAGCGATTACCAATGGCTGCAACATAGCTCGCGCGGCATAAATGCCAGCTGTGTAGCCTGCTGGTCCGGAGCCCAGAACGATAACGCGCGAATGGCGGGATAACATGAAGACCTCGACGTGTGGAAAGGAGCTATGACTATTCAACATAGCTGAGTTTCGGCTGGTTACAAGGGCATGAAGGGCTTTTGAGCGGCAAAGCAACAGTAAATTTTTGCCGAAAAAAGCGTTTCGTAGCAGATGAAAGGCAGGGCCTGATTGCACTTCCAATCACGAAATAAAATTGCTTAAACAGCCAAATGGACCGCCAAAACAAGCCTGATACGATTGACTGGAAAATTCTTAAGGAATTGCAGAACGAGGGGCGGGTTTCCAATGTTGAACTGGCTCGGCGCGTGGGGCTTTCGCCACCGCCAACTTTGCGGCGGGTGCAAGCTTTGGAGCAGGAAGGCTATATTACAGGTTACCGCGCAAGGCTTGCTGCTGAAAAGTTGGGATACGGCGCGCAGGTGATTGCTTTAGTGGGCCTGAAGAGCCAAGCGGAAAATGAGATGAAGGATTTTGAGCGGCGTGTGGCGGGGTGGCCCATTGTGCGCGAATGTTACGCGATATCGGGTGTTGCGGACTTTATTTTGAAATGTGTAGGGCGGGATTTACAGTCGATCCAGAGTTTTTTGATGGGGGCGTTAGCGAAAGCGCCCAATGTTGAGAGCGTGAAGACTTCGCTGATCTTGCGCGTGGCGAAAGATCAGCCGGAAGTGCCGCTGGTATGAATTCTGAAAAGCACTGGCCATCGCTGATTGCTTCAGCGTTGGCGGCTGTGGTTGTTGGATTTGCATCAACCATCCTGATCATTATGCAAGCTGCCGATGCGGTGGGGGCTGGTGACGCGCAGAAAATTTCATGGGCGGCGATGTTGTGTTTTGCCATGGGTGGGCTGACGCTGTGGCTTTCATGGCGACACAAAATGCCAATGATCATCGCTTGGTCCACACCCGGTGCAGCGTTGATGGCGCATGGGGCGCAAGGCATTTCCTATGCACAGGCTTTGGGTTGTTTTGCCGTGGCCGGGTTGTTGATGGTGGCCACGGGCTTGTTCAAGCCACTTGCAAATGCGATTGCAAAAATTCCCGTTGCCATTGCTTCGGCCATGTTGGCGGGGGTGTTGTTGACTTATGTGTTGAAAGTGCCAGTTGCGGCCACGGCTTTGCCCTTACAAGTGGTGCCACTGGTTGTTGCATTTTTTATGATGCGCTTGTGGCAACCGCTTTATTCGGTTCCGTTGGTTGTTGCTCTGGGTTTGTTGATAGCGGCGCTCTCTGGGGGCATGAACTTTGGTGCGGAGACGTTTGCCGTTTCGCGGCTGACATTTGATGTTCCAGAATTTGCGCCTGTGGCTCTGATCAGCTTGGCTGTGCCGCTCTATCTGGTGACTATGGCATCACAGAATTTACCGGGCTTTGCGGTGTTGAAAGCCAGTGGCTTTGAGCCGCCGGTTTCATCTTCACTGATTACAACAGGTTTGGCTTCGGCATTGATGTCGCCTTTTGCGGGGCCGCAAGTTAATATGGCGGCAATTACGGCTTCTCTGGCCACAGGCCCTGACGCACATCCCGATGCGGCGCAGCGCTGGAAAGTGGCTTTTCCATATGTTGTGATTTATGCGGGCGTTGGCCTTGCCGCGGGTATATGCGTTAAAGTGCTTGGTGGATTGTCATCTGATTTGGTTCACGCCATTGCCGGATTAGCGCTGTTTGGGCCATTGATGGGCGCTATGATTGCGATGATGAAAGAGCCTGCTGACATTGAAGCGGCGCTGGTGACGTTTCTGGTGACGGCTGCAGATTTCAAACTGTTTGGTATTGGCAGCGCTTTTTGGGGATTGGTTGCGGGGCTGGTGATATGGGGCGTTAAGAAATTGAGAGAATGGGCATGAAATCTTCAGACACTGATATTCTGGTAGTTGCCGGGCATGAAGGCTCTGGTGATGCACATTGGCAGCGCCGCTTGATTGCGAAATTGCCCGCTGCAAAATTGGTGGAGCAGGATGATTGGCTTTATGGATCACTGCCCAAAGCAACGGCGCGATTGGTGGAAGTTGTCGTGCAAGCGACGAAGCCCGTGGTTTTTGTGGCGCATTCGGCGGGCTGTGTTTTGGTGGCCCATGCCGTGCCCGAAATCACAGCGGCGGGTGCAATTGAAAAAGTGAGAGGGGCTTTTTTAGTGTCAGCTCCGGCCGCTGGCCCGTTGGGTGCTTGCAATGGTATTGATCCCATTTTCAATAACATTCCAATGGCGGCTTTGCCGTTTCCAACTTTGCTGGTGGCAAGCAACACTGATCCGTTTGCCACGCCAGCAGAGCAAGCCGCTTTGGCAGAAGCTTGGGGCGCGGAGCTGGTGGAGGCTGGTGCGCAAGGCCATATCAACACGGCGTCCGGCCACGGGCCATGGCCGGAAGGCATGATGCGCTTTGCAGGGTTTTTGTCGAAGTTGAAATAGTCTCTAATCTTTTTCCAAGAGCAGTAGGAAGCACGCCGCAAGCGAACGGGTGTATTCGCGCAACGTGTCGCTGGGGCCCACGTCAACGTATTGCTTTAGAATTTTAGCAAATACATCACCCAGCAAGCCCGCAGGTGTTGTGGTAGACAACGCGGCCTGTGTGGTTCGACCCAAATAATAAGCGCGTTTACCTTCTTCCTGTTTGATCATTCCTTCCAGGCGCAGCCAGTCGTCGGCGCGCTTGCCGAGAGTTGCCGCCTCACCATCATCAAGACCCAGCATGACACGTTGCAGAATGACGCGGTCATAGATTTGGCCTGTGGTGGGCATGCGCGGAAAAAGATTGCCCATGGCCAAAACCATCAATTCATAAAACCGTTCGCGTAAAGTGGCTTCCGCTGGCTTATCGTTGAATGGTTGATCGAAAGTCGCCAGAGCCTTCTTTACCAGATCCATCAATTGCTGTTCTTGGCTTGTCATGTTGTCTCCAGACTGCAGCATGCCACGGCGCGATTTGCCAAAGCGTTAAGGTTTGGGTTTCTTCTTTTTATGGGTGCGCAAGACGTGTTCATGGGCTGCATCATAAAGGGCTGAATCACGAAAAGTGGTATGGCCAAATACATGGCCCACCAGCACCAGAGCAGTGCGGGTGAGTTTTGCGGCTTTTACCTTTTTCGCGATGGTTGACAGCGTGCCGTGGATGAATTGTTCATCGGGCCAACTCACGCGGTAGGCCACCACAACGGGGCAATCAGCGCCATAATGCGGGGTGAGGGCGCGTTCCACATGGGCCAAATTGCGAATGGAAAGGTGAATGGCCAATGTGGCCTTAGTCGCGCCGAGTTTTTCTAACTCTTCGCCCGGCGGCATGGCCGAAGCTTTCATGGTGGTGCGGGTGAGAATGACAGTTTGGGCGACTTCTGGCAAAGTGAATTCAGTTTTCAATGCGGCAGCAGCGGCGGCGAAGGCGGGCACGCCGGGGGTGACATCATAGGGAATGCCCAGGGCATCGAGTTTGCGCATTTGCTCGGCGATTGCGCCATAGAGGCTGGGGTCGCCCGAGTGCACACGCGCCACATCTTCGCCTTTGTCGTGGGCAAGTTTTATTTCGTCGATGATTTGACCGAGATGCAGCGGGGCCGTGTCGATGACGCGTGCATTTCGTGGTGCGGCTTTTACGATTTCTTCAGGCACAAGCGAGCCCGCATAAAGGCAAACAGCGCATTTCTGGATGAGCTTTAGGCCGCGGACGGTGATGAGATCTGCGGCACCGGGACCCGCGCCGATGAAGTGTACGGTCATGGTTTCATTTTCTTTCCATAGCCGCGCGGCGTGTAGGCATAGGTTTTGCCATCGCCGCGTTTGAAGGCTTTGGATTGTGAGGAACCGACCATGACCAGCGTGAGCATATCGACTTCCTCGGGGTTAAATTCAGAGAAATTCCGTATACGGACGTTTTCTTCGGGGCGGCCGAGATTGGTGGCCACCACCACGGGTGTGTCTACGTGGCGATAAGGTTTTAGAATTTCGAAGGCGCGTTGCAGTTGGTCACGGCGCTTGAGTGAGCGTGGATTATAGAAGGAGATGACGAAATCGCCTTCCGCTGCGGCCCTCAGGCGCTTTTCGATGACATCCCATGGGGTGAGAAGATCAGACAGTGAGATGCAACAAAAGTCATGACCGATCATCGCACCAACTTTGGCGCTGGCAGCCTGAAAAGCGGAAATGCCGGGGTGCACTTCAATGGCGATGCGGCAGGGTTCACGGTCAATCAATTCATAGACGAGGGCCGCCATGGCATAGATTGCGGCATCGCCGGAACAGATGAGAGCCACGCGTTGACCTTGCTTGGCCAATTCGATGGCTTTGCGGCAGCGGGCTTCTTCATCACCCAGTGGAAAATCATGGCGGGTTTGGCCGTGGCGCAAATTTTCGACAAGATCGAGGTAGAGCGAATAGCCCACCCACTCAGTGGCAAACCACAGTTCAAAATCGACATCTGGTGTCATCATGGATTGCGCGCCGGGGCCAATGCCAACAATGGCGATGTGGCCGCGGCGCTGGCCTTGGTGTTCTGAGAAATCATCGTGAGACGCTGCTTGCGCGATGGCTATTGTGGCGCGTTTCGATTTGGTTTTTGTAATAATGAGTTTGCCGTTGGGGCCCACGAGTGCGAGAGCCGCTGCTTCGGCCACACTGGGTGTGCCAACTTCATCTTCGACTATCTTAGAAGGCGATGCGATGCGGTGGCTTTCGGCTTTCAACTGTTCAGCTGTGAAAAAATAAGTGTTTTCAAATTGAGTGATGGCTGGCTCATCTTCCTTCAGATCAAGGCTGGCATATTGGAAGATCGATTGCCGGGCGATGTTGTGGGTCGCCAGTGTTTCATCCAGTAACTCTTTTATCTCTGCCGGATCAGTGCCGCGTTCGCAGCCGATTCCAACACCGAGAAGCCATGGGTGATAAACGAGGTGATGGGCACTGCCTGCGCTGTTGTGAATGGTTGTTTCCTGCGTAACTATTTTGCCGCGCAAGCGGGCAGCGGCAGCGAATTTATGATCTTTACGATTGGCGAGAGTGGCAGCTTCGGGTTCATCCATTGCATTGCCGAAGATGACATCGCTGGCCGTGGTGATGGCGGCGTGGCCGCCTGTTGCCGCCGCAATTTTGCGTGATAGATCATTTGCACCCACATGGCCGCCGATCAGCGGCACAACGGAGGAACCATCTTCAGCAACAGCAATGAGTGGCGGTTGGCGAAATTTCTCTGGCATCTTTGGGCCGATGGCACGGATTAAAATGCCAGCCGCGAAAATGCCCACAACGGCATGGGCATTTTGTGATGCGTGCCCAATGGCGTGCAAAGCGTTGTGAAAATGGCGATCACAACCATGAAGACCTGCTGGGCCGTGAATGTCACCACCGATTGTTTTCTTGATCTTTTGTGCGAGGGGCAAAGCTGATGGGCCAAGCACAAAGATAGCGACGCGGCGATCGCTCATTGGCGCCTCACAATGATAGTGGTGAAATAGGGCACGGCATGAGATGTTATTTCAATCAGTGGGCGGATGATTTGGTTTGGCCTTGTGGCATGTTCAATCGCCGTTGCTTTGTCTAAGAGTCCTAATTCAAACAACACAGTTTTCACTTTATCAATATGGCGACCAACTTTGATAATGGCGGCGGCGCTGGCGGTGGCTAGTTCTGATTTTAAATTTTCTGCCGACATGGTGGCGGGAAGTATTTTTAACGTTTCATCGCGCTCGACTAATGGCTGCTGCAACTCAGCCGATGCGGCAGAAATTGATGTGACTCCCGGAACGACAATCACTTTATGATTTTTAACCATCCGCTCAAACACATACATAAAACTGCCATAGAAGAACGGATCACCTTCACACAGAAAGACCACATCGAGACCCTGATCCAACACTTTAGAAATTTGGTCGCAGCCATGATCATAGGCCGCTTGAGCGGGCTGTCGTTCCACTTTCATGGGCATGTTTATGGCAATGGATGTGTAAGTATCAGGCAAAAATGGCTTGACAATTTCAAGTGCAGTAGATTCGCCGCCATTGGCACAGAGATAGGCGATGGTGGTTGCGCCTGCGATTAAGCGCCAGGCTTTCACGGTTAGAAGTTCAGGATCTCCCGGGCCAACGCCCACGCCAAAAAGAGTTCCGCTCATGGCTTGATCACGTGCCATTGCGTGACAGGCATTTTTGGCTTCAAGGCGCGGAATTTACCTACACTTGCGAGCTTAGACACGTCTATGCGCAAAAGTTCTCCGCCATATTTTTCTTGAAGATCAAAAAGGTGCATTTCACCTTCAATGGTGACCACATTGGCAACCAACCGTCCGCCTTGTCGCAGCGCTTGCCAACAGGCTTCAAAAACGCCCGCTTGTCCAATTCCACCGCCAATGAAAATGGCGTGGGGTGATTCAAGCCCAGTGAGTGCTTCGGGTGCTTCACCTTGAAGGCATTGCAAACGCGGTGTGCCCAGTTGTTCAGCATTGTTAGCAATCATAGCGCAACGTTCGGGATTGTGTTCGATGGCTATGGCCTCGCAGCCGCGCGTGGATCTCATCCATTCAATCGCCACGGAGCCGCAGCCGGCGCCCACGTCCCATAAGAGTTGATCGGGGGCGGGGGCCAAGGCCGCCAACGTTATGGCACGCACTTCGCGTTTGGTGAGTTGACCATCATGTTGAAAAGCATCATCGGCAAGTCCTGCAATGCGGCTGTAAATTTTGGCAGTTGTTGAGGCAACGCAGCTGACGGCAAGGGTGTTGAGTGGCGACCAGTTTATGTTTGGCATATCATTTGCGATAAAATGCGTCACACGCTCTTGCTGCCCGCCTAAGTTTTCAAGAACGGTGACGCTGGAATGTGCAAAGCCACGGGCCATGAGGCGGCGACAGACTTCCTCAATTGATGTTTGATCTTGCGTAAGGATTAGAAGTTTTGCATTCGGTTGAATGAAGGCTTCCACATTTGCCTCTGGCCTGCCATGGATAGTGAAACAATCACAATCTGGAATGCTCCAACCCATGCGGGCGGCGGCCAGTGTGAAAGCTGATAGTTGGGGGACAACTGATATTTCATCGCGGGGGATGATCTCAAAAATTTTCCGCGCCACGCCGAAATTCATGGGGTCACCTGTTGCCAAGAGAACCGTTGGACGAGGTTTGAAGTTTTGAATTTCACTATAGAAAGCAGAAAAGGGTTGCGGCCAGAGGTGACGTTGGGCTTTTGATGCGGGCAACATCGCCAAGAGGCGCTCTGATCCCACAATAAATTCAGCACCTTCAAGCGATAATTTTGCGACGGCAGATAGTCCGTTTAATCCATCTTCACCCATGCCGATGATGGTCAACCACTGTTTCATGCTTGCTCACTTGTCAGCGCGTTCATAACAGACGAAGCCATGGCCGAACCCCCTTTGCGGCCCTTGATGGTTGCAAATGGGATGCCGCGTGGGTTGGCGATGAGTTCAGCTTTGCTTTCGGCTGCGCCTACAAAACCCACCGGCATGGCCACGATGCAGGCGGGTTTGACCGCACCTTGGTCAAGGCATTCAAGCAAACGAAACAGGGCCGTTGGCGCATTTCCAATGACGACAATTGCACCATTAAGATGTTCCAACCAGAGTTCGACGGCCGCGGCACTGCGTGTAATTTGTTTTTTAAGTCCAAATTCTTTGGCGCGTGGATCATTCAGTGTGCAGATGATTTCAACACCAACCGGTAATTGGTTGGCTATAATGCCATGGCGCACCATTTCGGCGTCCACGATAATTGGCTTATTGTGGGCCAAAGCTGTGAGTGCCGCGGGTACGAAATCTTGCAATATGACAAGTTCATTTATAATTTCAGGCATGCCGCAAGCGTGGATGATGCGCGTTACAATCGCTTCGGCATTTTTGGGATGTTGAGAAAAATTGACTTCGGCTCTGATAATCTCAAAGCTCCGCTTATAGATTTCGGTTGGATCACGAAGGTATTCAATCATTTTTTGATCATGCTTATGGGGCCAAGCGGATGATCGGCGTGCGGATAAATGGCATGGGTGTGTCCATGGTCATGTGAATGTTCGTGCGGGTGATCATGATCGTGATGATCAGGTTTCAGGGTTTCAAGTTTGAATTTCGGCTGCTTGCACTGGCTGGTGCACGGCCCGCCGTGACAGAATTCGCAATCCGCCATTGTGCCCATGCCCTCAACGTGATGATGATGACTTTCTTGAACGGCACCCACCTCTGCTTCAAAGCCCAACACCGCTGTGCGGTATTTGCACATCTGGCAATTCATCGCGATGTCACCGGTAAGAATTTGTTCAATGCGTTCAACAAAGGTTTCAATCACTGCCGGATGATCATTCAGATAGGGGGCTTTGATGAATTCAATCTCGGGGTGCAGCTGTGCTGTTTCATCCGTTGCGTCATAGATGCGTTGCACCAGAATTCCAGTGAAGAGGAAATAAGGAAACACAATGATGCGCTTGAAGCCCAATTTGGCTGCGTGAGATAGGCCCGGTACGACAAGTGGGAAGGTGACACCGGAGTAGCATGTCTCCGCCCAACCAAATCCAAAGCCTTCCCACAAAATGCGCGTCACTTTGCTGACATTGGAATTGGCATCAGGATCAGACGCGCCGCGCCCCACCACCATCAGCAGGGTTTCATGCAGGGGCACTTTTTTGGGAGCTGCATCGATGGCGTGTTGAATACGGTCAGCGGCGGCACGCATCATTTTAGGATCTATGCCGAGTTCTTTACCGTATTCAATCTTAAGATTGTTGGCGGCGGCATAAGTGTTGAGCACTGATGGAATGTCATTCTTAGCGTGGCCCGCTGCAAATAACATGCCGGGCACAGCAAGAACGCGCGTGACACCTTGTGCCTTCAAACTGTCGAGGCCCGTGCGGATGATGGGCGTAGCAAATTCGAGATAGCCGAACTGGACAGGATATTGCAGTAAGTGCTGCTTGAGATGCTCTGCCAACACAGCAAATTCTTTCACGGCATCCAAATCACGGCTGCCGTGGCCACAGAGCATAACACCGAGTTTTTCTTGCATCGTCGCCTTCCCAATTTCGCAGCACGGCACGAGCCGCTTGGAAGGCAGGCCCGTCTTGGCCCCCTATTTGGGTCAGCCGCATCGGAATGTCTTTCATCTCCTCATGGAGAACTGCTGACTGCCTTATAGCGCGAAGTGCTTGCAGGGCAAGGCGGATTGCGACATTCTGAGGCTGGGGCCGCTGGAGGCAAAACTTGAAACGCGCTTTATTAACTTTGGTCTTTCTGGCCGTTTCTAGCGCGGCGCAGGCCGAGCCTTATTCCAACGCTAAATATGGATTTTCGATCAATGTGCCAAAGGCCATTGCGGTGGGCTGGCAGGAAGCCGACGCAGGCGACGGCCTTCGCAGCCATTCTGCTGACGGCAAAGCAGAATTTGTGGCTTGGGCCGGTTTCCTGCTGGATGAAAACGGCGACAAGGTGAAATTCACAGCCGAGGTGAAGGATAGGCTCAAGAGCGAGGCGGGAAGTGGAGCGAAGATCACCTATCAAAAAATCGACAAAGGTGCGGCGGTGTTTTCAAGTGTGAGCGGCGAGACTATTTTGTATGAACGCGCCATTCTGGCCTGCAAGGGTGGAGCCATTGCTTCGTATCGGCTGCAATATCCCAAGGTGCGCAAGGCAGAGTTTGATCCGGTGATCAAAGAACTGAACGCGGGTTTCATCGACAATGGCGGATGCAAGTTGAAGGGTTAGCTGCTGCCCATCAACTTAGTTAGGTCGGCTTGTTGCCATTACCGCGCTGGTGCAAATGTGCCAAGAGAGCAACCAGTAACGAAAATCCTGCTACAACCAACGATACAACAGAAAGCCAAAAGCTATAGTTCGAGTTTTCTCTTGCCTGTGCAAAGTTTTGAGCAAATCTGCGATTGTCGATCATATTGCCGATCAAATTTCGAGCTTGCTGGTCGTTTAGACCGAAACAATCAATGTGTTGGCAAATGATGGGGTCGGATTTCATTTTTACAAGTTCTTCGTCATCGTTCTGGTGCAGCCCGTCAAATGTCTTTCTTGAATCGGGATCAATGGGAGCACCGCAACATCCACCGTCGCCGCCATTGCCAAGAACATTGCCTGTCGTGTCCATTCCCCAGGTGCCACCGTTCCCAGAAATGTAGCTGAGTGCTGAGTAGGGGGTGAACAGAATTATGAAAATGATCGCGGTTGCCGCAAACTTCTTGAGAATTGACATCTGCTCGTCCTCTAAGTGGTTCAATACTCCACGCCCGCCTGTGCCTTCACGCCTGAGCGGAAGGGGTGTTTTATTTGTTCCATTTCCGTCACCAGATCGGCCATTTCGATCAAGCGGTCGTTGGCGTTGCGGCCGGTGATGATGATGTGTTTATCAGGTGGGCGTTTGGACAGGAACTCTAGGACTTCGTCTAACGGCAGATAATCATAGCGCAGCACGATGTTGAGTTCATCAAGCAGAACGCAGCGGATTTCTGGATCGGCAATCATCCGCTTGGCTTCTTCCCAGCCAGCGCGGGCGTGGGCCACGTCACGGTCTCTATCTTGGGTTTCCCAGGTGAAGCCTTCGCCCATGGCTTTGATCGAAACGAGATCAGGGAATTTTTCCAGCACCGTGCGTTCACCTGTGCCCCAGGTGCCTTTGACGAATTGGATGACGGCGCTTTTCATACCATGGCCGACGTGACGAAAAATCATACCGAAGGCGGCGGTGGATTTGCCTTTGCCTTTGCCGGTATGGACGATGAGTAACCCGCGCTCAATGGTTTTGCCGGCCATGATTTTATCACGCGCAGCTTTTTTCTTGGCCATCTTTTCATTATGGCGGGCGGAGTCTTTTTCGGTTTCGTCATTCATGTTTTAAGCTCCTTCAACGTATCATAGACAGAATTGAGGCGTGGTTGCCAGAGGCCGCGGGAAATGGCTTCTTGCAACCGAGCCGCAATTTCTTTCAACGCATCGGGATTATTCTCTGCGATGAATTGGCGCGTGGCATCGTCTTGGATAAAAGCTTCATGTGCCAGATCGAAATGGTGCGACTTCACAGCACCCGTGGTGGCGGCGAAGGCGAACATATAATCCACCGTGGCGGCGATTTCGAAGGCACCTTTATAGCCATGGCGTTTAACGCCGTTGATCCATTTTGGATTGACCACACGAGAGCGCATGACGCGGGACACTTCTTCTTCTAGCGTGCGAATGATGGGGCGCTCTGGCCTTGAGTGGTCATTGTGATAGACGCGGGGTTTTGTGCCCGATTGGGTTTCCACTGCGGCACTCATGCCACCTTCGAATTGATAATAGTCATCACTGTCAAGCAGATCATGTTCGCGGTTGTCTTGGTTGTGGATTACGGCTTCGATGGATGCGAGGCGGCGTTTGAAAAGGGATTCGTTGTTCTCGCCTTTTTCGCGGACACCGTAAGCATAGGCACCCCAAGTGATGTAGGCGGCGGCGAGATCGGATTTTGTGTCCCATATTTTGTCATCGATGAGCGCTTGCAGACCTGCACCGTAGGCCCCCGGTTTGGAGCCGAAGATGCGGGCGGCGCACAAGCGGGTGGCTTCTTCAGGGGAGATGCCAGACGCTGTGAGCGTGAGAGATTCGGTGCGCACGCGGGCGGCGAGGGGGTTTTCATCCGATGGTTCTTCGAGGGCGGCTACAGCGCGGAAGGCTTTGTCGAGGAGTTCGATTTGGGTGGGGAAAGCATCGCGAAAAAAACCTGAGATGCGAAGTGTTACATCGACGCGTGGGCGGCCTAATTTGGCTAGGGGAAAGATTTCAAATCCGGTGACGCGCCAGCTTGATGTATCCCAAACGGGCTTTGCGCCGATGAGGGCGAGGGTTTGGGCGATGTCATCTCCGCCAGTTCTCATATTGGCTGTACCCCAGACTGAAAGACCAATGGTTTTAAGATGTTGCCCTGTGTCTTGGAAGTGTCGCTTGAGGAGTTCGGCGGCGGATTTTTCACCTAATGCCCAAGCTGTTGGTGTGGGGAGGGCGCGGTTATCGATAGAATAGAAATTACGGCCCGTGGGAAGCACATCAACGCGGCCCCGTGTGGGTGCGCCCGATGGGCCGGGCTTTACGCGGCGGCCAGATAACCCCGCGAGGAGGGCTGAGATTTCGGCTGGGCCGCAAGCGGCGAGGGCGGGGCGGAGGGTATGCTCGATTTTATATACGACTTCCTGCAAGCCGTCATTCCGGAGAAAGCCGGAATCTGGTGCCCGTTCTGATGGCGATCCCGGCTTTCGCCGGGATGACGATTTGGGGTGGGGCGGCGACACGATGGCAGATGCTAAGATTTCCAACCTCTCAACGGTATCCCCATTGGTGCGCCACGGGTTTGTGACGGCGACTGACAATTCCTCTGGGCGAGGACCATGCCACGGTTCAGCCATTTTGCAGTTGAGGGGGTCAAAGGGTTCGAGGCCCAAAGCGTTACTCAGTGCACGGATCAATGATTGGTCTCCGCCTTCGCCTAGTCCGCGCGGCACGCGGGTGAGGGCAACAAGCAAATCAGTTTCTTGTTGGCCTGTCGGCGATTGTCCGAGAATATGCAGGCCATCACGGATTTGTGCCTCCTTCAAATCACAGAGGAAGGCATCGAGCTTGGTGAGGTCATCATCACTATGGCCCGACAGGCCTGCGTCTTGATCAAGCTTTGAGGCCTGCATGAGTTCGAAGATGCGTTTGCGCAGTTCCGAGAGGCGGCGTTTGTCGAGGCCACTGGCGAGATAGTATTCATCAACCAGCGCTTCCAAGTCTTTCATCGGGCCGTAGGATTCTGCGCGCGTTAGGGGCGGCGTAAGATGGTCGATGATCACGGCACTGGTGCGGCGCTTGGCTTGCGTGCCTTCGCCCGGGTCGTTGACGATGAAGGGATAAAGTTGTGGAATGAGGCCGAGTGCCACTTCGGGCCAGCATTCAGCGGATAGGCCGACAGCTTTGCCGGGCAGCCATTCTAAATTTCCGTGCTTGCCATTGTGGATGATCGCGTGGGCACCGAAGTGTTGACGCAGCCAGAAATATGTGGCGAGATAGAAGTGCGGCGGCACGAGGGCCGGGTCGTGATAGGTAGATTTTGGGTCTATGCCATAGCCACGCGCGGGCTGGATGGCGATAGCGATATTGCCATAGATGTTGATTGCCAAATTGAATGCGCCATTTGAATAATGCGGATCATTTTCGGGTTGTCCCCATTGTGAAATGATCTGTGTGCGGATGGTTTCGGGAAGGACATCGAATTTGGTGCGGTATTCCTTCAGCGAAATGCTTGGCGATTTTGTGGGTTCAGACTTTCGTCGGGATGACAGAAGGTTTTGGATGAGCTCATTTCCGTCTTGTGGATATTGACCTGTTAAATATCTTTCGTTGGAAAGCGCCCTCAAAATTTCAATTGTGCTGGCGGGGGTGTCATAGCCCACGCCATTGGCCACGCGGCCATCTTTGTCTGGATAGTTGGCGAGAATGATCGCAAGCCTTTTCCGGGAGTTGGGGGTTGAGCGCAGTTTGGCCCAGTTGGCGGCGAGATCTGCGACATAAGCAATGCGATCAGGCGCTGGTTTATAAGTGATGATGCGGCACTGCGTGGGTGCATGGAATTGTTCATCGGCTTTGAATGATATGGCACGGGTGAAAATGCGCCCATCCAATTCCGGCAAAACCACATTCATCGCCAGATCAGTGGCGCGAAGACCTTGCGACGAGGCTTGCCAATCTTCTTGTGATGAGCCTGCCAAGGCGACTTGCAATACGGGGCAATCAAACTTTGCGAGTGGATCGTTTGCCTCATCACCGACCGCGAAACCTGTTGCGTTAATGATGAGTGAAGGCGGATGAACTTCGAAATGCGCGCTGAGAAAATGCGCTGAGGCTTTATCTTTCAGGCTGCTGATAAAGATTGACGTTGTGGGTAATTCGCAGTTTGTAAGTGCTGTCGTCAGAGCGTCAATGGGTGCAGTTTGGCCACCTTCAACCACAGAGCGGTAAAAAATCACGGCGGCTTTGGGTGCGGAGGCTTCGCAGTGAAAGCCGACTTTAGGCAAGGTTTGTGGCGCTGGTGCAACATGGCTGCCGCCCATGAGTTGCCCACAAAGTTGCAGCAAGGCTTTGGCGTTCAGTTGGCCACCGTGAGCGAAGTATTGGCGCAGTCGTTCAACATCTGCTGCCGGCAAAGTTGAAAGGGCTGACAGTTCGGCATCAACATCTTGGCCGCCGGGAAGCAGGGCGAGTTTGCTATTATTTTCACGCGCTAGTGTAACGATCACTTCTACGCCGTAAGGCCAATAGGCTTTGCCGCCCAGCAAGCGAATGATGATGAGCTTGGCCTTGCTGAGCGTTTTTTCCGCGTAGAGATCAACTGAGAAGTTATGTTGCATCCGGAGCAGATTGGCCAAGCGCAAAGAGGGCGCAACGTCGCCCAAAGCATCATGTGCTGCGGCGAGACATGCCAGTTCAGAATCCGCCGCCGTCAATATCACGACATCAGCAGGTGATTGATTCAGGTCAATCGCCTCTGCACCACCGTCAACAACGCCAGATGTGAGGCTGAGGAGATGCATTAAACTTGCAATGAAGTTGTGATTGCCGTTTTGTCCATGGTCTTTTCGCCGATCACAACGAGACGGGTTAGGCGTATTTCATCGGCCGACCATGTGCGGTCAAAATATGAGTTCACGCGCGGGCCAACGGCTTGGATGAGCAGGCGGGCATCGCTGCCATAGATATTCGCAAAACCTTTCAGTCGCAAAATATCATGCGTCTCAATGGTTTTGGCGATGCGAGCGAGGAGGGTCTTTTGATCAAGAGCTTTGGGCAGATTGACGATGAAAGTTATGAAGTCATCATGGTCATGCTGGGTTTCGCCTTCCATTTCATGGGTTGAAAGGCGGTTGTGCATATCATCTTCCGCGCTGGCTTTTTGGCCGAGCAAAATGGCCACATCAAGAATGCCTTGCGAGGTTTGCACCAGGCTGGTGCCTTTGCGCAATTGCGGCTTTAGGTTATTGCTAATTTTGATTAGCTCATCCGCTGTAAGCAAATCCGATTTGTTCAGCAGCACCATATCGGCGCTGTTCAGTTGATCATTGAATAATTCTTGAATGGGATTTTCATGATCGACATTTGGGTCAGCGGCACGTTGGGCGGCAATTGCTGCTTCATCATCGGCAAAGCGACCCTCTGCCAGTGTCTTGCCATCAACCAATGTGATCACGCCATCGACTGTGACGCGGGATTTAATTTCGGGCCAGTTGAAGGCGCGCACCAAGGGCTGTGGTAACGCAAGGCCAGAGGTTTCAATGATGATGTGATCGGGCCTGCGTGGTGAGGCCAGAAGTTTTTCAATGGTGGGGATGAATTCATCTGCCACCGTGCAGCAGATGCATCCGTTGGAAAGCTCGATGATGTCATCTTCTGTGCAGGCATCACTGCCACAGGCTTTGAGAATTTCACCATCAATGCCGACATCGCCAAATTCATTGACGATTAAAGCAATGCGGCGACCGCCAGCGTTTTGCAGCAGGTGACGGATGAGTGTGGTTTTGCCTGCACCCAAAAAGCCGGTTATGACAGTGGCGGGGATTTTTTCAGTCATGCGGGATCAAACCTTTCGGCAATGGCTGGCAGGAAGCGGCCGAGTAATACGCCCATCACCAGCCAGAAGATGGCGACGCAAGCTAATGCATTGGCGGCAAATTCGGCAGCAAGGGCAGGCGGCACGGAGGTTTCGCCGTCTGGTGCAATCGGTGCTCCGATGAGGTGGGGGGCGAAAAGCAATGCCACGCCAACAGCCTTTGCCCAGTTTTCACTGCGAATGGCAAAGCAATAGATTGCGGCTGCTGTGGAGACGATTGTGCCCACCCACCAGATTTGGCGTGCCAGCAAATCCGCAACTGGCATACCCGGAATTTCAGGGGCAAGGCCAAAGCCTGTGGCCAAATGCACGGCGAGGAAGCCGCTGAGGCCCCAGATCCAACCATTGGCCCGCGTTATGGGCACATTGAGCAGCAGTGAAAGCCCGGCAAGAATGGCAGCAAAGCCACCTCCCGCCAGCAACGAGGCAACTCCGGTGAAGCCGATCCGCGGCAATCCGGGGGCTGGCTCCCACTCAGGTGTGCCCTTGTCAGCACACATCTTCATGCTGGGCATTGCTTCTTTGCAAACGGGCGCGGTGGATGTGTTCTTGGCATCGTCTACCTTTTCATAAGTTTCGGCAGTGGCGATGAGGGGCGACAATCGCCACACTTGCAGCACAGTTAAGACTGCGCCTGCGAGCAAGCCAGCAACAAGTGCGGCCAGCACATAACGACCAATCATTTTGGTTGAATCCTGTCAAATAATGTCAAGATGCGATTTTGACTTTTCAATGAAAAGTCAAAACGCTTTAGTGGCAGGGAAAGCCGATGGCGTGGCGCGTATCATGGGCAGTGTTATGGGCCGCTGAAATATGCGACAAACCAACCGTAAACACCAAAGTGGCACCAATAAACAGGCAAACGAGGCCTGCCTTGACGCGCTGCGAAATTGAGATTGAGCCGTTTAATACTGTCGTGGTCATGTTCACCCTCCGTGAGACCGTTTTCGGACGGATACGCCCATTTTGCTCGGCAGGTCTCCTGACTTGCGGTGTATTGGTTTATGGCGCCTTCCCAGTTTTACCCAGTGGCATAGGCCAGAAACCACACCGCTTACAGTTGCGGGGGCAGTCACGGTTTTGGCCCCTGATGGGTAGTCCGCACCGTATTCCCATTTGAAGCCCCTTATGCTTTCGCGTTTGGGGCACCGAACAAAGCTTGTTTCGCAGGAGGCGGGTGGCTTGTCAACGGCTCAGGTGGCTAAGTTGGGTCGGTTCATGGCGCGGCATGGGCAACATTTACCAAGTTTATATAGTCAAGGGCCTAGGGCTTGTGGTTTAAGGCGTTTCACGCAGGCGGGAGACTGAGATTGGCCGTTAAACCAACAAATGAACTGTGGAAGCGCATTTTCGGCGACAATGGTCGCATTGCGGTTTCAACGATCTTTTTCAGCTTCGTTCTAAATATACTGGCGCTGACGGGCTCTTTGTTCATGTTGCAAGTTTATGACCGCGTGTTGCCTTCAGGCAGTGTGCCCACGCTGGTTGCATTAGGCATGATCGTGCTGGTGCTTTATGCTTATTTTGGCGTGCTAGATTATGTACGCTCACGGATATTTGTGCGCGTCGGCCGCAAAGTTGAAGAAGGCCTGCGCAACCGCGTGTTTGATGCCATGTCAACACTTTCACTCAATAAAGCAAATTTGCTGGGTGGCCTGCCCGTGCAAGACTTGAACACGATCCGCCAGTTTATCAGTGGGCAGGGACCGCTGGCTTATTTTGATATGCCTTATGTGCCCCTCTATCTATTGGTGGTGTTTCTTCTGCATTGGGTGCTGGGCGTTGTTGCTACCGTTTCTGCCGTCATCATATTTGGTTTGGCTTTGCTGGCGGAACGTTCCACCCGCGCACCTTCGAATGCCGCAGCTTTGGCAACGGCTAAAGCCCAAGCCATGACTGAAGAAACGCGGCGCAATGCTGAGGCATTGTTTTCACTTGGCATGAAGGGTGCAATGCGTGACCGCTGGTCAGTTCTGCAGGGCGAAGCGTTAGAGCATCAAACCCGAGCCAACGATGCAGGGGCATCCTACAGCACTTTCTCACGGGTTTTCCGGATGGTCATCCAATCCGCTTTGTTGGGAACTGGTGCCTATTTGGCGGTGAAACATGAGATTTCATCTGGCTCAATCATTGCGTCATCTATTATTATGGGTCGGGCTTTGGCGCCCATTGAGCAAGCTGTGGGTGGCTGGCAACAATTTCTGGGTGCGCGCAAAGCTTATGAACGTTTGGCTGTGGTTCTGAACCAAGTTCCAGCCGAACGGCAACGGATGAAGCTGCCTGAACCCAAGGGGTTGGTAGAAGTTGAAGGTGCAACCGTTGTCTTGCAAGGTACAGACAAACCCGTTTTGCAAAACATCAGCTTTCGCGTTCAACCCGGCATGGGCCTCGGGATTATTGGCCCGACGGGGGCTGGCAAATCCACCATGGCCCGGGCCTTGGTGGGGTTAGTTCCGTTACAGCGCGGTGCTGTGCGCCTTGATGGCGCAACGCCGGATCAACGCGACAGTGATGAACATGGCCGATTGATTGGCTATTTACCGCAAGATGTGCAGATTTTTGATGGCACTGTGGCCGAGAACATTTCGCGTTTCACCCCAACACCTGATGCGCATAAAATTGTGGAGGCTGCACAGTTGGCCAATATCCACGAATTCGTCATGCGTTTGCCAATGGGTTACGACACGCCGCTGATGGAAGGTGGATCACGTTTGTCTGCTGGGCAGCGGCAGCGGTTGGCCTTGGCGCGGGCACTATTTGGCGATCCAGTTTTGCTGGTGATGGATGAGCCTAATTCCAATCTGGATGCAGAAGGCGAATTGGCTCTGGATAAGGCCATAAGAGCGGCCTTGGCACGCGGTGCATCAGTTATCGTTGTGGCGCATAGACCAAGTGCATTGAATGCTATTCACGACCTGCTGGTTTTGGCAAATGGGCAAGTGGCAGCTTATGGCAAGCGCGACGAGGTTTTGAAAAAGGTGGGTGCGCTGCAGTCTGCGCCTGTGCCCGCCGCCGCGCCATCGCAGCACGCTGGTTCGCAAGTTATTTCAATGGCCGGCAAAGTTCCAGTGCCCGGCTCGCAAACACGGAATTAAGGATCATGACCTCAACAAAGCAAACAAATGCCTCACTGCGACGCTTGCAACTCTTTGGGTTTGCCAGCATTTTTTCAATGGTAGGCGTGTTCGTGGCATGGACTTATTATTCTGATATCAATGGTGCGGTGATTGCTTCTGCCACCATTGAAGCAGAGAGCTATTCGAAAAAAGTTCAGCACCGCGATGGCGGTAACGTTCTGAAGATTTTGGTGAAAGACGGCGACATCGCCCAAGCCGGTCAAGATTTAGTTGTTCTCGATCCCACTGAGGTAAAAGCGCAAGTAGGTATTACCCAAGGCCAGCGCGATGAATTTCTGATCAAAAAGGCGCGGCTTGAGGCGCAACGTGATTTGAGCGATCAAATAATCCTTCCTCAAGAAATATCTGCGCGCGCGGAAGAGCCCAGCTTGGCAGCTACGATCGCTGGCCAACAAAAGCTATTGCAATCCACGCTTGGCACTTTGGCTGGAAAGCAGGATCAATATAACGCGCAGATCGGCCAGTTAGGTGACCAAATCAAAGGTTATGACGCGCAACTTGTGGGCAACAAAAAGCAGCTTAGTTTGATTGTAGAGGAAACTTCCAGTTTGCGCAAGTTGCTGGCGCAAGGTTTACTGCCCGCATCGCGCGTGATGTCTATGGACCGCGAAGCGGCTCGCATCAGTGGTGATCAGGGGCAGTTGGAAGCCAGCAGAGCAGGTGCCCAGTCCAAGATTGCTGAAATTAAAGTGTTGATGCTGCAAAGCAAAGAAGAAGTTCGCAACCAGGCTTTGACTGAATTGCGCGACACCGAAAGCAAACTGGTGGATTTGCAGGGACAACTTATCACCGGGCAGTCGCGGCTTTCGCACATGACTGTGAAGGCCCCCATCACAGGCACGGTTTATCAATTGGCAGTTCATACAGAAGGCGGCGTGATTGCGCCTAACGAAACACTGATGATGATTTTGCCGCAAAATGATGATCTTGTTTTGCAAGCAGCAGTGACGCCAAATGACATTGCGCATGTTCGAGTGGGACAGCCGGCAGAAATTCGGTTCAACTCGTTTGACGCAAGAACCACGCCGCAGATTATGGCTGAGGTGACGCAAGTGGCAGCAGATACGACCAAGCCAGATGTGTCGCGCGGTGATCAGCAGCCTTACTATTCCATTCGGTTGGTGATTTCTGCCAAAGAGTTAGAAAAATTGGGGCAGAAAAAACTGAAGCCCGGCATGTCGGCTGAGGCCTTTATTCAAACAGAGTCTCGCTCACCATTTTCATATTTGATTAAGCCGCTGCTTCAGCAGTGGTCGCACGCCATGCGCGAGAGCTAATTATTTTAACGCTTCATTCATAATAAATTTTAGAACGCGAAACGGAGTTTTAACCCTAACACTTCATGATGAAGGTTATGAAAGTTTGTCGCGTATCATTGGCGTTTGTTAGTTCCGTGTTGTTTGCTGCGTTGGTCGCAAATCCGGGCCCTACAGGTGCCGCCACCAATACAGCCGCAGCCCTTTCGGTGGCGGGCTATCAAGCGCTTGCCAGCGGTGATGCCGCCAAGGCTGTACCGCTTTTCACGCAATCCATTGAATCGCGGGAGTTGGGGCCAGATGCTTTAGCAAATGTGCTGCTAAACCGCGCCATGGCTTATCAAAAGTTGGCTGACAATTCCAAAGCCGTTGATGACTATACAGCGGCATTAAACTTGGATGCGATGACAACGGAGCTGCGCGCCCGTGTGCTTTATAATCGCGGCCTTGCGCAGCAAAAAGCCCAACATGCCGCTTTGGCGATTGAAGATTTCACCAGTGCTTTGTTGATCAACTCGTCGTTCTCTTATGCTTATTTGGCGCGGGCGAATGCTCTGCGCGAGAATGGCCAATATCTTTTCTCAATTTCAGATTATGAACGCGCCGCGAAATATCATCACCCTGAACTTGCGCATGTTTATTTCGGCGAGGCTTTGGCTTATGAATCTTTGAAACGGCCAGCCGAGGCGAAGGGTTTCTTAGTGCAGGCCCTCAATGCAGATGCCCATTTTGCGCCCGCTCAGGCAAAGTTGAAAGACATGGGCGATGTGGCCCAGCTCGATGACGAAACTAATGATCCGATATTAACCGGCAGCGTTAGCCCGGGTGCAAAAACTGAAGTTGTGCGGCAAGTTTTGCCGAAAGGAGTTGAGCCTCCTTCAGCGCTTCTGGCTCAAGATATGTCGGCCGATGCGGATATCTCATTAGCTGTCGCTTCAGCAGCGTCGCAACCTGTTGCGGCACAATCTGTCGATCAAGTTGCTGCAAATACGGCTCCGATGAAACCACAGGACGCACGCATGGTTGTGGCTTCTGTTCCAAAATTGCCGCTTAACACGAAGGTGGCGGTGGCCGCTGCAAAGCCTGTAGTCCAAGCCTTAGCCGTGGTGGAGCCTGATGCCGTTGATGAGACTGGCAGCATTAGCCCAGCACCCGCTGCAGATATGACGGGATGGGTGGTGCAAGTTTCCTCTGCAACCAGTGAAGTTGCCGCATGGGAAACGTGGAAAAAGATGCAAGGCACCCATAAAATCTTAAATGGGCAAAAGGCCAATGTTGTTAAAGCTGAACTTGGTGCAAAGGGCACGTTCTACCGCGTTCGGCTGGAAAATTTTGCTGATCAGGCTGCCGCAAAATCGGCTTGTGGCAAACTTAAGTCAGGTGGAGTTTCCTGCTTTGTTTCGAAATCGGGCGCATAAGCAAAATTAAGAATAATTTACCGATAATCCTGCAAAGCTTGTGCGTTGTGCCAGCGTGAGCGCGTCTGCAGTTCGCGATTTTATCGGCAGCCTGGAAACACACAAAGCCCATAAGGGCGTTTTTGTTACAACTGGCTACTTCACGTCACGCGCGCGTGAGGCGGTTAATTTGGCACAAAAGCGGATTGTCTTAATTGATGGTGCGACATTGACCAAATTGATGGTGCGGCATTCTATTGGCACAAAAACTGTGGCCACCTATCAATTCAAGGAAATTGATACTGGCTATTTTAATGCTATTCCATCGTGCCTGGCGAAATCTGCTAAATTGAAACCTGATAGGATGTCTACTTGAGCAAAAAAGTAACTTTCAAATTGACACGCCATTCCGCAACTTTTCCATTTTTAACGATGCATTTAATATCCTGAACCCAAGCCCCTTCGATATTATCGAGGGATTCATCAGCTTTGGTAATGCCGATTTCAACGGCATCTTCGATGCTCTTTGTGGACGATGCTGTAATCTCTATTATTTTGGCAACATGGGACATGTGTATTTCCTTCAGATTGCGGCCAAACCAATTTAATCTTTGACGTTTTTGGCCTGTTGGTTCAGGAACTATGGCATGAAATTGCATTTAGTGAAACTATGTGTTGGCGTCTCTGCGGTGCAAGAAATGCGCAACTGGGCCAAAATTGCCCGTGGCTCTGGTGAAGTCTGTGACCATGTCACGCGCATGTTCCCGCGCCGCAAAGATCAAATCTTGCCGGGAGGTTCACTTTATTGGGTGATCAAAGGCATGATCCTCTGCCGTCAACCGATTGCGGATTTAGAGGGCGTGACGGGTGAAGACGGCATTGAGCGTTGCCGGATTGTGTTCAAACCACAAATTATTTTAGTTCGACCAACTCCGCGACGGGCTTTTCAAGGCTGGCGTTATCTTGAGCAAGCTGATTGCCCTGCAGATTTGACCAAAGGCGAAACCAAAGCGGGATTTCCAGAACAAATGCGCCGCGATTTGTCGGAACTTGGTCTCCTCTAAACTGCAATGTTGTCGATAAGGCGGGTTTTGCCCAGCCATGCGGCGGCAAGTAAACGCAATGGTTCACCATCTTGTTTTGGAATGGCAAGAGTTTCAGCATTGCGGGCCACGACATAGTCCACTTTGAAGCCCAGCGTGGTGAGTGAGCGCGACGCGGCACGCGTTGCCGATTGTGGCTTTGTGCCACCTCGCATTTTTATGGCGGCTTGGGTGAGGTTTTTGAAGATTGCGGTGGCCTGTTGGCGCTCTAGCTTTGAAAGATAACGATTGCGCGAAGACATGGCCAAACCATCAACTTCGCGTTCTGTCGCTATGCCCACAATCTCTGTTCGTAAAGCAAGATCACGCACAAGTTGCTTCACCACTTGCAGCTGCTGATAATCTTTTTCACCAAACATTGCATAGTCAGCATCCGTCGCAATCAAAAGCTTCGCTACGACCGTGGCCACGCCGTCAAAAAAATGGGGGCGAAAGCGATCTTCCAATCCGGCTTTTGCCGGCCCTTCAACGTGAATGGTTGTGGCAAAACCAGCAGGATAAAGTTCCTCAGGGGAGGGGGCAAATACAAGTTCAACGCCGCCACTTTGCAGGAGGGCAACATCGCCTTCCTCGTCACGCGGATAACGCGACAAGTCCTCGTTGTGGCCAAATTGTTTTGGGTTCACAAAAATGCTGGCGACCACGTGGTCAGCAACATCGCCTCCACGGCTTGCCAGTTTCAAATGGCCTGCATGAAGTGCGCCCATGGTTGGAACCAATGCCCAATTTTGCCCAGCCTCGCGCCAGTTTGCGGTGGCTAAGTGAAGGGCAGGGATTGTTCGAACTATATTCATTTTCATTATAAACATGCCAATCCAGAAATTTTAAAAAATTGATAAAAAGTAAACTCTTAGATGGGACTACTCATAAGATTGCAACCTAAAGAATTTACGCTATTGTAAGTTTACCGATTCGCTATTTTTTCAAGCTAATGATTTAAGTTCAATGCCTCAGAATTCTGCTGATAGGAAGTATTTGCCGTTTCAAAGCATTGCGGAAGCGACGAGCTTTCTTGTGCGTGCGGCCGCGCAAGAAAGAGTTTTGCATCTTTCTTATTGGTATCTGCAATATGTGGAGGGTTCTCCAGATCAGGTGATTTGGGTAGCCACCTATGATCCGGCTTATATGAGCTTTTATATGACTCATTTTACCCCGTTGGATGACCCCGTTATAGGCCGAGTGATGGACAACAAATTTGTTGATTGGGCCGAATGGTTTAAGATTGATCAAGTGGCGCAATCAGTAAGTCCAGTTATGGCGCGTTTTGGCATTACAAAATATGGAATCTCTGTCCCATTATTCGCGCCCGGTGAAGACAAGATTATTTTCTCGGCGTGCATTTCAAGTAGCGATAGTGACTGGCCTGACCAGCGCAATGCATTGGCGCGGCGCATGATGCTGTTTGCCCAAACATTTGACCAACGCATGCGCCATTTGGTGAGCGCTGGGCATAAAGGCGACAGCGTTTTCAAATTATCGGCTTAGAGCGGTTGATGCTCACTTACGTTCGCTAGGCGCTCTCAGTATATATTTGGCGCATCTCTCCGCTTGAAAGTGAGGTCAACTGACCACTCTCATCGTCATCGCTCGTTTCACGCGGGCAACCCACAGGTGTCGAAATGCACAGGTAAATAGGTGGCCCGCGTGAAGTGGGCCATGACGCGTGGGGTGATTTCGATTGAATTTGACCATTCGCCGATCCGCTCTGCGTTGGCAATCAGCTCTTATGACTTTTGACGGCTCGGTCAAAAGTCACGCTGTCATTCAGGCTGATGCCGCGATCGATGGCGCTGCTTCCAAATCTATTTCTAATTTTGTCCATCGCAAGCTCGGCCTTGGTCAGGGTCACATATTTTGAATCAAGTTCTGGCAAATGGGTGGAGTTCGATTCATTCAGTCGGTGAATGCCAATACCAATAAGCCTGAATTTGGTTTGTCCCACTTCCTTGCGAAGCATCTGGACACCAGCCTCAAAAATCACATGGGTAAGGTTGGTGCCTTCAGATAAGGACATAGAGCGGGTGCGTGATTCAAAATCTTTAGTTTTGAGTTTCAGCGTAATTGCCTTGCCCGAGCTGCCAGATTTTTTGGCGCGTTGGGAAACGCGCTGACTTAGGCCCCACAGTTTGGCTTCAAGTTCAGCATAATCAGATATGTCGTCAAAAAATGTTGTCTCTGCACTTATGCTTTTGGCTTCGTCATTGGTGCTTACATCGCGCCAGTCTTCGCCCCGGCTGAGATGGAAAAGCCTCGCACCCGTCTTGCCGTATTGCTGCATCAGGTCGGTTCGGTCCAGCGTTTGGAGTTGGCCAACCAGTTTGATGCCGCGTTTCTCTAGTGATGTCTGCAGGGACTGGCCCACGCCCCAAATGGCGCTTACGGGTTTTGCTGCCAAAAGCGCCATCGTTTCGGCCACGCCGATTACTGAAAAACCGCGCGGTTTATTCATGTCCGAAGCCATCTTGGCTAAAAACTTGTTATGCGAAAGACCAACTGACACCGTGACGCCTACGTCCTCTTCAATGCGACGCGCCAGTTTCATCAAGGAAACGGCGGGTGAAGCTTTATGCAATCGCTCTGTGCCGGACAGGTCTAGAAATGCTTCGTCTATTGAAACCGGTTGAACCAAAGGTGTGAGCTCTAACATCAAAGTGCGTACGTGTTTGGCGGCGGCCGCATATTTCGCCATGTTCGGTTTGACCACGACAGCGTCTGGGCAAAGGGCGCGAGCTTTGAACATGGGCATGGCTGAGCGCACGCCTTGTACGCGGGCGATGTAACAGGCAGTTGAAACTACGCCGCGTTCGCCGCCTCCAACAATTACGGGTTTATCGCGTAAGTCTGGATTGTCACGCTTTTCGACAGCGGCATAAAAAGCGTCACAGTCAATGTGCGAGATGGAAAGCTGGTGAAGTTCTGCGTGGTGCAGCACACGCGGACTTTTGCATTTTGGGCATCGCAGCGAGTTTGCATCAAATTGCATCATGCAATCGCGACAAATACCGGAATGTTCCAGCTGATCGGCCATGGAACAAGAATAGAACATTAAAAGCGGCTTGTCAGCCTAAGTCATCGGTTGCATCGGCAAACGGTTGCGCACTTTCATAATCTCGTCCGGCTTAAGGCCTTGGTTTGCGGCAAACTCGAGCACTAGACTTTGATCTTGCAGGCCATAGTCCAGCACCAAGGCTTGAAACTCCGGATCATCGTGGCGTTGGCGAATGTCTGAAAGCCCTAAGCCTGTCAACGAAACAAAGCGCTCAAATCGGCCTTCTTCCTGCGCCAAAAACGCGATGAACTGCATAACGAATTCTGTGTGGTTGACCATTGTTCCAACAGAATACTCGGTTCACATTGTTTTAACTAGCTTTTGCAAGGAATAATTTTGCTTAATGACTTGGTGAGGAACCGCGGGTGAAGGTGCAGGAAGGTCGATTCGAATTGGGGAGTCTGCCGCAACGCCGTTTTGGCCAGATGGGCATGTCGTACTGAAAATGGAAAATGTGGATGAACTGACTGCGGTTGATACGCGTGCAGCAGGAGTTGAAGAAATTATGAAAAAGACAGTTTTGGTGGTGGAAGACAATGAGCTGAACATGAAATTGTTCAACGATCTGTTGGAAGCCCACGGCTATAATGTGGTGCAGACGCGCGATGGCTTGAAGGCCCTCGATTTGGCCCGCACGCACAAGCCTGATTTGATCTTGATGGATATACAGCTGCCGGAAGTTTCTGGCATCGAGATTACGAAATGGCTGAAAGAAGATGACACGTTGCGCAGCATTCCGGTGATTGCGGTTACAGCATTCGCAATGAAGGGTGACGAACAGAAAATAAGAGAAGGCGGCTGCGAGGCTTATATTTCAAAGCCCATATCGGTGATTAGCTTTCTTAAAACCATTGATGGATTCCTAAAATAGAATTGTGTTGCAATGACAGCCCGTGTTTTAGTTGTAGATGATATTGTTGCGAACGTCAGGCTTCTTGAAGCGAAGCTGACGGCTGAGTATTTCGAAGTTGTGACCGCCATGAATGGGCTGGACGCACTTGAAGCCGTGCAGCGCACCAAGCCCGATATTATTCTGCTTGATGTGATGATGCCCGGAATTGACGGCATTGAAGTGTGCAGCCGCCTGAAATCCAATCCGGCAACACGGCATATCCCAGTTATTATGGTGACGGCGTTGGATCAACCTGAAGATCGCTTGCGGGGCTTGAACGCGGGTGCTGATGATTTCTTGACCAAACCAGTCAATGATATTTCTCTTTTCAGCCGGGTAAAATCGCTGGTGCGTTTGAAAATGCTCACCGATGAGTTGCGCATTCGTGCCGAAACAACTGGCGTTATCGGTATGTTGGGGAGGGCGGATGCAACGACGGCCATTGGTGAAGGTAATATCTTGTTTGTTGATCCTCGCGCCGCAGCGCAAGAGCGCATTCAAACATCTCTGAGTGGATGCCATCGTATTACCATTGCGGCTGAGCCTGATAAGGCGCTGGATATTGTTCAGGCAACTGACAGACCATTTGAATTGATTATCATCAGCGTTGGTGCAGATGGCTTTGATGGATTGCGCCTTGTTTCGCAGTTTAGAACCCACGAAGCAACGCGCCAAACGCCGATATTGGTGGTGGTTGACCCATCGGATCAACAACAGCTGCTGCGAGCGCTGGATATGGGTGTGAATGACTACTTAATGCGACCCATCGACCGACAAGAACTGTTGGCCCGCGTGAGCACGCAGATCAAACGCTATCGCTATACCGAACAATTGCGCCAGAGCGTGAAGGCCTCCATTGAGATGGCCATTACTGATTCACTGACTGGGCTTTACAATCGCCGTTATCTTGAAACCCATCTGAATAATTTGGTGGAGCATTATATCAATCGCGGCAAGGTTCTGGCCGTGTTGGCGATTGATGCGGACTATTTCAAAGCGATCAATGATACGCACGGCCATGATGCCGGAGACACTGTGCTGCAAGAACTTGCGGTGCGCATCAAGCAATCAACACGTTCGGTCGATTTATGCTGCCGCACGGGTGGCGAAGAGTTTGTTCTGGTTTTACCTGGAACCGATTTATCCTCGGCAGAAGTGATTGCGGAGCGTTTGCGCAAGCTGGTTTCAGGCAAACCATTTCCTATTGCGCTGGGTAAAGCGATTACTGTTACGGTTTCAATCGGCGTGGCTTGCCTGGAAGGGGCGGGCGATGCACCCAGCAAGATATTGAAACGAGCCGATGATGCGCTTTACCGGGCCAAACGTGAGGGCCGCAACCGCGTGGAAGTTACGGCTGCGTGAGCTCCTATTGCCCGCAGTTTTGCCTTTAAATGGCCGCGCCTCTTCCCTATAATAGAGTTTCAAGAATTTAGGAGTTGTATCATGGGTTCGCTTTCAATTTGGCATTGGGTTATTATTATTGCTGTTGCAGCCTTGCTGTTTGGCGGCAAAGGCAAAGTTTCTGATTTGATGGGCGATGTGGCCAAGGGCATCAAAAGCTTCAAAAAAGGCCTGGCTGATGAGCAAGATGATGCCAAGACTTTGCAAGCCGCCGTTGAAGAGCCGGTACGCAAGACATCTGAAAAAGCTAAGAGCTAAGGCTACGCCGGCATATTGCCAGCATGATCGTTCATGTTTGATTTTGGTTTAAGCGCATCGCATATTCTTGTGATTGTGGTTCTGGCAGTGATTGCCATCGGGCCTAAAGATCTGCCTGTGGTGTTGCGCAAGTTGGGGCAATTTATGAACCGTATGCGCGGCATGGCGCGAGACTTTCAGGGGCAAGTGGATACTGCCATGAAAGACGCTGGCATGGACGGCATCCGGCAAGATTTACAAACTCTGAAAACTGGCGTTACGGCGGCACTGTCCCCCACGACAGCTTTGATGACGGGCGTTACGAATTCTGCATTGAGCGCTGCGCCCAGTGTTGCAACGGAAACTTCCAACACGGTTGGCAGCAGCCCAGTCATGAATTCTTTGCTCGATAATTCTCAAGGTGAGTTTTCGCGCATTTTTGGGACGGACACTGTTGGTGAAACGCGCGTTCAGGGTCGCGGTCTTAACGACGAAAGCCGCACATGAGCCAAGCCGAGATCGATGCTTCTGAAGCACCATTGATGGATCATCTGGTTGAGTTGCGGCAACGGTTGATCTATGCAGTTGCTGGCTTTTTCATTGCGTTTTTCACCGCGTTTTATTTTTCCAGCACGTTGCTGCATTTCTTGATTTTGCCATTTAGGCAGGGGACGGGGCAAGATGTGGCCTTGATTTCGATCAAGTTGTTGGGCGTATTTCTGGTCAAACTGAAAATCGCGATGTTCGGGGGCATGTTCGTGGCCTTTCCGTGGATCGCCACTCAGATCTATCGGTTTGTCGCACCGGGCCTCTACAAGAATGAGCGCAATGTGCTGCTGCCTTATCTGATTGCAACGCCGGTGTTTTTTCTGTTGGGTGCAGCGTTAGTTTATTTTTTCCTGCTGCCGGTTGCGATTAAGTTCTTCTTCGCACTAGCGGCTTCAACCGGTGATGCCACAACGCCTGGCATTCAGTTGATGCCGGATATTGAGGCCTATCTTGATTTTGTGATGACCTTGATCTTAGCCTTCGGTGTGACCTTTCAACTGCCAGTGGCTTTAACGCTGCTGGGGCAGTTGGGTGTTTTGAAGCATGAACAATTAAAGCGTGGGCGGCGCTTTGCGTTGGTTGGCGTAGCCATTCTGGCGGGCATCATCACACCACCAGACCCGATTTCTATGGTCACCATGATCGTGCCGCTGTTTGCGCTTTATGAAGTGGCCGTGGTGACAGTCGGCTTTATGGAAAGACGCCGCGCCGCCAAAACCGATGTTGCGGTGAAGTGATTATTTGAAAGTGATGCGGCCTTCGACCTTGGCCGTGATTGTTCCCTGTTTCTTGATCAGCGCCATCACATCGTTAGCCATCAGTTTGCCACTATTGGCGCCGACGAGCGTTTTCATTGCAAGGCCAGAAAAACCGTCGCCACCGCCCAACATATAATCATTGGTTGCCAGCTTATAAGTTGCAGCAGGATCAATGGGCTTGTTGCCGATCATCACTGAGACCACTCGGGCACCCGGCGCTTGCTTTAAATCTGCGGTGACAACTATGCCTGAAACATGGGGGAAGCGGCCTGCGCCATCTTCCACTTTGCTGAAGCCATTTTCTAATGCGCCGATGATTTGCTGGCCAGTAACCTCGGCCATCACCGTGATATTGCCGAAAGGCAGTTCGGTGAGAATGTCGCGGCGGGTGATTTCGCTGCCTGCTGCATATTGCTTGTCGCCCCTGATGCCGCCGCCATTGGTGATGGCAATGTCAGCTCCAACGGCATCGCGCATCGCGTCTGCAATCAAATTGCCCATAGCGGTTTCTTGGGTGCGCACCATATTGCGGCGCGAGTCCAATGCACCTTCGGTTTTGCCGACGCTCACGTCTAATTCTTTGCCAAGGTCAGCTTTGTATTGATCGACGATTTTTTGTGATTCAGGATCAGGCTGAACCGTGGCTGTATCGATATAGCGGAAGGCAGGTTGCCATGAGACGTTGCGTTTGCCGTCTTTCACTTCCACATTCACTGTCACATCTATTGGAACAAGGTAATTGGCTTCAGTTGAAGTTTCGACATAGGCTGTGATGCCATTATATTGCATGATCAAATCATGATCATGGCCCGACAAGAGAATATCGAAAGCCTTGGAATTGAACATGGCTTGATCATCGGAATGCGCGGCGTGAACGACACCAACAACAAGATCAGCGCCATCTTTGCGGGCTTGTTTGGCAGCATCAATCGCCGACTTCTGGGTTGCGGAGAATTTTAAGTCTTTGGTTGTGGATTCCACGGGGGTTTCGTCATCCGCCGCGGGGATCAAAGCTACTTTCACGCCGCCCACATTTTTTATCATCATGCCGCCCAAGCCTTCTGGGGCTTTGCCGTCTGCTGTTGCGATATTAACTGCGGCCCAAGGAAATTTGGAAAGCTTAACTTTGGCCGCGAAGTTTTCCGGGCCAGCGTCAAATTCATGATTGCCGGGCACTGCCAGATCAAAGGGCATCACATTGGAAAGGACAATCATGTTTTCGCCTTTGTCGAAGCCTGACAACAGGGATGGTGAAAGCATGTCCCCATCCATTAGATAGATGGTGTTGGGGTTCGCAGCCTTTTCGGCCCGTGCCACTGCGTTAAGCCTTGCCATTCCGCCGCGTTCTTTGCCGCCTTCGAATTTATAAACATCGCCCACGCCCAAGAATGTAATCTTTACGGCTTCTGCCATTGCAGCGCCGCTCAGCGTGGTTGACAAGAAAAGCATTCCAAAAAGAAAATTGCGCACGGGAGGTCTCCTGTTGAGTGTTGAATGAACGGATTATACCAACGGTTATTGAGTTCGACCTACGTGTGCCCATTCACGCGTTCCGATTGATGTGATTTTGTTTGGCAGTGCGATGAGGTTTTTCCAGGATTT
>JAYVOQ010000105.1:0-5077 GCA_043757845.1 Hyphomicrobiales bacterium | reverse complement strand
AATTCGCCCAACCGATTTTTCAAGCCAATAACTGCCCCTATACAATTTTCGTAGCACCGCGCATTGCTGACGGTACGGCCGAAATCTGGTGGCGCAATCTTGAGCAAGTTATATTGGCAAACAGTCGTCTGCGTTGTGTCATCGCAGGCCAGTCGTTTGATCTGCCATGCCGCAGCGAAACTGAAAAATGCCAAACATGGAAAGCGCTTTATCGCCTCTTTGAAAATTTGGACCAATTTGAACAAAGAACAGAAATTCGTAAACTGGCCTCAAACTTTGGTGTTGATGTTGAAGGCTATTGCCGCGGCGTGGCCATGAGTTGGAACCAACTGCGCGAAATATCGCGCGATCCGCTTTGCGAACTGGGGGCTCACACGCTTAATCACCATTCCGTTGGGCGCATGAGTGCAGCTGATGCGCTAACCCAATTGAGTGCTTCGCGCCAGTTAATGGCCAAGCACTTAGGCAAACTTCCGCGCTTCAATGCTTATCCCTATGGTGATAGGCCTAACGCCACTGCACGGGATTTCAAGTTAGCAGCCGATGCTGGCTATGAGGCCTCGCTCACCACACGCAAAGGCGTTGTATTTTCTGAACATGCCCAACACCTGCAGGCCCTACCACGCATTATGGTGTCTGGCCGCTATCAACAGCTGCGCTTCATCGATACTTTAATTTCAGGCCTGCCAACCGCACTGGCAAATCGCTTAAGGCGTGTGAATGTAAGTTAAGTTGGATCTGGCCGTGACATCCATCGGATGATTGCCATTTCAACGGGCAACCACGCCAGTCCTCCAATCAAATAAAATCCGATTTCGGCTAGCATACCTTTGCCTAAAATGAAAACGCCACCGATGGCCATCATAACCAAACTATAGCTCAGCACCCAAGCCAATGTCAGAACCATACCTGCAAATTTCCGAGCGCGAAGTTTCATAGCGGCTCAGATAGGGCGAAACGCCGCTGAGGCCAAGATGCACTTGCGGTCGCAGGCCATTTGCGCGAAATCCTTTAGCCATGACTGATATGACAGCCTCCAAGATAACTTCGCCATGGGTTGGTACTTGGTTATCGCTAGTCGCATTTATGGTTTTCGCCTTGGTCGTAGTAGGCGGCGCCACGCGGTTGACGGGCAGTGGGCTTTCGATTACCGAATGGCAGCCTTTGCTCGGCGCAATCCCGCCGCTGAATGAGGCCGATTGGCAAAGTGCTTTTGAGAAGTATCAAGCGTCCTCACAGTTCAAGTTGCAAAATAGCGCCATGACGATTGGTCAATTCCACTTCATCTATTGGTGGGAATGGTCTCACCGTCTTTTGGCCCGTAGTATTGGTGCGGTGGCTATTTTGCCGTTTATTTATTTCGCTGTGCGCCGCATGTTACCGCAAGGCCAATGGCCGCGTTATGTTTTGTTGTTGGCGCTGGGTGGGCTGCAAGGTTTGCTGGGCTGGTATATGGTGAAATCCGGCCTTGATGGACGCGTGTCGGTTTCGCAATACTGGTTGGCCGCACATTTGATTTGCGCCTCAACTATTTTTGCAACTGCTCTATGGTTACGATTTTCAACCAACAACAAGCACCAATGGTTCGGCGGCGGTGCAGAATGGTTGGGTTTATTGCTTTTGGTATTGGTTTTCGTGCAACTTTGCGCGGGTGCTTTTGTAGCGGGTCTTGGTGCAGGGCAGGGTTATAACACTTGGCCGTTGATCGACGGTGCTTTGGTGCCTCAAGGATTGAATGCGATTGAGCCGTGGTGGAAGAACCTATTTGAAAATGCCCTCACCGTGCAATTTGATCATCGCATGTTGGCCTATCTTATTTTTGCGCTCACCTTCATCAATCTTCTGGTCGCATTTGGCCTGTCATCATTTGTACTATTCTATTTCGTATTCATGCAAGCCGCACTGGGCATCTTTACCTTGCTCTTGCATGTGCCGCTGCCACTGGCGCTGGCTCATCAGGCCGGAGCCATGTTGGTTCTATTAGCCGCAGTTTGGAACTTTCACCGCCGAACCATTATAGAAGAACTTTAGTGGGGCGACATGCGTTGGAGCATATTGCCTTTATCGACAAACTGGTGCTTCAATGCCGCCGCCACATGTAAGAACAACAGGAACATGGCGGCATTGGTCATCAGCCCATGAAGTGAGCCAAACCAATTCATTGAATAATGCGGGATCGGGAACAGACCGAAAAAGTTTAAATTGGCATATTCCGGATGCTTTCCTGCAATTGCCTTTCCCCACTGTGCCATGCCTGAAAGCGGAATACCGATCATCAAAGCATAAAACGCCCAATGTAAAACATGTGAAGCTGCGGCTTGCCATGCCGGCATGGGCACATCAGCCGGTGGCGGGTTCATCAAACGCCATCCCAAGCGCGACACAGCAATGATCAAAATCAGAATGCCAAGTGTGGCATGAAGTCCAGGGTTAGTTGGCGGTATCGGTGGGGTCATCCAAGGTTGCCCCCTCACCAGACCTTCACCCCAGAAAATCATATAGATCATGAGTAAAGCAGACAGCCAATGCAATATGACTGCAACTTTGGTGTAGCGTTGAACAGAAGTGTGCATATGGTGTTTTCCGTGTTATGGTTGCCTTGGACAGGAGACGTTTCAATCCTTAATTTCCGTTGCTTACAAAATTTCTTTCTCCAGACGAAGCCGTGGAATATCTATCGCCGGGCAACGGTTCATCACCACTTCAATACCAACGCCCTCAGCCCGCGCCGCCGATGGTAAATCAAATACACCCAGCTGCACCCAAATATATTTAGGTTGCCAATTCAGAGCAAGAATTTCATCGACAAGGGCAGGCACGGCGCTGCTGTTACGAAACACATCAACCATATCAACCGGATTTGGAATAGCGGCTAAATTTTCATAGACCAACTGTTCCTGAATGCACTGTCCCGCCAAACCGGGATTGACTGGGATGACGGTGTAACCATGTCGAATAAGAAACCGCATCACACCAAAAGACGGCCGTTCTGGCTTTGGAGATGCCCCAACCAAAGCGATAACTTTTGTATTGCGAAGAATGCGAGTGAGATCAGCATCTAAATAGTGATCATGAATCATTTTGGGTGAAGCTTAACTTGCCGAAAGCTATTCTTCAGTTGTTTCAAGCAGCTTTATCTTTTCGGCATAGGCCGGGTCTTTGACAATGTCCTGCACAATTTTTGTGTTATTTTCAGAAGGAATCGAAGCCTGCAATGACTTGATCGTGCGTTCTTTCATATCTTGCGCCATATCGACACTTTTCTGCACATCTTCGATCTGTTGTTTGATGTCAGCCGTCTGGTCATCCAGCACATTGTTATAGGCAACACTCACTGATGTAACGGCCAGATTCCAATCATTCACCGAACTAAAACCAAAGCCTTTGATATCGGCTTCAAACTGCTTGCCTTTAGGATCCTTGTCGACGAATTCCTGCAGGTCAGTATAATCCTCTAGCGGCGAGTCCTGATATCTCTCATGAACCAATGCATAGCCATCCAGCGCTTTGCGAGCGATCTCAGGAGTCAATTCCTCGGTCTGAATATCAGCGGTCTCACCAATCGAAACATCTCCGTTGCCTTGACGATCGGCAGCGCTAGGGTCAACCGGCACATCGGGTGCAGCCACCGCAGGGGGTTTCACATCTGGTAGGGGTGCTTGCTGGCCAAAAGCCGCAAGATGAGTGAGGCCCAAAGTAACCGCGACGATTGTTGTAATAAGCAGTGGCCGATATTTGCGCATTTATAAAAGACCTTCTTGTGGGCTGAGCCTATGGGACGAGCTTCGATTCAGCCAGTAAAATGTGTGCGAGTTGTGGCGAAGCAATTTTAAGGTATCATGATACCACATGAAGTGGAGTAGCTATTTTCTTGACATATATAAGCGCTCCACCTATTCAGCCGCCATCCAGCGCCCCACATCCGGGACGCTGTCCTCAACCAATGGATCCAAAACCGTCATGAAGACTTACTCGGCCAAGGCCAGTGAAATTCAAAAGCAGTGGGTATTGATCGATGCTGATGGTTTGATTGTGGGGCGTCTTGCCGCCATCATCGCCAACCGTTTGCGCGGCAAGCACAAACCCACGTTCACGCCTCACATGGATTGCGGTGACAATGTCATTGTCATCAACTGCGAAAAAATTGCCTTCAGCGGCAAGAAAGATCAACAGAAGCGTTATTATCGCCATACGGGTTTTCCGGGCGGCATCAAAGAGCGCACGGTTGAGCAAATCCGCGTTAGCAAAAACCCAGAACGGGTTTTGCAACTTGCTGTGCAGCGCATGCTGCCGGGCGAATCATTGAAGCGTATGCAGATGACTCATCTGCGTATTTTCAAGGGCCCTGTTCATGATCATGAAGCGCAGAACCCAGTGGTGTTAGACATAAAGGCGATGAGCCCTAAAAACGTCGTGAGAGGCTAAGAACATGGTTGAACAAACAACTTTAGCTGATTTGGGCAAAGCCATGGGAATGGCTGCAACACCAGCAGCAGCCATCATCGCTGACGCCAAGCCAAAGCTTGATAAGCAGGGCCGTGCTTACGCCACGGGCCGCCGCAAAAACGCAGTTGCCCGTGTTTGGGTGAAGCGCGGCAAAGGCAAAATCACCGTTAATGGCAAAACCATTGAGACTTATTTTGCCCGCCCGGTTTTGCGCATGCTTGTGCAGCAGCCAGCAATTGCGGTTTCTCGCATGACGGAAATTGACGTTGATTGCACTGTTGTTGGCGGTGGCCTTTCGGGCCAAGCTGGTGCTGTGCGTCACGGCATTGCCCGCGCCTTGATCAACATGGAACCCACTTTGCGCCCCGCGCTGAAGAAGGGTGCCTTCTTGACACGCGATAGTCGTGCTGTTGAGCGCAAAAAATATGGTCGTGCAAAAGCCCGTAAGCGCTTCCAATTCTCGAAGCGTTAAGTGTCCAAACATCGAAATCGAAAAGGCCGCCTTGTTGGCGGCCTTTTCTTTTAAGTCTAACATACGGTATCGGAAACTTCGCGATCTACCCAAATCGACGAGGAAGCAAACCAATCCCGCAAATTAAACTTATCACTTCATCGCCATGGCGTGAACGCA
>JAYVOQ010000104.1:0-19380 GCA_043757845.1 Hyphomicrobiales bacterium | reverse complement strand
AGTCGTTGTGGCGCTGCCGTGTAAAACTTGGCCCATAGTGCATCCCTCCATTCAACGGAAAATATTACACCATCAAATGTCGGGACCAAACAGGTAGTGCGTCTGACGGACGTTATTTCGGTTCGGTGCTTCAAAATCCAGACTTCATGCCCATCCGCGCCCACGTTAACGCCAGACCCAAGCTCGAAGCTTACAGAGCTTTACGTGCCACCCCGGCTTATACCGCCGCACTTCCTGCGGCAACGAGTGCGCCTGCGGCAGACACAGCAATGCTTGCGTGGGAGTCTGAATATCCAGGCTCACTGGCACTGCATCCAGATGATGGACAATTCTTTGGTTTTCAGAACGCGAGTCGCGGTGCTCTTAAGCGCTATACCAACTTTGTATTCATCCCGGCGGTACGAGAAGCCTCCGCCGATGCAGCGGACGGCAAATCAACCGCCATAGGCCAACTCCTTGAAATCATAGTACGAAGCGCCATTCTCCAGAGGCCGGATATCGTAAAATTTAAGAACGATATGACCGCTGAATACCGAGCGCTTGTAGCGCCGGCAAAGATGCCAGAGCTGGGGCAACTCGCAGGTAGGCTAACGACTGATCTGCGTGTGCTCTATCGCGATGCGAAAGTCGGTCTCGATTGGCGCGAAGTAGCTGAATTTCCTGTACCCCTGCCCATAGCCGACGTATCTCTACATGATGACGGATTCGGTGGCCCCGTTGACCGTCAGGGGCACGGTTTGCAGCGTGCGTTTGTCCTCACATTGTTGCAGCAGCTCGCAAAAGCATCCACCCAGTTTCAAACAGGCGAAGTAGATCATACTGAAGTGGCTCCCGCACCACCGCAGGCACCCAGTCTCATCCTCGCTATCGAGGAGCCTGAACTCTATCAGCACCCAACAAAACAACGGCACTTTGCGAACGTACTTCGTGGTCTCAGCAGCGGCACACTTCCAGGCGCGGAAAATGCTACACAGATCATGTTCGGTTCTCATTCGCCAATGTTCGTATCAATGGCTCATGCGGAGGAGATTCGCCATGTTCGCCGTGTCGATGGTGAAGAAGGAGATTTTAAGCAATGCAAATTGAAATCACTCAACCTTGCTGACATCGCTTTTGAATTGGAAACCGCTTGGCAAAAACCTAGCGGAACTTTCACAGTCGCCACCCTTGTTCCTCGCCTTCATATACTTGGCATAGAGCTTGCCGAGGGTTTGTTTGCAAATGGCGTAGTCTTGGTGGAAGGAGTGAGTGACAAGGCTATGCTTTACGCAATCGCCAGACTGCTTAACCTCAATTTCGAGGAGGCTGGCATTGCCGTACTTTCCGCGGGTGGCAAAACGAATCTCGATAAGCCTTACGCCATATTCAAGGCACTTGGGATTCCGACCTACGTCCTTTGGGATTGCGATCTCAAAAAGGAAGACGCTGCCAATCTTGCTTTGCTTCGCCTCATTCGACCGGACGAAAATTTACAGAGAGCTGTGCCTGCTACGGAAGTTAACGGTTCATATGCTCACTTTGAAAATAATCTAGAAACATTGCTGAAAATGGAACTGACCACAAATCAGCACGAGGCATGTCTTGCGGAAGCCTGCGATCATTTTGGTCTAACGTCCAGTGAAGACAATCACAAAGTGCCTGAAGTGATGTGTAAAACACTCCTTTTAGCGCAGGAGCGTGGAGCAACCTGCCCTACTCTACTTGCGCTTGTTCGTGCTATTTGGTTCCACTTGACGGAAGTGTCAGTGAATTAAAATAAATATCCATGTTTTAGCTCGAAGAAAATTGGCCAAATGTGGCAAGCGAGTTGTGGGATTAGGCCGCCAATCCATTCAATTGGGTTTGCCCTTTCCCAACGTAGTCTTCGTGAGATTGCAAGACTTGTTGAGAAACGTGAACCCAATTGTGGAGACTAGGCCCATCTAGGCCTCCCACCGCACGCCGTCAAGCTTTATTTTCCTATTGTATGAAATAATGGCGGAGAGGGAGGGATTCGAACCCCCGGAGGGCTTGCACCCCCTACGGTTTTCAAGACCGTCGCGATAGACCACTCTGCCACCTCTCCGCAAAGTCTGGGCTCAAATAATCGGCGGGCGGCGTTTAGGCAAGCAAAAACCCCGCCGGATGATTTCTCACCCAAGCGAGGCTTTTAGCCGCTCTCCTGAAAAACGTTCCGCTCTTACATGCGGTATAAAATTTGGTCCGTCCAATAGCGCTCTAAACGGGCCAGTGCCTTGTTGAGCTTATCGAACTCATCCGTTGAAAGCCCCACCACTTGTTCAAGGGCGGAAAGCTGACGATTATAAAGTGCATCCACACGGCCGCGAATGTCTTCGCCTTTATCGGTTAAGCTGATGCGCACCGAGCGTTTGTCGGCTGATGAACGCTCATGGTTGACATAACCAAGTTCAACCAACTTTTTGAGATTGTAAGACACGTTAGAGCCTTGATAGTGGCCGCGGGTTTTAAGTTCACCAGCGGTCAGTTCAGCATCAGCAATGTTGAACAACAGTAAAGCTTGAACCGGGTTCACTTCTTTTTCACCGTTGCGCTCAAAATCATCCTTGATCACATCCAGCAAGCGGCGATGCAAACGCTCAATCAGCGTTAAGCTTTCGAGATAGCGATTCTTAATTTCTGAGCGCTTCACATCCACAGACGTGCGCACTTCCCCCACGGCAAGTTGCGTGTTCATTTTAACACCTCATTTTCCTGTTGAAGGACCCGCCTCTTTATTGGGTGGATTCCTTCGATAAGTGTCAAATTACGCTGAGGGGTTTAAGTTGGACTGAAGAGTCTCGGTAAATTTGTCGTTATATTTTATGAAATTTGGAGTGAATTTGAATAGAGTTTAAATTTCACTTGCGCACGGGCTTAACCAAAGCTTGGGCAAGCTGGTTAACAAATTACGAGCAGTTTTGGCTGGCAGAACGGGCTTTGGCGCGGCGCAGCACAACGGATACTTCACCCGCACCGTGGGTTTGCATCACGTTGCCATGCGCGGCCACGATTGAGGCATAAAGGCCATTCACGTTGGCCCCGCCGCCAGAGCAACGCAAAGCCAGATAATAGGCCGCAGAGATTTTCGCATAATGTTGCAAGCTGCCCGATGCGGCGGCGGCCTGCGTTGGCTTTTTTACGTGTGATGTTTGAGCCACGAGGGCGGGCTTGCCCACGTGAAGCTGTGGTTGAACAACTTTAACCTGTGGCAAAATCTTCTTCACTGGTTGCGGCTCGGCAACTTTGGTTTGTATCGACGGCCTTGCCTTTAAGATGGGCGCAGTAGTGTTCGCGGCAAGTGGCGGCGCTGGGGCCATATCAACCGCGACGGGAGGCGCAGTTGAAGCCATTGCACTGGTTGATTTTGTTCCTTGCCGCACAGAAGCTTGGCGAGCCGCAGCCAGAATTGAGACAGCCGACTGCTTTTCATTGGCATTACAGGAGGCCGCCATTCCAGCGGCGTGGCCGCGCTGCAAGGTTGCCTTGGTGGCCGCCACGGATTCACGTGTGGCCAAGGCCAATTCGGCGCGGGCCACAAGGTTTGACAAGGCATCTTTATCTGCGGCATTCAGATAACTGCACTTCATATCAACAGTCTGCGCGCGCGCCAGCATTTGGGCGGCTTGCTCGGCGGGTGTGGCATCAGCAAGGGACGGACCGACACCAAAAACCATTGCCATGCTTGCCGCGATCAACATTTTATGAATTCGATTCTCAGTCATCTTGCCTGTTCCCCAACACCGCTTTGCCAAAATCATGGTTAATAGGTGATAAAGAAAATTCGGTTCGGTGGCACATTGCAGAATTTGCCAAAGTTTATGGCAAGGTTTAAGGCTTGCGACATGCCAACGCCCCCTCTGTCATTTCCTACCACACGCCTGCGCCGCAACCGCTCGTCCCCTTGGATGCGCAACCTGGTGCGCGAAAACCAGCTTTCAGCATCGGATTTAATTTGGCCGATGTTTGTGATCGACGGCAAAGACAAAACTGAAACCATTTCCTCCATGCCAAGTGTGTTGCGCTATTCAATCGACAATGCGGTGAAGCAAGCGCGTGAGGCGGCGCTGCTTGGCATTCCTCTGATTGCCCTGTTCCCCAATACGGATCCTAAACTGCGCGATGAAGCGGCCTCGCAAGCTTTCAACGCCGATAACATTGTGTGTCGCGCGGTGCGAGCGATCAAGAAAGATGTGCCAGAGATCGGCGTGATGTGTGATGTGGCCTTAGACCCCTACACCAGCCACGGCCAAGATGGCTTGATGCGGGGCGATAAAATTGTGAATGATGAAAGCGTTGCGGCGTTGGTCAAGCAAGCCTTGGTGCAAGCCGAAGCTGGCTGCGATGTGATTGCCCCTTCCGACATGATGGATGGGCGCATTGGTGCTATTCGCACAGCACTTGATGCGGCCGGCTTACAAGATGTTTCCCTCATGGCCTATGCCGCCAAATATGCATCTGGTTTTTATGGCCCCTTTCGCGAAGCTGTTGGTTCGGGAGGAATGTTAAAGGGTGACAAACGCAGTTATCAAATGGATCCCGCAAATTCTGACGAAGCTTTACGTGAAGTGGCAATGGATATTTCCGAAGGCGCAGATATGGTGATGGTGAAACCCGGAATGCCTTATCTTGATATTGTATCACGCGTGAAGCGCGAATTCGCCATGCCCACCTTCGCCTATCAAGTGTCTGGCGAATACGCCATGTTGATGGCCGCAATAGAGCGCGGTTGGTTGGACGCAGATAAAGTGATCCCCGAAAGCCTGCTGGCCTTCAAGCGCGCAGGCGCTGACGGTGTGCTGACCTATTTCGCGATGGATATTGCCAAGAAACTTAGCGCTTAAACCGCGCAATCAAACTTGATGTATCCCACCTGCTACCACCTTTGGCTTGCACGTCCGCATAAAATTGATCAACCAGTGCCGCAACAGGCAGCTGTGCCCCATTTTTACGCGCTTCACTCAGGCAAATTCCTAAATCTTTGCGCATCCAATCTGCGGCAAAGCCAAAATCAAATTTTTCGGCAATCATGGTTTTGTGGCGGTTATCCATCTGCCAAGACCCTGCGGCACCTTGAGAGATTACGGCGATTACATCTTCCATGTTCAATCCAGCTTTCAAACCAAAATGAATGCACTCGGCCAATCCTTGTACCACTCCGGCAATGGCGATTTGATTGCACATTTTAGCCAGTTGGCCACTGCCTGCTGGGCCAAGCAATTTGGTCATGCGGGCATAAGACGCGATTAAGGGCTCAGCCTTGGCATAATGTGTAGCATCGCCACCACACATCACCGTCAACGCTCCATTTTCGGCACCTGCTTGTCCGCCCGAAACTGGGGCATCAATAAAGCCTAGGCCACGGGCGTTGGCGTGTTGGCTCAACTCGCGGGCCACATCGGCCGAGGCCGTGGTGTGGTCTACAAAAATGGCACCCGGCTTCATCGTGTGAAAAGCGCCTTGTTCGCCCAAGGTGATTTGGCGCAGATCTGCATCATTGCCAACGCAGGAGAAAACAAAATCCGCATCTTCTGCGGCGATTTTCGGAGTCAGTGCGGACGTTCCTCCATGCGCCACTTGCCACATCGCGGCCTTGCCAGAGCTGCGGTTATAAACCGTCACTTCAGCGCCAGACTTTTTCGCCAAATGCCCGGCCATGGGGAAGCCCATAACTCCAAGTCCTAACCAAGCGCATTTGAGTGCCATGACAGATTCCTTTCGACTCAGGCATAAGCGATTTGGGCATATCGCGCCAATAGTCTTGCGCTGCGTGGTGCAATATCGGATAATCCATCCTATGACGATTGAAAGGCGCAACTTTCCGCAGTTTTTTATCACGGCTGCCAGCCCCTGCCCTTATTTGCCGGGGCAGAAGGAACGTAAAGTCTTCACCCATCTCGTCGGGCCTGATGCGCGGGCTCTTGCTGGCCAACTTTTGCAAAGCGGTTATCGGCGCAGCCAGAGCATCGCTTACCGCCCTGCCTGTGAAGCTTGCAGCGCTTGCGCTTCAACACGTGTGGTGGTGCAAGATTTTGTGTGGACGAAGAGCTTTAAGCGCGTCGCAAAACTGAATGCCGATTTGGTAACGAACGCTGCATTGCCGCAAGCCACTTCAGAACATTATGATGTGTTCCGCAGCTATATCGATACGCGCCACGCCGATGGCGGCATGGCAGATATGTCAGTGCTCGATTTTGCTGCCATGATTGATGAAACGGTGGTGGATACGCGCCTCATCGAATATCGTTATGGTCCGGGTCATCGTGAATCTGGTGCGCTGGTGGCCACCGTGTTGCTTGATGTTTTACCAGATGGGCTTTCGCTCATTTATTCATTTTTTGACCCTGCCCTGCAACATCGCAGCCTTGGCACATTTATCATTTTGGATTGCATTGCCAAAACGCAGCGGCTTAACTTGGCCTATCTCTATCTGGGCTATTTCGTGGCGGGTTCGCGCAAGATGGAATACAAGTCAAGGTTTCAACCGCAACAAAGGCTTACACCTTCTGGTTGGATTTCTATTGCTTCATCTTAAGTATTTCTGTTATCTTAAGAAAACCGATATATTTGTAGACTAGCGCAAAGCCAATTAATTAGGGATCCAGTCTGTGAGTCGTGCCATAAAAGATCCATTGGGCGTTGCGCGCCTTGTCCTGAAGCTTGAGCGAGCCTTACAAAACCAAGGGCTTAAAATAATTGTAAACTCCGATATGGCGGCTTTCGCTGAGGCCAAACGCAAAGCGCGCGGCTTTGACCCGGCGCCGATGCATGATCATTCAGTTTGTGATTTTACCAGTGACCGCGGTTTATGGATGGGGCTGGAAAATAGCGACGGCAAGATTGTTGGAATTCAAGCTTATCGTTGCGACAAGGTGGATATTAGCTTGGCAGAATGGTGCGCTAATTACATGATCGGCGTTTACATGCGGCGCAGTGAAATGCTGGTGCCCGCCCATGCGCATCCGCCGAAAAATAGCGTGGCGCAAAAGCTGAATGGAATGTTGGTCTATCACGGCGAAGTGTGGATTGATAAATCTGTTAAAGGCAAAGAAGTGGTAGCGGATTTTTCCATCATGGGCCATTTGCTGGCTTTGCTGAAATGGAATTATGATGCGATCTGGGCCCTCACAAGCCAATCAATAGCAACGCGTGGCTATCCGGGCCGCATGGGTTATCCGATTATTGAGCGCGGCTTTTTGCGTTGGCAATGGCATTCAGATGATATTGAGCCTATTGAATATCTCACCGTGGCTGAGCGCCATCACATTGAAAATTTGGTGGAAGAACCAGTTACTAATTTGGCCTCGCCATTCGGCAGCGCCGCCATGGCCTCAGGCAGGCTAGATTACCTTAAAGCCGACTGATGCGAACTGCGAAACAACTTTCACGGAATCTCCTTTTAGATTGCCTAATATCGGCAAGATGATCCTATGATAAGGCACCCAATAAACACTATTATTGGGAAATCGAAGGGCCGCTAACACGTGGTCAGCGCGGGGCTTTCCTGATTGCAAAACTTCCACATATCCAGCATTCACAGTGTCACTGTATGAGCCCGTTGTTTGGCGCGGGTGTGAACTTTCAACATCGCCGTAAACTTTGGCGATCAACGAGTTTTTACCAACAGAGGACACTCGGAAGCGATTATTCTCACGGTTATAGACACACTCAACGGCAAGATCGTCAAGCTTATCGGCAGAAGATTTGGCATCTTCCATAAGCGGCGCAAGGATGGAATTTGCAATCTCAACTTGCTGCACAAAAGTGCGCACCGGGAAGTGGCGGTCACCGCGTGAAATAATGGCTTCAAGCCGATCTGCTGCTTCAAGGGCGGTATGATAGAATTCTTCAAACCAGCCCGATACATAAAAGCGCAACACAAATGGCGCCCTCGATTTGCCCAACCAATCGGCCACAACAAATAATGAAGTGATACAGCGTGTTTGCGCGTGCCACTTAATCTCGGTGCCAATTTCACCGCTGGTCAACCGCACATCACCGTCTTCAAAACGCCGACGTTCGTCTGCTGCAGAAAAATCCTGCGCATCAACACTGGCGCGTTCAAATGCGCCCTGTTTGACCCAGATTCGTGTTGCTCTCATCGCCGTCTGTCTTGCCAAGTCTCAATGCTGCAGGCTTCGCCGATACGTCACCTGGTCCAGACCCCCCGGCCCAGCGCATTAACCTTTAAACGAGAATAGTTGACCGCGCTTTAATAGCGAAATTTCAACCAAAGCGATTAGTCTTCGGGAAACCGCGGGGTGGCAAGCGGCCGGCTTGGGCGCGGTCACCCAGCCATTCGGTTAATTCAGTCACGCTCCAGTTGCGACCGCCTTGATCCAGCCAAGTCAAACCGGCGCTCAATTTGAAGGCTTTGGCATCCGCCAATCCGCCATCTTTGAATTTTTGCAACCGCACGCCTTTGCCTCTTGTCATCTCCGGCAATTCTGCAGTTTTAAAAATTAACAATTTTCGGTTGTCGCCAATTGTAGCAATATGGTCAGCATCCGCTGCAACCTGCACACACACCAAGCCTTCAACCGGCGCTTTTACATTAAGCACCTGTTTACCCTTTTTTGTGTTTGCCACACATTCATCCGAAGGAACGATGAAGCCGTCACCGTCGGTGGACGCAACTAAAAGCTTGGTGCCGGGCTGATGTGGGAATACCGCAACGATAGCATCTGCTGCATCCACATCCGCCATTAAGCGCACAGGTTCGCCATTACCGCGGCCACCGGGCAATTTCGAGCCTTCGAGCGTGTAAAACTTGCCAGAGGATGAGAACAACATGATCTTATCCGTCGTCATCGCCTGAACGATATACTTGGCTGCGTCACCATCCTTGTAGGTCAGGGTGCTGGCGTCTTCGATGTGGCCCTTCATGGCACGTATCCAACCCTTTTCTGAGCAGATCACCGTGATAGGTTCCTTCTCGATCATGGCTTGATCGAAATCCTCATCCATCTCTGGCGCTTCGGCAAAATCTGTGCGGCGCTTGCCAAGGGGCGTTTTCTTAGAGAACTTTTCTTTCAGTTCTTTGATGGCTTCAGAAATTGAAATCCATTGCTGTTCTTCAGATTCCAGCAATGATTTTAATCCACCCTGCTCTTTCAACAGGTTGTCATTCTCGCTGCGGATTTCCATTTCCTCTAAACGGCGCAAAGCCCGCAAGCGTAAATTGAGAATAGCTTCGGCTTGTGTGTCGGTCAGCGTGAAGCGCTTTATCAAAGCGGGCTTGGGCTCATCTTGTTCACGAATGATTTTGATCACTTCATCGATATTCAAATAAGCAACAAGGTAACCGCCGAGAATTTCTAGTCTGCGGGCAATCTCATCCAAGCGGTGCTGCGACTTGCGCTGCAAAACTTCGCGGCGGTGATTAAGCCATTCTTGCAGAACGTCTTTGAGCGAAAGCACCTTTGGCACTCTGCCGCCAGAGATCACATTCATATTCAGAGGAATGCGGTTTTCCAGCTCAGTATTGCGGAACATTTGTTCCATCAACAGCTCTGGTTCGACGTTTCTTGATTTGGGATCCAACACAACGCGAACGTCTTCGGCACTTTCGTCGCGCACGTCATTCAGCAGTGTCAGTTTTTTGTCATTCAGCAACTCAGCGATGCGCTCAATCAGACGGCTCTTCTGCACCATATAAGGGATTTCGGTGATAACAATTTGCCAACCGCCGCGTGGCAGCTCTTCCTTCGCCCAGCGCGCCCGCAAACGGAAACCGCCACGACCCGTTTTGTAAGCGGCAATAATATCTTCGCGGCTGTCAATGACAATGCCGCCTGTGGGAAAATCTGGGCCGATGATAAACTGGGTGAGCTTGTCTACACCAGCACCCGGTGTTTTAATCAGATGCAGTGCCGCATCGCAAATCTCGGCCACATTGTGCGGCGGAATGGAGGTGGCCATGCCCACGGCGATGCCGGAAGAACCATTGGCAAGTAAATTTGGGAAAGCGCCGGGAAGAACAACTGGTTCTTCAACCGTGCCGTCATAGTTCGGTTTAAAATCAACTGTGCCTTCATCCAAGTCTTCTATCAACAACCGCGCCACTTCGGTCATGCGGGCTTCGGTGTAACGATAGGCAGCGGCACCATCGCCATCAATGTTGCCGAAGTTGCCTTGGCCATCAACCAATGGATAACGTGACGAGAAATCTTGGGCGAGGCGCACCATGGCCTCATAGATGGCTTGGTCACCATGCGGGTGATAACCACCCATCACGTCACCCACGATCTTGGCGGATTTTTTGAAGGCGGTGTTAGGGTCTAGGCGCAACAGTCGCATCACATGCAGCAAGCGGCGGTGAACCGGCTTCAAGCCATCGCGCACATCGGGTAATGCACGATGCATGATGGTGGAAAGCGCATAGGCAAGATAGCGCTCCTCCAATGCATCTTTCAGTTCGATGCCTTGGATGGGAGCGGGTGGTGGAGTTTCAGCAGAATCACGTTTGGCCATATTGGGCAGGGCTTAACGCAGCGTGGCCTTGCACTCAATGCGCGTGGTTATCAACTCCGATGAACCACAACTTTACATATCGGCTTCTTGCCCCACTCGTTATCGCAGGCGCGACGAATGGCGGTGCGGATAGTTTCGGCCACCACATTGTCATCTTTGCGCCTTGCACGGGGCATGGCGGTGAAGGCTTCCTCGGCCAGTTCTTCAAGCTCTTGCGGCAAAGTGGCGGGCACGCCATCAGCTTCTAAAATGAGATCCTGCAAATCGCCCTTGTCATTCATCAGCACACTTACGAAAATGATACCGCTGATCGCCAGCTTGCGGCGTTCGCGCGCTGGCCCGTCTTCGCTGTCGACAATCAGTTTACCATCCAGATGCAAGCGTCCGCCGGGGGCCTCGTCAATGATTTCAGCTTGGCCCGGCTTCAAACGTGCAATCTTCAAATCTTGCAGAAGCAAAGTTTCAGGAATGCCTTGCGCCTTGGCAAATTCCACATGGGCGCGCAAGTGGCGGGGCTCACCATGCATGGGGATAAGAATTTTGGGTTGCAGCCATTCATACATTTGCTTCAATTCACCTTGGCGCGGATGGCCAGAGGAATGCACCAAAGCGTCATCCGCAGTGATCACATCAATTTCCAGCTTGGCCAGATTGTTGATCACGGCACTGACTTCTTTTTCATTGCCCGGAATGGTGCGGGCCGAGAAAATCACAAGGTCGCCTTTCTCCAAAGAAATTTGGGGATGGCTATCCTCGGCAATGCGGGCGATGGCAGCGCGGCTTTCGCCTTGGCTGCCGGTGCACAGCAGCAGCACACGGTCATTCGGCAGATAGCCGAATTCTTCAAAATCGAGGAAGGCCCCAGCATCTTTCAGATAACCGCATTTGCGTGCGGCTTCGATGGTGTTGCGCATGGCGCGGCCGGCAATCACCACTTCGCGGCCAGCCGTGCGTGCAGCTTTTACGGCGCAAGAAATGCGCTCCACGTGTGATGCAAAAGTGGTAACAGCCACGCGGCCTTTAGCATTGGAGATGATGTCCGAAAGAGTTGCGGCTACATCTTTTTCTGAGGGTGACACCCCTTCGCGCAGCACATTGGTTGAATCGCAAACCAAAGCGTCAACGCCGCGCTCGCCCAATTCGCGAAAACGCTTTTCGCCGATGTTGTGGCCCATTTGCGGGAAACGATCAATTTTCCAATCGCCCGAATGCAGAGCGGTGCCGCGTCCAGAGTCAATGAACAAAGCACAGGATTCAGGGATCGAATGGGTGACGGGCACCAGTTCCAATTTGAATGGCCCTAGGGTGAATTTGCTGCCCGGTTTATGAACGATGAGTTTCACATCTTCATCAAGGCCATGTTCAATAAGTTTAAGCTTCAGCAATTCAGCGGCAAAGGGTGTGCAATGTATTTCACATTGCAGCTGTGGCCAGAGATGGCAGATGGCGCCGATGTGGTCTTCATGCGCGTGAGTGACAACGAGGCCGTGAAAACGTTTGCGGTTTTTGGTGATGTAGCCAACATCCGGCATGATCACGTCGATGCCGGGGTCTCGTTCGTCACCGAACTTTACACCCAAATCAACCATAAACCAGTCACGTGTCAGCGCGGGGCCAACGCCGTAACAATAACAGTTCATGCCAATTTCGCCGGTGCCGCCTAAGGGCAATAGCACAAGGTCTTCGCCTTGATCGAGTTTACGTTTAATAGGTTTTGCGTTCATGGCTTCTCATACTCTAGGCGCACGTCACCTGCATAAATTTGTTTGCATTCACCATCGGTTTGCCGCAGCAAAAAAGCGCCGTCTGATCCCAGTCCTTCGAAATGGCCCGCCACGCCATCGACGTTAACCGCTATACCAAGGTGCGGGCAGCGGACCATCCACTCTTGGCGGATGCTTTCGAACCCTTGCCCCTCGTTCCAAATAGATAAGTTATTTGAAAGATTTAGCTGAAGTTTTTCAAAAACTGATTCAACATTTGCCGTTTCCAAGCGCGAAGCGGGGTAAGGCAAGTCATCTGGGACATGGGCGATGTTAATGCCTATGCCGATGGCAAGAACACCGGGGGCTATACCCTCAGTCAAAATGCCGCAGAATTTAGCCCCGTCCAACAGGCAATCGTTTGGCCATTTCAATGCGATGCGCTCTGGGGTTACGAATTTACTTGCAGTTTGGTAAACCGCAATGGCGGCCGCGAAACTGGCCTGAGCAAGGGCGCGTTGCGGGGCGTTGGTTGGCCATAGCAGTGTGCCATAGAAGTTTCCGGGTTTAGAGACCCAGTTGCGCCCCAGCCTGCCCTTGCCTGCAGTTTGCGCGGCGCTGATGATCCATAACGGCCCGCCCTCGCCTGCCGCGACCAGCCGCCGCGCTTCTAGATTGGTGGAGTCTACGGTGGCAAGGCGGTGGGTGCGCAATGGCTAGAACAGGCTCTTTGCCGCAATGCTCGCCGCATTCACCAGTGGCTGGGCGAAAACGATAAAGCCCAACACAAAGGCCAGCGAAGCATAGGCCACAATGGCCAGTTCCATATCTGCGCCATCAAACTTTTCGGCGGGTTGGTCAAAATACATAAGCTTCACGATACGCAGATAGTAATAGGCACCGATTACTGAGGCAACCACGCCGAGAACAGCCAAGATATAAAGCCCGGCTTTCACCGCAGCCAAGAACACAAACAGCTTGCCGAAGAACCCAGCGAGCGGCGGAATTCCGGCCAGTGAAAACATCAACATGGCCAAAACAAAAGCCAACCCTTTGTCATTGCGCGAAAGGCCCGCAAGGTCAGAAATCTGTTCCACATAAATGCCTTTGCGGCGCATCGCCATGATGCAGGCGAAAGTGCCCAGTGTGGTGGCCAGATAAATCAACATATAAACAATTAAGCCTTGCACGCCTTCAACTGTGCCCGCAGCCAAGCCCACCAATGCGAAACCCATATTGGCGATGGACGAATAAGCCAGCAGGCGCTTGATGTTGCTTTGGCCGATTGCGGCCACCGCTCCGAAAGCCATGGAGGCAAAAGAAATGAAAATCACCACTTGCTGCCACGAATGCGTAACGCCCGCAAACGGGCCCGCCATGACGCGCGCGAAAAGTGCAATGGCAGCGATCTTGGGTGCTGTGGCGAAGAAAGCTGTGACGGGTGTGGGTGCGCCTTCATAAACATCAGGCGTCCACATATGGAAGGGCACGGCGGAAACTTTGAAGGCCAACCCTGCCATGATGAAGACGAGGCCGAAGACAACACCCAGCGTTGCGCCGGATTTTGAAAGGGCTGTGGAGATGCCCGCAAAATCAGTGTGCCCCGTGAAGCCGTAAACCAGTGACGCACCGTAAAGCAACATGCCGGATGAGAGTGCGCCGAGGACGAAGTATTTCAGGCCCGCTTCAGATGATTTAGCGTTCTCACGGTTGATGGCGGCAATCACGTAAAGCGGCAAAGATTGCAGCTCAAGCCCCACATAGAGTGAGATTAAATCACCTGCCGAGATCATTAACATCATACCGACTGTGGCCAGCATGATGAGAACAGGGTATTCCTCGCTGTCCATCTTGGTGCGGGCGAGATATTTGCCACTCATTGCCAGTGTGATGGCCCCACCCAGCAAAGCCAACACTTTCATCAGTCTTGCAAAACCATCGGCCACGAAAGCGCCGTCAAAAGCTTCGACCGAACCCGTGCCGGATTTCCAAATCACCAAACCTGCGACAGCAACGAGCGATGCAATGGCACCCCAACGAATCGTGTTGGGCGTGTGGGCCGTGACGAACACGCCTTCCAGCAAAAGCACCATGGCCATGATGGCCAGCAGAATTTCAGGAAGAGCAGCAGCAGCGCCAAGTTGTTGGAAAATGGTCATCAGGTCACCGCATTGCAATTGACAGAAGGTCGCCCGCATTGACGGAGGCAACGTGAAGGGTTTTCAGCAGGCCCTCAACGGGCACACCAAAGAGATTGAGGATGGGCGAAGGGTAAAAGCCGAAGAACACCGCCAGCAAAGCCAGCGGAGCAATAATCGCCAGTTCTCGCGGCGTCATATCGGGAATGTGTTTCAGCGAGTCTTTCACCAAGGCGCCCAGCGCCACTTTGCGATAGAGCGACAGCGCATACATGGCAGACAAAATCACACCTGAAGTGGCGAAGAAGGCAACCCACGTGTTATTCTTAAACGTACCAAGCAGTGTCATAAATTCACCGACGAAACCAGAGGTTCCCGGCAGGCCGACGTTGGCCATGGTGAAGAACAGAAATACAAAAGCATAAAGCGGCATACGGTTGACAAGGCCACCGTAAGCTGAAATTTCCCGCGTATGCATCCGGTCATAAACCACGCCCACGCAGAGGAACAAAGCGCCAGAGACAAAGCCATGGCTGATCATTTGGAAAATTGCACCGTCAATACCCTGCCGCGTGAACGAGAAAATGCCCATGGTGACAAAGCCCATGTGAGCAACCGATGAATAAGCGATCAGCTTTTTCATGTCTTCCTGCACCAGTGCCACCAGTGAGGTGTAAATGATGGCTACGATGGAAAGGGTGTAAACCAGCGGTTGGAAATAATGGCTGGCATCAGGGAACATGGGCAGCGAGAAGCGCAAGAAGCCATAACCACCCATCTTCAGAAGGATGGCGGCCAACACCACTGAGCCAGCAGTTGGCGCTTCAACGTGGGCGTCCGGCAGCCATGTGTGAACTGGCCACATCGGCATTTTTACGGCGAAGGAAGCAAAGAAAGCCAGCCACAGCCACGTTTGCATTTGCGCCGGAAAGCCATCGGCGCGCGTCAACAACACGGCAATGTCAGTTGTGCCCGCCTGCCAATACATGGCGATGATGGCGATGAGCATCAACACGGAGCCAAGCAAAGTGTAGAGGAAGAATTTGAAGCTGGCATAAACGCGGCGTGCGCCACCCCACACACCGATGATCAGGAACATCGGAATAAGGCCTGCTTCAAAGAATACATAGAACAACACCAAGTCTAGTGAGCAGAAAACGCCAATCATCAGCGTTTCAAGAACCAGAAACGCGATCATATATTCACGCACCCGCATTTTCACGAACCAACTTGCGCCGATGCAGATAGGCATCAAGATAGTGGTGAGCAACACGAAGGGCATGGAAATGCCATCCAACCCCATGCGGTAATTGGCCATACCAAGCCAAGCATGATTTTCAACAAGTTGGAAACCAGCTGTTTGCGAATCGAAATTCGGCAGGATCAACAGTGAGACGAGGAAGGTTACTATCGTCGCCCACAGGGCTGCCCAGCGGGCATAACGCGCGGCGGCTTCGTCTTCGCCGCGGGCAAAGAGGATAGCAGCCACACCCACCAAGGGCAGGAAAGTAATGACTGAAAGCAGAGGCCAGTTCATGAGTGTATGCCCCCGAATGAGAACCAAGAAATAAACGCGGCCACGCCAATCAGCATGGCAAAGGCATAGTGATAGACATAGCCAGTTTGTAGCTTCACGGCTTGCGCTGTCACACCTGCCACAGCCGCAGAAACACCATCTGGGCCGAAACCATCGATCACCGCGCCATCACCGCCCTTCCAGAACAAACGCCCAATCCACCTGAGGGGTTTGACGAAAATGAAATCGTAGATCCCATCAAAATACCATTTGTTGAGCAGGAATTTGTAGAGTGGTTGATTCACAGCCGCCCAAGCCGCAGGCAAACTTGTGTCACGGATGTAGAACAGCCAAGCTAGGCCAAGGCCTGCAAGCATTGCCACGGTGGCGGACCATTTCACAAACAGCGGCACTTCCTCCATTTGAGTGAGGATATGATTGTCAGCCGAGCGGAAAATTGCAGCGCCCCAGAACTCGGCTTGGCCTTCACCTATGAACCAATGTTGGAACACGAAGCCCGCAATCACAGCGCCAAGTGCTAAAATTGCAAGCGGCACCAACATCACGGGGGGGCTCTCATGGGCATGGTCGATCACGTCCTTGCTGACCCGTGTTGGGCCAGAGAACGTCATGAAGGCCAAGCGCCATGAATAGAAGCTGGTGCAGAAAGCGGCAATCACCAAAAGCGTGAAAGCAAAAGTGCTACCGCCTGCATAAGAGGCTTCGATTATTGCATCTTTGGAGTGGAACCCAGCAAAGCCACCGACGCCGGGTATGCCAACACCTGTGAGCGCGAAAGTGCCGATCAGCATCATGGCTTGGGTGATGCGGATATAGGGGCCAAGGCCACCCATCTTGCGCATATCTTGTTCGCCACCCATGGCGTGGATCACCGAGCCTGCGCCCAAGAACAGAAGCGCCTTGAAGAAAGCGTGCGTGAACAAATGGAAAATGCCGACGCCATAAGCGCCCACACCCATGGCCACAAACATGTATCCAAGCTGCGAACAGGTTGAATAAGCGATCACGCGCTTAATGTCATTCTGCACCAAGCCAACGGTGGCCGCGAAGAAGGCAGTGATGGCACCAACGATGGTGACAACTTCACGCGCATGCGGGGCAAGCTCAAACAGTGGCGAGAGACGCGCCACAAGGAACACACCCGCCGTCACCATGGTGGCGGCGTGGATGAGGGCTGACACGGGTGTGGGGCCTTCCATCGCGTCTGGCAACCATGTGTGCAGCAGGAATTGCGCCGATTTGCCCATGGCCCCCATGAACAGCAGCAAGCAGAGAGTTGTCAGCGTATCCCAATCATGGCCGAGGAAATGGATCGTTTTGCCAACAGCATCTGGCGCATGGGCGAAGATCACTGGAAATTCGACCGAACCATAAACCATGAACACACCGAAAATGCCAAGTGCAAAGCCAAAGTCACCCACACGGTTGACCACAAAAGCCTTGATGGCGGCGGCATTGGCGCTTTCACGCGTGTACCAAAAACCGATCAGCAGGTAAGATGCCAAGCCAACGCCTTCCCAACCGAAGAACATTTGGATGAGGTTATTGGAGGTGATCAAAGCCAACATGGCAAAAGTGAAAAGTGAGAGATAAGCAAAGAAGCGTGGCTGATGCTCATCATGGCTCATGTAACCCAAAGAATAAACATGAACCACGGCGGACACCGTGTTCACCACCACCAGCATAACTGCGGTGAGAGCATCAAGACGGATTGACCATGCAGCTTTCAATGCGCCAGACGTGATCCACGGCAGAAGTTCAATCTCTGAATCATGACCACCTTGCAGGAAGCCTACAAAGATAATCCAAGACAAGACCGCGCAAACGCACAGCAGGCCTGTGGTCAAATACATGGGCCATGGCGGGCCGTCATAGCCGTGATGATCTGCATGGCTGTGATCGTCATGTGAATGGTCATCACGTGCCACATGCGCGTGATCCGCATAAACCTCAGCATCGCTGCCCAATCGCTTGAACGCCTTGGTGCCGAAAAGGCCCGCAATCAGAGCGCCAATGAGCGGCAGAAAGAGAATTGCCTGAACCATCATCAGCCCTTCATCATGTTAATATCTTCAACCGCGATGGTGCCGCGGTTGCGGAAATAGGTGACCAGAATGGCAAGGCCAATCGCGGCCTCGCCTGCTGCCACGGTGAGAATGAGCAGTGCGAAAACCTGCCCAGTCAAATCATGCAGCGTGGTGGAGAAGGCCACGAGATTGATATTTACCGCCAGCAACATGAGCTCAATCGACATCATAATAACGATGACGTTTTTGCGATTGAGGAATATGCCGAAAATGCCAATGGTAAAAAGAATGGCAGCGACGACTAGATAATGCGTGATGCCAATCATCAGATGCCCTGCCCCGATTTTACTTTTTTAATTTCCATCGCCGTTGCCGGCCCGCGCGCCACTTGCGTGTTCACGTCTTGGCGTTTGATACCGGGGCGGTGGCGCAGAGTGAGAACGATAGCGCCGATCATGGCCACCAACAATATCAAGCCTGCGGTTTGAAAGAAGAAGACGTATTTCGTGTAAAGCACCAAACCAAGTGCCCGCGTGTTCTGCACAGCATCCGATGCTGCGGCCACATCACCCGCGGGTGCAGCCCATGTGCCGAACAACAAGACAAGTTCCGCCAGCAAGATCAACCCAATCACCCCACCCACTGGCAGATAGTTCAAAAAGCCAGAGCGCAGTTCCGTGAAATCCACATCCAACATCATCACGACAAAGAGGAACAACACCGCAACCGCGCCCACGTAAACCACCACCAAAATCATCGCCAAGAATTCAGCTCCGGTCAGCACGAATAGGCCCGCCGCGTTGAAGAAGCACAGGATCAAGAACAATACCGAATGCACGGGGTTTTTCATGGTGATAACCAACACCGCTGAGGCGATGGCAGCGAGTGAGAAGAGATAAAAGAAGAAGGCTGTTGCAATCATTTTGGGCCCCTCAACGATACGGCGCGTCAAGTGCTAAGTTGCGGGCAATTTCACGTTCCCAACGGTCACCATTGTCTAACAATTTGGCTTTGTCGAACATCAGTTCTTCGCGCGTTTCAACTGCGAATTCAAAATTGGGGCCTTCCACAATGGCATCCACTGGGCAGGCTTCTTGGCAGAAGCCGCAATAGATGCATTTGGTCATGTCTATGTCATAGCGCGTGGTGCGCCTGATTCCATCATTGCGGCGCGGGCCTGCTTCAATGGTGATGGCTTGCGCCGGGCAAATGGCTTCGCAGAGCTTGCAAGCAATGCAACGCTCTTCACCATTGGGATAACGCCGCAGCGCGTGTTCGCCACGGAAGCGCGGGCTGAGCATGCCCTTTTCATGAGGGTAGTTCAGCGTAACTTTTGGCGCGAAGAAATACTTCATCGCCAGAAAGAAAGCAGAAACGAATTCCTTCAAAAATAGTTGGCGGCCTACGCCGGTGAGTGAAAGGCTCATGATGGTAACCATCCCATATAAACTAAAACGCCGGCGGTGATCACCACCCAGGCAAGCGAAATTGGTAAGAAAACTTTC